>NZ_JBHNYT010000003.1:0-319165 GCF_054960575.1 Pseudoalteromonas sp. PSi26 | reverse complement strand
CATCAATTTTGAAGATTGATAAACTTATAAATGGTGCCTCGACCCGGAATCGAACCAGGGACACGAGGATTTTCAATCCTCTGCTCTACCAACTGAGCTATCGAGGCACTTTAACAGTGCTAATCAAAAACCTTAACTGGTTTTTAATGTAACTCCCAACAACATCTACTAAGTCAGCTATCTGGGCGTGCGGCGTATTAAACGAGTTTTGCCCTTACAAGTCAACTTTTTTTTTATCCTTTACGACTGTTTGAACGGTTTTCAAGCAACTCAGTACATTTTTTATTGATAACGTACATTTTTACCACAAATCAGTCTATATATATGAAATATTAAAACTAAATTAGACTAAAACCGTAGTGAATTATTTTTGGTAAATGGTACGATTAGTTCAGATACCTATGCTAATAGCTAAAATAGCAAAAACACATCAATGGGAACATTCAATGCAGAGTAAATTCTCTTCGCCGGTAAAAGGGTTATTACCACTTTTTTTTATATTTAATATTGCAATTACCGCCCTTGCTGTATTTGGTTACTCGTTCTACATCAAAAACGATACACAAACAGTTAAACCTGAGCCATCGGTAAATATTAAAACACTCGCATCTACATTAAATCAGCCTATGATCGACGCGCTAACAATGTACGGCCAAGACAAGGTTAAGCAATTACTCGACTTAACATCCTCTTTAGATGATGAATTTGAATACACTATTTATCGTTTCAGCGCGACTTCTGATACACAACTCGTTTATAGCAATAGCGAGACCGCACCTGAGTCCATCAAAATTACACAATATAATGAGAACACAGGTGTGTTGCATCATATTCTCTTACTTAACGATCAGCCAATTGGTGAGCTAATTATAAAACAAGAGTTAGCTCCACCACCATTAAGCATGCAAGACTCTCAAGTGATTGCATATGGCGTTGCAATCGCAACTGTTATTTCTTTATTTATCTTCGCGTTACTTTTTAACGTATACATTAATGGCCGTTTGCGTAAAAGCACTGACTCACTCTCGCAAGAACTTCAGGCTATTACAGAGCAAGGTAACTACAATAGTAATGTTAATGAACAGCTAGATATTGGTTTAGGCTCTGTAGCACAAAGTATAAATGTACTTCTTAAGCAAGTACAAACAGCCCTTAGCGATAACGAGTCGGTACAAAAAGAACTGAAAAAACTACAAAATGGTTTAGAGTCAGAGGTGCAAAACCGCACTATTGCACTCGAGCGAGAAACCTTAAAAGCACAAAGAGCTAGCGAAACTAAAACCACCTTTTTGGCTACTATGAGCCACGAAATCAGAACGCCTATGAATGGTGTTATTGGTACTATCGATTTGCTTCGTCAAACAGACCTTGATGGTGCTCAGCATCGCTTAAGTACTATTATTCGCGAATCAGCATTTTCACTACTGAGCATTTTGGATGATATTTTAGATTTTTCTAAAATTGAAGCTGGTAAGCTCAACATAGACCCAATCCCTTTTTCAGTGAGCGACACCCTAGAAGAAGTAACTCGCGTTTTGTCGTCGGTCGCTAAAAAACGAGAACTCGATTTAGAACTATCAATTGCGCCTGATATTCCAGTAAATCTAGTCGGTGACAGCGTACGTGTGCGCCAAGTACTTTATAATTTATGCAGCAATGCAATTAAATTCACAAGCACCGATGAAAAAACCCAAGGCCATGTGAGAATTTCGGTTGAGGTTGCGCATAACACCGCCGACCACTTTACCTTGCGCTTTTGCGTAACCGATAACGGCAAAGGGATGACACAAGCTCAGCTAAGAGACATATTTAGCCCATTTGTTCAGGCTGAGAGTTCAATAACCAGAGAGTTTGGTGGCACAGGGTTAGGGCTTTCTATTTGTAAGAGCCTAACAGAGTTAATGTTAGGTACTATTCATGTAAATAGCCATGCAGGTATTGGCAGTGAATTTACCGTTGAGCTACCTTTTAGCACCTCTGGTAAAATAAAATATGCTCATAAGAATGCCTTAGACGGCAAACCAATTATTGTTGTAAGTAACAACCTTCAACGCGAAAAAATAATGTACCGTTATTTATCGTTTATGGGTGCAAAAGTTATTTACGCGCACACAGAAAAAGAAATTGAACAACACCAAAACACAGAGGGTGCTATTTGGGTTGCAGACGGCATAGATAATATTGATGATATTAACTCTCTATTGAGGCGCTTATTGTACTCACTTGAAGATTACAATCAGCAAGTAGTCGTATTAAGCAAACTAGATGAAGCGGCCATTAATCATAAAAACATTTTTTACATAAATGCATCTCCGCTTTGTAAGTCAAACTTTATGCTTTCTATTTTGGTTGCCGCAGGCTTGCATCAACCAAAACAAATTAAAAAAGCAAAGTCGCTAAATAACTATTTAAATGTTGAGCAAGCTCGAGAATCAAATAAATTAATTTTGCTAGTTGAAGACAACCTTCTAAACCAGCAAGTTTTAACCGACCAATTGCATATATTAGGGTATGGCGTAGAGGTTGCCAACAATGGCGAAGAAGGCCTAGATATGTGGAGAAAGAACAATTTCTCACTTATTTTAACCGATCTACACATGCCAAAAATGTCGGGATACGACATGGTTGAAAAAATTCGTAACGAAGCTGAATTATTAGAAGCCATAGATGCACAACCTTATATAGTTGCAGTTACCGCTAACGCTCTCAAAGGTGAAAAAGAACGCTGTTTAGCAGTGGGTATTAATGACTTTATTACAAAGCCTATAGAACTCAATGCGCTTGAAGATACTTTAAAACGCTGGAGCAGCAAGCAAGCTCCTAAGCAAGCGCTAACTCCTCAACTAAACACAGCATTGCCAATAGATATGGATGCAGTCGCTAAATACGTAAATGGCGATAAAGCAAAACAACTGCGCTTTTTCAAAATGTATTTAGAGCAAAGTCAAAGTTTAATTAAATCAATAAATTCAGGCGTTATGGTCAACGACCTGGCAGAAATAATTGAGGGTTGTCATCAACTCAGATCTATTTCTAAAACCATTGGGGCAGAAGCAGTTGGTAAGCTTGCCGGCGCATTTGAAGATAAATGCAAAGCGGGCGAACTAACAACTGATGAATTAATTGATTTACGCGACCAGTTAGAAATTGAATATTCTAAAGCGGCTCAATTTTTAAAAGAGCAAGTTAGAAAGGCAGAGGAAGAAAACGAAGAGTTTTAGCACTTAATAGCTAAATAATTAGCAATAAAAAGGGGCTTTGAGCCCCTTTTTTTTAATAAACTATTTATTTTTCTGGCGGTCTATAGCCTTCAATTTCTACGTCTTTACCTTCAAACAGAAAGCCAACCATTTGCTCTTCTAAAAATGTTCGATGCTCTGGGTCCATCATATTTAAATGCTTTTCGTTAATTAGCATAGTTTGTTTATGTTGCCATTGAGCAAAAGCTTCTTTAGAGATGTTATTAAAGATCTTTTCACCAAGCTCACCCGGGTAAAGTTGAAAACCAAGGCCTTCGGCTTCTTTTTGTAACTTTTGACAAAATACAGTACGTGCCATAATTAATTTCTCTTAAGCGTTAAATGCAAATAGTTTAACCTATTGGTGCAATTTGTTTAACCAACTTTTTAGTTGGTGCAGCCAAACCCACTTCTACTGATTGATCTAGCGGGTACCAAACTAGCTGCCGTTCGTTAATCACATCCGGGATTTGTTTAAGATTTAATATATGTGGGTTAATAGTCAGCTCAAAGTGAGAAAATACATGGGTGAATGGTACCAATGGTTCAAGTTCTGATTTAAAGCCATGTTGAACTAAAAAGTCATCTAGCTGTTTGCGCTCAGCAAACTCAAAAAAACCAAACAATCCCCCCCAAATACCAGAGCTAGGGCGTTTTTCCATAAGGACCTTATCGTCGCACTTTATAATTAGCTGGTGACAGCTTTTTTTAGGCACTGCTTTTTTAGGCTTAGAATGAGGAAACTCTTTAACTTTACTCGCATTAAACGCACCACAGCGACTATTTAACGGGCACGCCTCACAATCAAAACGGCTACGTGAACATAAGCTTGCACCTAAATCCATCATAGCTTGGTTGAATTCTGTCACATTATTTTTAGGTGTTAATTGCGACGATAAATGCCAAAGCTGGTTTTCTACTTTTTTTACACCATACCACCCTTCAACCATAAAATAGCGTGCCAATACTCGCTTTACATTACCATCTAAAATGGGGTGATGTTGACCAAGTGACAATGACAATACAGCCCCTGCTGTAGAGCGGCCAATACCGGGCAAATCCATAACTTCCTCAAGCGTTTGCGGAAACTGTCCGTTGTATTTGTCGCGAACTATTTTTGCTGTTTTATGAAGATTTCGCGCGCGGGCGTAGTAACCTAAACCAGTCCAATGATGTAGTACCTGATCTTCTTCGGCATTCGCCAAAGCGATAATATCAGGAAAGCTTTTCATAAATTTTTCAAAGTATGGGATCACAGTAACAACTTGAGTTTGCTGAAGCATGACCTCAGAAACCCACACTTTATAAGGTGTTTTACCCAATTGCCACGGCAGCGTTTTTCTGCCATGAAGGTGATACCAATCAACTACTTGCTTTGAAAACCAGTGAGACTGCTCTTTATTTAAGTCCAACATATTATACTTTTACTCATGCTCAATGGCGGGTCAGTCTATTGCAGTGAGTAAAAAGATCAAGCTATAGAGGCTGTAAAACCAGCTAATACTTGTGATTGAGGCCATCGTCAGGGATAATATGCAACCATTTTTAAACACATTGTTTTGTCAGGCCAATTAGATATGAGTGAATCAAGCAATACCAACCTAGAGCAAGCTAAGCAAGAAGGTAAATACATCCGCACCATTCGCAGTTTTGTAAAACGCGAAGGTCGATTAACCAAAGGCCAAGCCGCTGCAATCGAAAAATGCTGGCCAACAATGGGCTTAGAGCATAAAAACGGCATGCTTGATTTAAGCCAAGTATTCGGCAACAACAATGATGTAGTCCTAGAAATAGGCTTTGGTATGGGCAAGTCGCTTGTAGAAATGGCTAAAAATGCTCCACACCTAAACTTTATTGGTATTGAAGTACACCGCCCAGGCGTTGGTGCATGTTTAATGGATGCCGACGAAGCGGGTATAACTAATTTACGCGTGTTTGAACATGATGCTGTAGAAGTACTTGCTGACTGCCTAAGCGATGAAAGCCTAACTACATTGCAATTATTCTTCCCAGACCCATGGCACAAAAAGCGCCACCATAAGCGCCGTATTGTACAAACTGAATTTGCTGAAAAACTACGTTCTAAATTAAAAATAGGCGGTGTTTTTCATATGGCTACTGATTGGGAAAACTACGCAGAACATATGCTAGAAGTTATGCAAGCTGCCCCCGGTTATAAAAATCAATCAGAAACTAACGATTATGTGCCTCGCCCTGATTTACGCCCTCTTACCAAATTTGAGCAACGCGGCCACCGATTAGGTCACGGCGTTTGGGACTTAATGTTTGAGCGCACAAAGTAATTACACTTTTATATTAATTTAACATACTGTAAGGCAAAGCCATTTATGAGCGTATTAACCAACCCAAGTTTACTTTTGCTGCGAAATAGTGAGGCATTAACGGGTAAATCTATATTGGTGGTCAACTTTGTTCAAGATGGCTTTTTAGCTGAGCTTAAAACGCTTAATCCAAATAGCAAAATTACAGCGTTTAGCTATAACCATGCTAATGGTGAATTTGCTGAAAATACTCATGGTGTTGATGTAAAAGTTAACCACACTATTACCGGCAGTGATTATGATTTAGTCATTCTTTATTATCCCAAATCAAAACCAGAGCTTTTAATGGCCCTTGATAACATTCGCGCTGTAATAACTACGGACGCAGAGTTATTAGTTGTTGGCGAAAATAAGAGTGGTGTTAAATCGATTGAAAAACAATTAGCAGGCAAAGCTCAATATAGTAATAAGATTGATTCGGCTAAACACTGCGTACTTTACTCATTTTCTCAAATTGAGCTTAATGCGCAATTTGATATTAGCCATTACCATAAAACATTTACCGTTAGTATTGCCGATACATCATTTTCAGCTATCAGCGTACCTGGCGTGTTCAACCATGGCTGTTTAGACGCTGGTACGAAAATGCTACTCGAAAATGCCCCTTCAACTAAACAAGGTAAAGTACTCGACTTTGGTTGTGGTGCTGGCTTAATTGCGACCTTTTTAGGGTTAAAAAATACAGCTCTTGAATTTGTATGTAGTGACGTAAGCGCGCTTGCAACCTATGCAACAACTCAAACTTTAAAGTTAAACGGGGTAACTGGTGAAGCAATTCTCAGTGACGGCCTTAAAAATATTAGTGGTAAGTTTGATTTAATAGTGAGTAATCCGCCGTTTCACACAGGAATTGCTACAGACTACAGCGTTGCAGAAACGTTTTTAGCTAACGCTAAACAGCATTTAACTAAAAACGGAAAGCTAACCATTGTTGCAAACAGCTTTTTAAAATACCCGCCAATTTTAGAAACACAATTTGAAGCGTATCAAACCGTATTCAAAAACAATAAATTTGCCGTATATAGCAGTTAAACACGCTTAAATGCTAAGTTAAACAATTAATATGTTTAGCTTAGTATTTGAATGTATACTTAATTTTATGTATTTTTTTGCGGCACTCTATGCCTTCTTTGCTAAACTAATAAAATAATAAACTTAATGACTCAGGCGACACTTTAATAATGCCTAGAAAAGTTCATCAAAGCAGTATTCGTAAAGCACTCATAAATCTAATAATGCTTATAACTGCTATCTGCTTGTCGTTATCGATTTCTATATCGACTTACCTAAGTGTTAAAGAGCAAAAACAATTAATAGTGAGTAAGCTCGTTATTTTGGCGGAAATAGTTGCTTTTGATGCTGGGAAATCAGTTTTTGAAGATGACAGAGAAACAGAAGAGAAACGCCTCAAATACTTTGAAAAAACCCCTTTAGTTAAAAACATACATGTATATTCTATTGAGCAAGCATCTCAAAAACCTGTTTTTTTTATTAGTTTCAATGCAAAAAAAACGCCACCAGTCCCCCTTCGAACCGACAGCATTGAAGAACTAAAAACACCACGTATAACCAACGAAGATATCGAACTAATAAAGCCAATTTTTCATAATGAAAAGCTTGTTGGTCATGTATACATGCGCGGGAGTCTTGAAAGCTTAGACGATTATATAAAACAAAAAATAGTTGTAGATGTCTTTCTGACTTTACTGATACTTGTTGTTGTGTATTTTATCGCAATAAATGTTCAAAAAAGAATAGCTCGACCGATAGAGCGGCTTAGTATGCTATTACAAGACGTATCAAAAAATCATAACTACGATGTACGCGCACCAGTAACCGACGTAAAAGAAATATCAGCGCTTTCTAACAGTTTAAATATCATGCTTAGACGCACCCAAAAACAATTGACTCGCCATGAAAAAGACAAAGAAGAAATTAAACAGCTTAACCAGGGGTTAGAAGAAAAAGTAAACCAACGAACCATAGCCTTACGAGAGGCAAATCAAGAATTGTTATCAACCCTTGAGCGTATGCATCAGTATCAAACGCAGATTGTTGAAAATGAAAAAATGGCATCACTTGGTCAAATGGTTGCCGGTGTTGCACATGAAGTTAATACCCCAATAGGCCTTGGTATTACAAGCTCTACTTTGCTGCGCGATAAGTTGGCCGATTTACAAATTAGCTTTGATGACAAAAAGCTGACTTCAAATCAATTAAAGCGTTTTATTGACGACGGTATTGAAAACCTAGACTTAATTTATCGTAACTTAAACCGTGCAGCCGACTTAATTTCAACCTTTAAAAAGGTAGCGGTTATTCAGGATGATGACGTAACAACCTACATCAATATCCATAAGTTAATAACGGATGTTTTGACATCAATCAGCTCTGAGCTTGAAGAGAAAAAGCCTGTTATAAACATAAATTGTGCAACCGATTTAACCGTAGAAAGCAAGTCAGAACCATTACAGCAAGTACTTATACAACTAATAACAAACTCACTACTACACGGATTTTCTGATACCGAAAATAATGAGATATGCTTTGACGTAGAGCTTACAGGTAAAAAGCTCACTATTATATACAGCGATAACGGCCAAGGCGTAGATAAAAAAATTAAACACAGAATATTCGACCCATTTGTAACCTCAAAAAGAGGGCAAGGGGCAAGTGGACTCGGTATGCACTTAGTTTACAATTTAGTAACCCAAGCTTTAGGTGGCCACATATTAATTGATTTAGAAAAAAAACACGGTGCGCGATTCATCATAACCATCCCTTAAAAGTGAAGTAACCAAGCGCATTTATTTGCTTACACTCCTTGAATTACTACTTATCGACTATATTTATGCCTCATGTGACAAGTAAGGGTAATAGTTATCGTTTATAGAGCGCAATTTTTTGAACTTTATTACTTTTGCGATATCACATACATTGATGAAAGATTAGATAGTGATATAATTTAACTTTGAATTTGTCTGATTGTCTAACAGTTTTGCATAGTCAGCCGGTCCATAAATTTTCAAAGTAAATGAACTTCATACGTGTATTGATCAATTTAACAGTAGTTTTTGCACGGGCTTTTTGAGCAAACTTTGAACTCTTGCTGTTTTATTTTCATCCAACTTGTTTTTTCTTGTTAACAATTGGATATAATCCTATAATCTCTAGTAGTCGGATTTATACTAAATACCGATTTTTTGTAAATAAAATATTCCAAAAAGGTTAATTAATAATGCAAACGCCAGTCATTCTAATCGTAGAGGATGAAGACGTAACTCGACTAAACCTCGTTAGTTTATTTGAAGCTGAAGGTTACAAAGTTATTGAAGCCATTGATGGCGATGACATGCATGACAAGCTTACAAATAACGACGACGTTAATCTCGTAGTTATGGATATCAATCTTCCAGGCAAAAACGGCCTTATATTAGCTCGTGAATTACGCCAAAAACGCAAAGTAGGCCTTATTTTCTTAACGGGTCGTGATAACGATGTTGATCGTATTTTAGGGCTTGAAATTGGCGCTGATGATTACATTACTAAACCATTTAACCCTCGTGAATTGACTATTAGAGCTCGCAACCTTATTACGCGTACAGGATTAAGTGACGATGAATCAGCACTTGAAACAAATGGCGTTATTACATTTAACGGTTGGGAATTAGATGAAAACAGTCGCTGTTTAACATCACCTAATGGCGATGCTAAACGCTTGCCTAAAGGCGAGTATAGAGCACTGCGTTTAATGCTTGATTCTCCAGGTCGTATTTTTAGCCGAGAACAACTAATTAAACATATGACTGGGCGTGAACTTCGTGCAAACGACCGTACTGTTGATGTAACTATTCGCCGTATCCGAAAGCATTTTGAAAGTGATAACTCTACATCAGAGCTTATCAGCACTATTCATGGTGAAGGCTACCGCTTTATTGGTAAAATCGACAGCTAATCAGCGTTTATTCTAATTGCTGTAAAAATAAATGAAGGGCATGTTGTCCTTCATTTATTTTATCTTCCAACACAAGCAGCCACTCTTTAAGCACCTCATCAGACTCCTCTATTGCGCCGTACTCCATCACTTTTGCATGCAGTTGAACATCGTTTAAACCAACAGAGCCTGCAGCACCTTTAAGCTTATGCGCAACCGATTTATACTCTTCCCTGTCACCTGTATTTAATGATGTAAGCAGTTCTTGTTGGTACTGCGGATTTAGCTTTTCGAATAACTGACTGCTGCGTCTAAAGACAACTAACCCCATTGAGTTCACAAAGTCTTCTATTGTTTCAACATCTAGCAAATGCGCATCAATATTTTTAAGTGCCTCGTCGGTTACTTTTAGCTGTGGCTCGTTGCATTGAGCTTGCTTAATATCAAATAAGTCAGCAAGCATTTTATCAAGCTTTACTGTATTAATAGGCTTAGCTAAAGCGCCTTGAATAGAAATACCTTCAAGCTCTTCTTCTGCACTTCTTACATTAGCGGTTAGTGCAACAATAGGCAGATTATCAAAATGACTATCGGCACGAATTTGCCTTGCAACTTCGTCCCCATTGATATCGGGTAGCTGCATATCAAGTAATACTAAATCTAGGTCGTCTTCAGTATCTACAAACGAAAGAGCATCTTCGCCGGTTTCTGCCCATAACACTTCGTGACCGCGTTGTTCTAATAAATTAGTGGCTATTTCGGCGTTAAGTGGTACGTCTTCAACGAGTAAAATATAAAGCTCTCGGCCAACGTAACTTTGCTCTGTAGGCGCAATACATAAGCTCAGCGGTATTTGCACTGTAAAGCAACTACCCTCACCCTCTGTACTGTTTACTGTAATACTGCCTTTCATTGCCGTGACTAGCGCTTTAGTTACCGCAAGCCCAATACCTGAACCTATTGCATTAGTGCCTTGTAAATCAGGTGCTTTATAGTACATATCAAAAATACGAGAAAGCTGCTCTTGTGGAATACCTTGCCCTGTATCTGAGATTTTAATAACTAACCACGGGCCTTCAGGGCGGTTTTCACGGCTACATTCAAGTGTTACTTTGCCATGCTGGGTAAATTTCACTGCGTTGTTTATCAGGTTCCAAACCACTTGGCGTAAACGAGTAGGATCAAGCAGTGCATATATATCAAGCATGCCATTTCGTTCAATATCAAACTCAAGCCCTTTTTGCTCAGTTATTAGCCCTGCAAAATTCACAACATCGTTTATAAAATCAGATACATTAATAGAGTTGGCGGCAATATCGAGTTGCTCTCTGTCTATTTTATCTAAATCTATAATGTCGTTAAAAATATTACCGAGCGTTTCAGCACTTGAAAAAACCGTGTTACACCAACTGCGTTGCTGCTTATTTAGATCGGTATCGAGCAACATACGTGTTAAGCCCACAATGCCGTTAAGCGGGGTACGCAGCTCATGGCTCAATGTGGCTATAAATTTCCCTTTATCTTTATATGCGGTTTCAAGCGCCTCAGCCGCCTCTTTACGGCTAGTAATATCACGACCAAAACCAAGTAAACCTATGTAGTCGCCTTCATCGTTTATAAAAGGAAGTTTTCGTAGTTCAAACCAGCGCGTTGCACCATCAACTTCATAACCTACATCGATAGTGAGTGCTTTGTGAGTTTGTTCTACCTCTTTGTCTGTGCGCAATACTTCAGATAAAAAGTCGTTGGGGAATATTTGTTCAAGCGTTTTACCTATAAGCTCACTGCTTGATTTACCCATTACTTCTTCAAACATTTTATTGCAGCCAGCAAATACCCCATTGTTATCGCGGTAATAAAATAGATCGGGGGATGAATCAACAATTGAGCGTTGTAACATGCTTTGCTGAGCAAGCTCTTGCTGTGTTTTTTTACGCTCGGCAATTTCTCTACGTAATTCTTCAATGGCGCGATGCTTAGCATGAAAAGCCATTTTACGTTCATCTATTTCAATATTAAGTCGACTAATATTATCTTTAAGTGTTTGGTTTAATAGTTTTTCTTGTTTAGTTGCGCTATCTAAGTAAGCGTAGGAAGCATCTAACTGACGAATTGAATTAATAAGTACGCTTATAATTAAAGGGGACACAACAGCTGAAAAAAATACCACGGCCAAAATATCTACAAGAAACAATTCGCCTATAGCTACGTAGTAAAACATGCTCGATAAAATAAGAGACGCTGCTAAAAATAAAGCGTAACAAATGGCAGCTGTTTTTAACTCACCAAATCGCGCTATTGAACTTGAAAGCACTCGAACCCAAGGGCTCAAAGAATAATCGGTCATACGTAGTTTTATCTCTTTGCTGTTTGCTTAAATATAAGAAAGGCAATGCTATTTACAGATTTTAGCATTTTTCTATTCGCTATTTTCATGTTGTGCGACAAAAACAGAAAATATTCATACGCAATTTTAGCGGGCAGTAAAGTCCTCGTTTCAGCCATTGATTATTTCGTGTAAAATAATGCGCCTTATCATTGCCAATAACGAGTAACATAGCATGCAAACCAATATGCCCGATATAGCTGACACCGCTCCTGCATTACAAACAGGTAAATTAGACTGGGTTGGCATGGGTGAAATTGAACTGCCATTTATTTTTGAATCGCGTGATTTAAGCCCTGTTACTGTTAATGCCAAAGCCCGAGCATTTGTTAACTTGCACAAAGAAGACGCCAAAGGCATTCATATGTCGCGCCTATTTTTAGCGCTTGATTTACTCTCAACAGAGCAACAAGTAAATCCTCAAACAATTAGCCAAGCACTAAATACGTTTATATCTAGCCATGAAGGGTTGAGTAATAAGGCACAGATTGAGTTTAAATTTGAGCTACCACTTCGCCGTAAGTCTCTATTGAGTGGCAAAGCTGGCTGGAAAAGCTATCCAATCACACTTACAAGTACAATTGAAAACAATATTATTAGTTTCGAGCTAACCGTTGATGTTACCTACTCATCAACTTGCCCTTGCTCGGCGGCTCTTGCACGCCAGCTAATACAAAACGCATTTAGTGAAAAATTTAACCAAGACACGCTCAACCAAAAAGAGGTACTTGAGTGGCTTGGCACAACACAAGGCATTGTGGCAACCCCTCACTCGCAGCGCTCAATTGCTAACGTAAAAGTTAAACTCAATAGCAACATTAATGAGTTTGATGTAGTTAACTTAATAAATACCCTTGAAGGCGAGCTTAAAACGCCAGTGCAAGCGGCAGTAAAGCGTGAAGATGAACAAGAATTTGCCCGTTTAAATGGGCAAAATTTAATGTTCTGCGAAGATGCCGCGCGTAAAATTAAAGCAATATTAGAAACAGACGGTTACGCAGATTACTGGCTACAAATAAACCATTACGAATCGCTTCACGCCCACGACGCTGTGGCGGTTGCTGTTAAAGGTATTAATGGCGGGTATAAGGCATAAAACACCTGCGTTAACTTAAATCACCATTCGGTAAATCACATACAATATTTGGGCACGGTACTTGCTTTAACAAAACAGTGTCAATTTGTTGTTATGGAGTTACCGTATGGAATTCGCTTTATTGTCGATTTTAGTATTAGTGGTAGGTGCATCAATTGCCGCGTCAAAATTTAGTGACGACGGCGGTAATCCTTATCCTTTTAAACGTAAACAAAGTGTATTTACGCAAGTAGAAAGCGCCTTTTTAAACCTGTTAGAACGCGCTATTGGCGATCAATATAAAATAGTGAGTCGAGTTAAGCTTATTGATGTGATCGACTGTAAAGAAGGTTTATCACCTAAATCAAAACGTGCCGCTATTGCTAAAGCCAAAAATAAGCAGCTTGATTTTGTGTTAATCGACAAAGAAAAAATGACCATCGTGGCAGCTGTTGATTTAGTAAATAACGCAAATAAAGATGGCCACAAAGCCCAGCGCGACTGGTTTGTGAATGGTGCCTTAGAAGCTGCAGGTATTCCACACATTCGCATGAAGGTAAAAGCGGGCTATCGCCCATCAGAAGTACGCGATGCCATTATGTTCAAACTGGGTAAACCAGCACCAACAGCACAGCGCCCATTACGTAACCGAGTTCACAAACCTGCTGTTTTATCCCCCTCACAAGCTAAAGCCCATTCAACAGCATTAGCCGAAATATAATTATCAGGTGACTTAATTTGAATTTAAAGCGAGCATTTTAAATGTCTCGCTTTTTTGTTTTTTATTGCTAACTTCACGTATAATCAAGCTATTCAAACTCAGGAATCAAACACTATGAATGTTGGTATTATTGGCGCAATGGAGCCAGAAGTTAAAATTTTGCGTGAAGCAATGCAAAACCCAGCTGTTTTAACTAAAGCAGGTTTTACATTTTACACTGGTGAATTAGCGGGCTGCACAGTAACTCTTGTTCAATCAGGTATTGGTAAAGTAGCATCAAGCATTGCAACTACATTACTTATTGATAATTTTAAGCCTGATTGCGTAATTAACACCGGGTCTGCTGGCGGTTTTGATCCATCATTAAGTGTTGGCGATGTCGTTATATCGTCAGAAGTTCGTCACCACGATGTAGACGTAACTGCATTTGGTTACGAAATTGGCCAAGTACCACAAATGCCTGCAGGTTTTACTGCGCACCCTAAATTAGTTGAAGCAGCCGAGCAAACTATTGCACAAATTAGCGAAGTTAAAACGTTAGTTGGCCTTATTTGTACTGGCGATACCTTTATGTGTGATCCTGTTCGTATTGATAAAGCCCGCAGCGACTTTCCTTCAATGCTTGCTGTAGAAATGGAAGGTGCGTCTATCGCGCAAACCTGTCATACGCTTGAAACTCCTTTCGTTGTTATTCGTTCAATGTCTGATATTGCTGGCAAAGAATCGCCACAGTCGTTTGAAGAATACTTAGAAACAGCATCAATCAACTCATCTAAAATGGTTGTTGCTCTGCTTGAAAAGCTAACAGCTGTAACACTGTAAATGCTTAGCAATATTGTTCAAAACCATTTGGACTTTATTGTGTTTATAATAGCGCTCCTTGCTGAGCGCTTTTTACCACTCGTTAGTTGGTACCATCCGAATACCGTTTTAGTGGCCGTATTTAGCGCCATAGGCAAACGTATTTATAATAAACAAAATACAAACAGCTACCACTATTTAGCAGCCATACTTGCAAGCGTACTGGTGCTCAGTGTTGTTTTACTAATTGTTATATTGCTACTTGAATTTGCATTTTACCCAGAGCTACTTGCAGGCCTTATTTTATACCTTTGCCTTGAAAGCCAAAGCCTCAATAAAAAAGCCCTTCGTATTGCAAAGCTCACTAAACAAAACCAAAAGTCAGCCGCACGCGAGCTATTAAAACCACTGCTTGCTCGTGAAGTCAGCAAGCTTTCAACCACAGGAATTATTAAAGCCCTCATTGAAAGCTTAATACTTCGTACTGCTCGTTATTACTTTGTGGTTATATTTGTTTTTTTACTTTTAGGGCCAGTTGCAGCACTTGGTTACCGACTACTTACCTTAATGCAGCAAGCATGGCGTGGTGATATTTCACCAAACAGCGAATTTTTAAAACCGTTAAAGCTTATTTTATTTGTTATTGAGTATATCCCGGTGCGTTTACTTACACTCACAATTGCTGCAAGTAAGGCCACAAAACAAAGTATTCACTACATAAAACACTACGGCCAACACTTTTATCAAACAAATACAGGCTGGTTACTCAGTGCATGCTCTGCATCACTTGGCGTGCAACTAGGTGGACCCGCTATGTACTTTAATAAGCGGCATAACAAAATGCGGGTTGGTACTGATAGGTTACCTAACGCTGACGATGTACCAGCGGTTTTAAATCGGCTTAATCAGGCGCGCGCCTTTTGGGTACTCGTTATTGTGTGTATTGAAATTCTAAAAAGCATTTGAGCTTTACTTAGTAAAAATTGAGTATAAAAAAAACCAGCCTAAGCTGGTTTTTTTTATTACCCACACACTTAAGCTACGGTAATGTTTGCAAACTTACGTTTACCTACTTGATAAATAGCGGTTGTGCCTTTTGCTATTTCTAGTTTGGTATCAGTGATTTTTTCTTCACCGTTAAGTTTAACTGCACCTTGTTTTATCATGCGCATCGCTTCTGATGTGCTTGCAACTAAATTAGCTTCTTTTAATAAGTTAGCGATTAAAATAGTGTCTTCTGCAATGGTTACTGTCAGCTCAGGAATTTCATCTGGCAGCGCTTTTTTCTGAAAGCGTTGAATAAAATCGTTGTGCGCAGCTTGTGCATCTTCTTCACTATGAAAACGTGCAATTAGCTCTTTAGCAAGTTCAATTTTGATATCGCGCGGGTTAGTCCCCTGCTCTACACGTTCTTTTTGTGCTGCTATTTGCTCAATCGAAAGGCCACTTAGTAAATCGTAATAGCGCCACATTAATACATCACTAATCGACATAACTTTACCAAACATATCATTTGGTGCATCAGTAATACCAATATAGTTACCTAAAGATTTAGACATTTTTTGAACGCCGTCAGTACCTTCAAGTAATGGCATCATTAAAACAGTTTGTGGCTTTTGGCCCTCAACTTTTTGAAGCTCGCGCCCCATTAGTAAATTAAAGCGCTGATCGGTACCACCCAGTTCTACGTCAGATTCTAATGCAACCGAATCCCAACCTTGCACTAACGGGTATAAAAATTCATGTATTGCAATTGGCTGCCCGCCATTGTAACGCTTTTTAAAGTCATCACGTTCAAGCATACGCGCAACTGTTTGGTTTGCAGCTAATTTAATCATGCCTGCAGCACCCAGCTTTTCCATCCACGTTGAATTAAAAGCAACGGTTGTTTTTGCCGGATCTAGAATTTTGAAAACTTGTTCTTTATACGTTTCAGCATTGGCAAGAACATCTTCGCGGGTAAGCGGTTTACGCGTCACATTTTTACCGGTTGGATCACCAATCATTCCTGTAAAATCACCAATTAAGAAAATAACTTCATGACCTAAGTCTTGAAAAGTTTTCATTTTATTAATTAGTACTGTGTGCCCTAAGTGTAAATCTGGCGCTGTTGGATCGAAACCCGCTTTGATTTTTAACTTTTTGCCCGACTTTAGTTTTTCAACTAACTCGTCTTCAATTAATATTTCTTCTGCACCGCGTTTTATCTCTGCAAGAGCGGTTTGTAAATCCACAGTCTATTACTCCAAAATTCTGCCAACAAAGAGGGCTACTAGTTGTTTTGTATAACCTTAGTTTAACAAGGGCTAAATCAAACTTATATATGCAACTAACATAACAAATTTCTACCTAATTAAAACAACTTTTTAAGTGATTAATGCAACTAAATAAAATGCGCACAGTCTGAGATAAATTAAGCGCTAAAAAGGCATATAAAGCCCGATTTTAGCGTAATTCAGCGCGATTTAAAATCTACAAAGCACTGGTATTCGCACAATATTAGGTATATCCTGCAATATTATGTATTTATTATCTTGACAGCAGAAAAAGGCACGTTATGGTTCACGTGGTTAATACCCTCCCCAAAAAACACAAATTGCTTATCTTATGTTTGGTTTCTGCTATTGCCGCTTTAACGTTTCTTCCATCTGAGAAAGCAACAGCGTCCAAAGACAACAATGCTAACGCATTAGAGATTGGCAAACGCTACGAGCTTCAAGTTAAAGTCGATGACAACGAAAAACTTACCGAGTTAAACTCAGAGCAAGCAGCAGAAAAGCTTCCAGAGTACGATTTAGTCGACCACCAAGTAAAAACGGGCGACAACTTAGCAATTATATTTAAACGCGCGGGCTTTTCAGCGCAAACGCTACATAAGCTAATTAACACTAACGCAGAAACCCGTAAGCTAACTAAAATTCACCCAGGCGAAGTACTGAGCTTTGCAACAGGTAAAGACGGCGCACTTGAACAATTGCGTTACGTTATTTCTAAGACAGATACGCTGTATGTAACCTTAGACGACGAAGGTAACTACAATACATCTATAGATAGCAAAGAAATAGAAACCCTGACAAAAACAGCTGGCGGCGAAATTTCTAGCAACTTTTGGACTTCTGCAATTGCAGCGGGTTTAAGCGAACGCCAAATCATGAACTTTGCTGATATTTTTGGTTGGGATGTGGACTTTGCTAACGACATTCGTAAAAACGATCAATTTGGCTTAATTTACGAGTCTCACTATGTTGAAGGCGAATTTATAGGTACTGGTAAAATTATAGCGGCTGAGTTTATTAACCAAGGGCAGCGTTTTACAGCAATTAGACATACTGATGGAAACTTCTACACCCCAGAAGGCCGCAGTATGAAAAAAGCATTTTTACGTGCCCCCGTTAATTTTAAATATATTAGCTCGAGTTTTAATCCACGTCGCTTACACCCAGTTACTGGGCAAGTAAAAGCACACCGTGGTATTGATTACGCGGCACGAACTGGCACACCTGTTGTTGCATCGGGTAACGGTAAAGTCGTTAAGGCAGGTTACAGCAAGTACAACGGCAACTACGTATTTATTAGCCATGGCACACAGTATGTCACTAAGTATTTACACCTTAATAAAAAGCTTGTTAGAACAGGTCAAAAGGTTAAACAAGGTGATAAAATTGGTACTGTAGGTGCTACTGGTCGTGTGACTGGCGCGCATTTACATTATGAGTTTTTGGTTAACGGTGTTCACCGTAATCCTAAAACGGTTAAATTACCAAAGTCTGAGCCACTCCCCCGCTCTGAGCTTGCTAAATTTAAACCTATTGCCGAAAACTTTATTGCTCAATTAGAGCGTAACCGCGAGTTACAACTAGCACTTAAGTAACCGCGTTATTAATTTATTAAAAAGCCCTTGCAGGTTTAGCCTGCAAGGGCTTTTTTAGTGTTTTTGTTTTAAAAATAAGTTAGTCAGCTCACATAGAGCCGTTCCACATTAAAGGCTTCGCATCTTAATTTTATATTAATAGCTTTACACACCTAATTCATTAATACATAAATAAGTTGAATAACTAAAGAGCTCATCACTAATGGCCAAATATATTTACTGTATTTTGCCGCCCCCTCAAGCCCCATTTTGCTTTGGTACTTTTCAAGTAATGGGATCAGTATTGCCAATGCTATAAATAAACAAACTAAAATAATAATTACGTTCATTAAAAACCCTCTTTATGGCACTTCGCAGCCTTTTGCGCTTTCGTATAAGGCATACCAATGCTCTCGGCTTAAATGAACATTAATAGCCTCACACGATGCTTTTATACGCTTAGCGTTAGTAGTGCCAATAATGGGTTGAATCGACGCAGGGTGGCGCAGCAGCCACGCAAGTACAATTGCCTCAGCAGAGGTACCATAAATTGCAGCAAGTTTATTTACTAAAATACTTGTATTGATATCGGCTTGCGACGCATTTGATAAATCACCGCCGGTATACAAACCTTGGCACAAGCTCCCCCAACTTTGTATTTGAATGTCAAAGCTGCGGCAATATTCAATGTTACCAGGCGTAAAGTTAATGTCTTTACCGTCGCTATTACCAGCATACAAGCCTTCATCTATAAATTGATGTTTTTGTAAGCTGGCCTCTATTTGGTTAGCTACAATAGGCATATCAAGAGCATGCTGCAAAAAGTTCATTTGGTGTTGCTGCATGTTTGATACGGCAAAATGCTTTACTTTGCCACTTTCTTTTAAACAGCTAAATACACGTGCAACTTCATCAACTTCCATCAAAGGATCTGGACGATGTAGCATGAGTACATCAAGGTATTGCGTATTTAATCGCTTAAGTGAGTTTTCTACAGACTGTTCAATCCAATCGGCTGAAAAGTCATATCGCTTAGGCCCTTTTTCATCAGCAAACTTTATACCGCATTTAGACTGAATGTATATGTGCTCTCTAAGCTCTGGTCGCTCACTGAGCGCTTGACCAAATACCTGCTCAGCTTTGCCAAAAGTGTATATATCTGCGTGATCAAAAAAATTAATACCGCCTTCAATCGCGTTATCAATGCACTCGTGGGTCTGTTTAAGGTGTGTGCTGGTAATTGGGTCTTTATTCCAACCGCCTCCCAACCCCATACATCCAAATACAAGTTTACTAACATTAGGTAAATAGTGAGCCAGTGGAGTGTGAAGCATAATGACTATCCTTAAAATTGCGAAGAACCACCACTTTAAACAAAAATCTCAAAACAAGAAACCACTAACGAACAGAAGTTTCAGACAAAAAAAAGCGCAGTAAACTGCGCTCAATGGTTGGTTGAAATCTAAAATCAATTTAGCCAACAAGTGCCAACAAAATACCTGCGGCAACAGCACTACCTAAAACGCCCGCCACATTAGGGCCCATTGCGTGCATAAGTAAAAAGTTATGTGGGTTATTTTCAAGCCCTACTTTATTAACTACACGCGCAGCCATAGGAACGGCTGACACACCAGCGGCACCAATTAACGGGTTTATAGGGGTTTTAGATATTTTATTTAAGCCTTTAGCCATAAACACACCTGATGCCGTACCAATACCAAAAGCAAGCGCACCCAGCACTAAAATACCAATAGTCTCTACTGTCAAAAAGTCATCTGCAGCGAGCTTAGAGCCAACCGCTAATCCTAAAAATATAGTGGTTATATTGATAATTTCGTTTTGCGCACTGTTACTTAAACGGTCAACAACACCCGACTCACGCATTAAGTTACCCAAACAGAACATACCTACTAGTGGTATCGCCGCTGGTAAAAACATGGCTGTTGCAGTAAGTACCATAAGTGGAAAAATAATTTTTTCTTTTTTAGATACTTTACGTAGCTCAGGCATTTTAATTTGGCGCTCTTCTGTTGTTGTGAGTGCACGCATAATAGGAGGCTGAATAATTGGAACTAGCGCCATGTATGAATAAGCCGCTACCGCAATGGCACCTAATAAATCAGGCGCTAATTTTGATGCTAAAAATATTGCCGTTGGACCATCAGCGCCACCAATAATAGCTATAGCCGATGCATCTTGCAGCGTAAACTCAAAACCCGGAATAAAGTTGAGAAGAATTGCACCAAATAAGGTCGCAAAAATACCAAACTGAGCTGCAGCTCCCAGCAATAACATACGAGGGTTTGCTATTAACGCACTAAAGTCAGTTAATGCACCAACACCCATAAATATTAATAGCGGAAAAATACCGGTATCAATACCTACATAGTAAACTGAGTACAAAAGCCCACCAGGGTCAGACATACCAGCAACCGGAATATTAGTTAATATCGCGCCAAAGCCAATTGGTAATAAAAGCAGTGGCTCAAAGTTTTTAGATATCGCTAAAAACAATAACAAACAGCCTACTGCAATCATTATCAAGCCAGGAAGCGTAAAGTTAGCAAGGCCAGTAGCATGCCAAAGGTTTAAAAGACCTTCCATTTACATTTACTCCTTAAGCCAGCGCAATAATTGCGTCGCCAGTGGTCACTGAGTCACCCTCAGACACAAGCACTTCAGCAATGGTACCAGTATGCATTGCGCGAACCTCAGTCTCCATTTTCATGGCTTCCATAATCACAACAACATCACCTTCGTTTACAACCTGGCCCGCTTTCACTTTAACTTTAAAAATATTACCTGCTAAAGGTGCATTTAGCGTTTCACCCGAAGCAACCGAAGCAGACTGAGGTAAGTGCTCAGAATCTTTTAACGCTACCTCTTTAAGCTCGCCGCCTTGCGCTACGACAACGTCGTAAACCTTACCGTCTACCTTAACGCTATATTGCTCAGCCTTAACACTGTTACCTTTGGCTGACACCTTAGCTGGTGACTTACTTGAATTATCTTCTACGCTAGGAGCTGGTTCAAACGCATCTGGATTGTTACGGTTTTTGATAAACTTCAAACCAACCTGCGGGAACAGTGCATAAGTAAGTACGTCGTCAATTTTATCATCAGCAAGTGTTAAACCTTGTTCTTGCGCTTCTTTTAATAGCTCAGCTTCAAGCGTTTCAAGCTCAGGCGCAATATTGTCAGCTGGGCGACACGTAATAACGTCGCTCCCATCAAGTACTCGCTCTTGTAGCTCTTTGTTCATTGGAGCTGGTGTTAAACCATATTCGCCTTTTAATACACCTGCTGTTTCTTTTGTGACTGTTTTGTAACGCTCACCGGTTAGTACGTTCAGTACTGCCTGCGTACCTACAATTTGTGACGTTGGCGTAACAAGTGGAATAAAACCTAAATCTTCGCGTACGCGCGGTATTTCAAGTAGTACTTCGTTAAGCTTATCAGCGGCACCTTGCTCTTTAAGTTGGTTTTCCATGTTAGTTAACATGCCACCAGGTACTTGAGCGAGTAAAATACGTCCATCTACGCCTTTTAAACTACCTTCGAATGCAGCGTATTTTTTACGAACATCTCTAAAGTAAGCTGCAATTTCTTCAAGTTGGTTTAAATCAAGCTCAGTATCTCGCGCTGTACCTTCAACAATTGCTACAATGGTTTCTGTTGCTGAATGACCGTAAGTCATACTCATAGACGAGATAGCGGTATCAAGCATATCAATACCTGCATCAATCGCTTTTTGGTACGTAGCAGTACTTAAACCTGTTGTAGCATGGCATTGCATAGCAATTGGAATCGACACTGTTTCTTTCAGCGCTTTTATAAGCTCTTCTGCGTCATATGGCTTTAACAAACCCGCCATATCTTTAATACAAATTGAATGACAACCCAGCTCTTCTAATTGCTTAGCTAGCGTTAACCACATATCAAGTGTATGAACAGGGCTTACCGTATACGAAATAGTACCTTGAGCATGAGCACCTACCTTAACAGCCGCTTTAATGGCTGTTTCTAGGTTACGTACATCATTCATAGCATCAAAAATACGAAACACATCAACACCGTTTTTGTGTGCGCGCTCAACAAACTTTTCAACAACATCGTCAGCATAATGGCGGTAACCTAATAAGTTTTGACCGCGTAATAGCATTTGCTGCTTAGTATTTGGCATCGCTTTTTTAAGCGCACGAATACGCTCCCACGGATCTTCACCTAAATAACGAATACAAGAATCAAAGGTCGCACCGCCCCACGATTCTATTGACCAGTAGCCTGCATCATCTAATTTACTTGCAATCGGTAGCATGTCATCTAAGCGCATACGCGTCGCAAGTAATGACTGATGCGCATCACGAAGAACCAATTCTGTTAATTTTAATTTAGCCATGTGTGTGCCCCTTATTTGTTATTTGATTTGTACTGAGCAATGGCAGCACTAATAGCAGCGATGTGCTCATTTGGCACACCTTGAGATTTAAACGATGGTGACTTAACTGGAGTCGCAACTTCAGCAGGGCTAAAACGCGCCACTAAGTTAGACATTATTGTAACTGCGCCAATTAATATCGAAAGAAAGACAAACACTCCAACCATACCTGTTAGCATTAAGCTACCAGCGGTTGTAAGTACAGCACCTATATCCATTTTTCTCCCCTTGAAACCCATATCGAAAATAAAAAGTCGATTTAGTTAAATATTTATTCACTAGATAATAACAAAACAAATATCTTTGTCTAGCTATTGTAAATTGGTAAAACCAATTAAAATAAAAATAACATATAACCAAATTTATTAACCACAGCAAAAACCCTTATCCATCAACACCCCATAATACACACAAAAAATACTCACTATATTTTTAAGCTATAGCTGAATTTTTAACAAAGCCGAATTTCCCGTACTTTACTGAACCTAAAATCACTCATAATGTGTAGAAAAAAACAAACTTGTTAATTGGTCTTACCAAGAGGGCTTTTTTAAGCACCCTTTAATTGCAACCTGTACTTGTGTGTGAATAAGTTACACAACCCAACGTAAAAGTTACCAATTTAACAAAGTCAAAAAACAAACAAAAGCACACAAGACACTGATATAAAACAAAAATATATTATGGCACAGTACTGGCATTAGCTATTGTGTACAAATTTGATAACCAAGGAGAAAACAATGTTACGCTGGACAATCACATTTTTAGTTATTGCTTTAATCGCTGCAGTGTTAGGTTTTGGTGGTATCGCAGGTGCCGCAGCTGGTATAGCAAAAATTATATTCTTTATTTTTATAGTACTTTTAGTTATTTCGTTAGTTTCAGGTGCGCTACGTGGTAAATCGCCCAGGTAGGCATATACTAAACTAACACTACAATTTTATTTATTTACAAGGAATTACATTATGAACTCTACAACTTTAAAAGCAGCACTAATTGGTCTTTTCGCAAGTTTTTTCATCATGGGTTGTCAAGATAACAACGCAGAAGAAGCCGGTGAACGTATTGATGAAGTAGTAACAGATGTACAAAATTCTGTTGAAGATACGTGCGAAGAAGTGAAAGAAGGCGTAAACGCTGAAGAAACTAACTGTTAATAGTTAGCATATTATTAAAAAAACGGCTCTTAAGCCGTTTTTTTGTGCCTAAAATAAATGCACGTATTATAAAGCTGCTCATTTATAAGCGAACTTGCTAAAATATATAAAACGATTTTTAAAGCAAGGCACTATGTCATTTTCAACCACCTACACACTTGATAAACCCTACTTTTACGAATGCTTTGACGAGTCACTTCCTTACAGCAAACGCGCACAACCTAAGTACTTTTTACTGGTACTTTTAGTCTCGCTTGGTTTATTTAGCATTTACGGTTTAGCTGATCATTATTTAGGAACATTTTTGATCATGGTTGCTGTGCTTGAATGCGTTGCTTTTTATTACCGCAGGCCATGGTGGGTAACCAGACAAATGTTTAGCCGAGCATCAGGCTCTGAGGTTACACTCACCTTTGATGATGAAGGCATTAAATCGGCAAACCACTACAAAAGCTACCAACTAGCTTGGCAAGACATCGCTGAGGTAATTGAAACGCCACGGGGCGTGTTAATTAAAAATAAAAACAGCCTGCAATATATTTCAAAGCAAATACTCACAGATGAAATGCTCGACTTTATAAACAAAAAAGCCACTCAATGAGTGGCTTTTTGACTTAGCTAAATAAATTATTTAGTTAAGTATACGTGTTGATTAAGCGTTGCCCGGATTAGGGTTAGACTTTTCAGCTTGTATACGCATGTAAATCTCTTCACGATGCACTGAAACGTCTTTTGGTGCGTTTACACCAATTCGAACTTGATTTCCTTTAACTCCTAAAACGGTCACTGTTACTTCGTCACCGATCATAAGGGTTTCACCTACTCTACGAGTTAGTATTAGCATTCTCTTGCTCCCATGTTCCAATAAAAATTATAAGATTCCGCCTATCCATATTAATGAAAAATAGACTAAAAAGTAAGTAAAAACTCACTATCTATCTACTTTCCGTTAAAAATACTTTGTGTAATGCACGAACTGCCAGTTCGAGATACTTTTCATCTATTAAAACTGAAATTTTAATCTCTGATGTAGACACTAAAACTACATTGATATTTTCATTTGCTAAGGCATCGAAAAATAAACTAGCAACACCCCAGTGCGATTTCATTCCCATACCAACAGCAGATACTTTTGCAATGGTTGTTAGCCCGATTATATTTTCAGCACCTAAAGACACCTTTTGCTCGGTTAGTAACTCAAGTGCTTGCGGGTAGTCGTTCGAATGCACAGTAAAAGCATAGTCTATTTTTTCAAAGATATGATTAACTTGATTAATCATATCTATTTCGATGCCGTTATCAGCAAAAAGTTTCAATATTTTTACAAGATTTTGAGTGCCGCTTTGCACACCCTGTACCTTAATTAAGCACTCATCTGCATTAAATGCAATACCTGAAACAACTTTACTTGGCATATCGTCTTCCTCAAACGTAATCAATGTTCCTTCATCGGGGTTAAAGCTCGAAAGCACCCTTAATGGAACACTGTGTTTACCTGCCGCCTCAACAGAACGAATATGCAATACTTTAGCACCTAAGCTTGCTAACTCTAGCATTTCAGCAAAGGTCACTTGGCTCATTCTTCGTGCGTTAGGTTCAACCCGAGGATCTGTAGTATATACGCCGTCAACATCAGTATAGATCTGACATTCATCGGCTTTTATAGCCGCAGCTATTTCTACAGCCGACGTATCAGTGCCGCCTCTGCCAAGTGTTGTTATATTGCCTTCAACATCACGCCCCTGAAACCCGGCAATAATAGCAATACGGTTATGCTCAAGTTCATGCTTTAAACGTGTAGCTGCAATGTCTGTAATGCGGGCTTTACCGAACATATTATCGGTTTGAATATTAACTTGATCGGCAAGCAGGCTTACGGCTGAGTGGCCGCGTTTGATAATAGCCATAGCCAATAACGAAACCGATACTTGCTCGCCGGTACTGATTAGCACGTCGAGTTCTCGGTTACTAGGACGGGAATCTATTTGTTTGGCAAGATTAATTAAGCGGTTGGTTTCTCCCGACATAGCCGAGAGCACCACAACCACTTGGTGACCTTGTTGCCTAGTTTTAACAACAAGGTCGGCGACCGCTTCTATTCGCTCTATTGAGCCAACCGACGTGCCGCCATATTTTTGAACAATTAACGCCACTTAGGCCTAAGTACGCTCAGTTAACCAAGCTTTAACGCTATCAAGTGCCGCAGCAAGGTTTTGTGGTTCAGAACCACCCGCTTGTGCCATATCAGGACGACCGCCACCTTTACCACCTACTTGAGAAGCCATGTGGTTTACAAGCTCACCGGCTTTTACTTTACCAGTTAAGTCTTTAGTCACACCGGCAATTAGACTTACTTTTTCACCGCTGGCAACACCGAGGGCAATAACACCTGAACCAATCTTGTTTTTAAGGTCGTCAACCATACCACGAAGCGCTTTAGACTCAGTGCCTTCAACATTTGCAACCAATAGCTTAACGCCATTAATTTCTACAATCGAATCAAGTAAAGACGCACCTGCTGCGCTCGCTAGCTTGTCGTTAAGCTGAGCAATTTGCTTTTCAAGGCCTTTAGACTTTTCAAGAAGCGCAGTTACTTTTTCAAGTACTGATGCGCTATCGCCTTTAACAAGCGCTGCTACATCGCTAAGCTGTTGCTCTTGCTCACTTACATAAGCAACTGCATCTGCGCCAGTTACTGCTTCTATACGGCGAACACCTGCGGCAATACCGCTTTCAGATACAATTTTGAATAAGCCAATATCACCCGCACGCTCAACGTGTGTACCACCACAAAGCTCAATTGAGTAATCACCAATGGTTACTACGCGTACTTCGTCGTCATATTTTTCGCCAAACAGCGCCATAGCACCTTTAGCTTTAGCATCATCAATAGCCATAAGCTCAGTGTTAAGTGCAAAGTTACGGCGAATTTCGTCGTTAACTACACGCTCAATATCACGTAGTTCGTCTTTAGTAACGGCTTCAAAGTGCGAGAAATCAAATCGTAAACGATCCGCTTGAACTAAAGAGCCTTTTTGGCTTACATGTTCACCTAATAACTGACGTAATGCTTCGTGTAAAATATGCGTAGCTGTATGGTTTTTCTTAATACGATCACGGCGTGCGTCATCAATATTGGCATCCACTTTATCGTTAACACCAATACGGCCTTGTACTGTACCGTGGTGCGCAAATGCATTACCCAATTTAGTGGTGTTAGTCACATTAAACTCGCCACCAGCCACTGTAATTGTACCGGTATCGCCCGTTTGGCCGCCCGACTCTGCGTAAAACGGTGTGCGGTCTAGTACAACAATGCCTTCTTGGCCATCTTCTAATAACTGTACGGCCTTACCACCGGCAAACACTTCAACCACTGTCGCGCTGTAATGCGTGCTGTCGTAGCCTTTAAAGTCAGTGTGTTTATCTGATTTTAACTGCTCGTTGTAATCGGCACCAAATTTACCAGCTTGCTGCGCAGTTTTACGCTGTACAGCCATGCATTCTTCAAAGCCTTTATGATCAATGGTCATTTGGCGCTCACGCGCAACATCGGCGGTTAAATCGGCAGGGAAACCATACGTATCGTAAAGTTTAAATACTAAATCGCCTGGGATCACATCGCCCTTAAGGTCGCTTAAGCTTTCTTCTAAAATAGCTAAGCCACGCTCAAGTGTTTTACCAAATTGCTCTTCTTCAATACGCAGTACTTTTTCGATAATCTCTTGTTGCTTAGCAAGCTCTGGGTACGCTTGACCCATTTGCTCAATAAGTGCAGCAACTAATTTAAAGAAAAACGCGCCTTGTGCGCCAAGCTTATTACCATGGCGTACCGCACGGCGAATAATACGACGAAGTACGTAACCACGGCCTTCGTTAGATGGCATAACACCGTCGGAGATTAAAAACGCACATGAGCGAATATGATCCGCTACTACGCGAAGCGACTTATCGTCCATATCTTGCGCGTTAGTGACACTCGCCGCTGCTGCAATTAAGCCTTGGAATAAATCGATTTCGTAGTTTGAATGCACGCCCTGCAAAATAGCAGAAATACGCTCAAGGCCCATGCCCGTATCAACAGATTGCTTAGGTAGAGGCAGCATAGTACCGTCGCTTTGACGGTTGTACTGCATAAATACGAGGTTCCAAATTTCGATAAAACGGTCGCCGTCTTCCTCTGGAGAGCCTGGAGGACCACCCCAAATATGCTCACCGTGATCATAAAATATTTCAGAACATGGACCACACGGGCCTGTATCACCCATAGACCAAAAGTTATCAGAGGTAGCTATACGAATAATGCGATCTTCACTTAAGCCAATATCTTTTGACCAGTACTCAAATGCTTCTTCATCATCGTGGTAAATAGTAACAAGCAGTTTTTCCTGAGGTAATTTAACAACCTCAGTTAAAAACTCCCACGCAAACTTAATTGCTTCTTGCTTAAAGTAGTCACCAAAACTGAAGTTACCTAACATTTCAAAAAATGTGTGGTGGCGCGCTGTGTAACCCACGTTTTCTAAATCGTTGTGTTTACCACCAGCACGTACACAACGCTGTGAGCTTGTTGCACGTGTATATGGGCGAGATTCCGCGCCTAAAAATACATCTTTAAATTGCACCATACCGGCATTGTTAAACAATAACGTGGCATCGTTGCCCGGAATAAGCGAGCTTGAAGGAACAACTTGGTGTTGCTTGCTGGCAAAAAAGTCTAAAAACTGTTGCCTAATTTGTGCGGTAGTCATGTGCTGCATGTGAAAATCTCACCTGTATTTACTGTGATTGCATTGCAAAATCGATTTGTTCGTAGCTAAAACCTCGATACATTAAGTAGCGCACGCGCTTAGCCTTGTCTTTGTAATCGAGGTTTGCCGGTGTATTTGAATATTTTTTATTGTACGCATCCTGCGCAAGCTCAAACCAGTCTACTTCAAGCTCTTCAACTACCCTTTCGAGTAGCGAACGGTCAATCCCTTTGCCCATAGCCTCGCTTTGAATTCGCTTAAGCCCATGGCATTTAAAAATGTGTTTTCTTACAAAGCCTTCACAGTAACGTTGCTCGTTTATAAAATTGTGCTTTTCGCACCAATCAAGCAAATTTTCGATAAACTCATCTGTGGCTTCTTTTTGCTGTAATTTAAAGGTTAACTCACGGCGCGAGTATTCTTGGCGTCCGAGTAACCAAAGTACATAATTTTTTAATTTTTGTTTTAACTTATCATCCATTAAGCGTCAAAGCGTCCGCTTGTTTCACTGCTAAGTGGCTTAACATTTTTGTCGTCACTTGGCGGGACAACCGGCATAAAAATCGCCTGATAAGAAACAAAAAAACTAATGTAGCAAATCGGCATTAAAATCAACAGTGGTAAGAACGATAAGAACATAGAAACCGCCATAAATAGTACGCAAATAACACCAAAAACACTTAGCGGAAACAAATTATGATAAAAAACCATAAGCGATTGCTTAAGCGCCGTTAAAATACGTTGCTCTTTATTAAAATAAACAAGCGGTAACGCATAGGCAAAGGCTGTTAAATAAATAAGCATGGCCATAAAAAATAAAATAACACTCGCACCCGAAATACTCGCAAGAGTTTGCTCAAGTGCAGCCTGAGGCTCAAGTCCTGGCTGGCTCATAATTGCTACGGCATCGGCAAATAAACCGTTTGCTAATAACGCCATTAAAATACCCGCCCCCATTTGGTATAACGCAAAACGAACCAAGCCCAAACGGTTGCCTTTGACTGAAAATGGCTTAAGAATGTCAGCCAACATTATTTTACCGCCTTGCTGTTTGGTCAGCACGGCTTGGTAAAAGCCAGCAGTTAAAAAAGGCGTAGCCAGTGCAGCAACCACTTGCAGTAAAGGTAAAAACAACGACAGTAAGCCCACAATGCCAATAAATAAATGCATAAAAATAAACGTCATTGGCTGGGTTTTAAAAATAAGCCATCCCGCTTTTAACCACTTTAGCCCGGCATCTGCTTTAAATACTCGTAATTGTGTAGACATACTTGCTCTTAATTTATAACGAAACACGCCAAGTATAACTTGGCGTTGGGTGGGATCACAGAGGCAGACCAGTAATATTAAGGTTTTTTAATTTTTTTAATATCTAGCATATGTGCGCCATGCTTTATTTTGGTTTCTAAGTAGGCTTTGTTACCTGCTACACCCGCTTTTATGTGTGCGTGTGTACCAATAACCGTATCAACTTCAATACCCGCGTCTTTTAAGGCATTGAGCTTTTTAGGGTTGTTGGTCATTAATTTAACATGCTTTAAATTAAGCGCATTAAGCATTAATACCGCATCCGAAAAGTCGCGTAAGTCGTCTGCAAAACCTAAATGGTTATTGGCCTCGTAGGTATTCATACCTTGCGATTGCAATACGTAAGCATCAATTTTATTGTATAAACCAATACCACGGCCTTCTTGGCGTAAGTAAAGCAAAATACCGCCTTGCTCGTGCATCATTTCAATACATTCGTTTAACTGTTCGCCGCAATCACAGCGTGACGAATGAAAAACATCCCCCGTTAAACACTCCGAATGCATACGAATAAGCGGTACATCTTGCTCGGTATCGGCGTTGTTAAACACCATAGCAATATGCTCTTGGCCATCTTTTAGGTCAGTAAATGACACTATTTCTGCAGGGATATCACTATTTTTGCCAACATTAAGTTGGACTCTTGCTCTTACTTGCGCCACGACAAATCCAAATATTTAAATAACTACGACACGACAATAAAGTGATAATATCACAAAAGAGTAAAATTAGATCGTAGTACAACATTGTTTATCGCAATTATATGGCGACGACAGCGCCTGTTTTCAATGACTAACCCTAATTAACCCTAACTCTAGATAATAAACCTATCTTTAGCAGCTATTTTCAGCGCTAACAGCGTTGAACTTACTTGCAATGGGCCAGCTATTGACGCGTAAAATCGCCTTGTTTCATTGAAAATCTCTGACTAGAAAAATAAAATTTAAATATCATCATTATTCAACATGTTAGCAACTCTCTTAACCAGCGTTCAGGCTAATTAAAAAACACATTAAATCAGCACATAATAGTGGCTTTTGTACCTGTATAATGACAATGGTTATAATGTATAGTAAATTATTATTAATTAGATTATTCGTAATTTTAAATAATACGAGGATAGTAATATTTAAGTTTGCTGTTTTTAATCAATACTTTAGTGAAAGCAATGTAAATTCACTCGTAAAGTTACATGCGTATTGTAATTAAATTTAATGCAGCTAACGCTAAATATAGCGATTTAAAATTGCGTTACTATTCAACGTTCAGGTTTACAATTAATAAGGATCATTATGAAGCCACAACACCTTGCTCTACTTGTTGGATTAAGTTTATCTGCCTTTACAAATAATGTACTTGCTAGCCAAGCTGACAACGCTAAAGCGGCTTTTTCAACTGCCTACCAGAGCTACCTAAACGCTTTAGAAACAAAACACGATATTGAGCAAGCCGCAAAACGAGCTTACACTACAGGCCTTACTTTTTACGGCGATAAAAGCGACAACACAGCAAACCTTGCTATTAATTATGCTAAAGCCATTACACCGCCAAGCACAACAAGCAGCAAAAAAAACATCAGGCAACAGCGTTACAGCCTTTACTCACAAGCCTATACAATTTTAGCTGATAACCACGGCAAAAATGCATTACAAACACTCGACGCACTTTTAGGTAAAGCCGAAAATGCTAAATCAGCGTCTTTGGCAGAAGATCATCTCGAACGTATAATCGACATTGCCAAAGCGCAAAATAAACCAAAGTTTGTTGCCGATATGCAATTTGAAGCCGCGTCGTTGTTAGCAAGTAAGTTTGCACATAAAAAATTTCGTGCAGCCCAAAAATTGCTAACCGAAGCTGATGAGTACTACCGTGAAAATTTAGACGAAAACACGGTTGAGCGAATCAAAGCAGACTTTTTAGTCGCCTCGTTTGCGCAAAGTAAGAAAAAATATAAAAAAGCGATTGAGCGTCTAAACCATGTTGTTTCGGTATTCGATAGCAACCTAAGCTTTGATCATAACGCCGAACTTACCGCGCACTCAAAACTTGTAAACCTTTACGAAAAAACAGGTCAAAGCGAGCAAGCAACTAAACATTGTTTAGCCATTGCTGAAATGGTGCCATGGAAAGATTCACAAGAACAAACACCGGTTTATCGCCAACCGCCTGAGTACCCAATAAATAAAGCCCGCCAAAATACCGATGGTATTGTTGTTCTTCAGTTTGATGTAGACACCGCGGGTTTTGTAAAAAACTCATCAGTAATAAGCTCAGAAGGTGGCCACGCATTTGAAAAGTCAGCATTAGAGGCACTTAAAAAATGGCGTTACGCACCCAAATTTGAAAACGGAAGCCCCGTAGTAGCAAGCACCCAGGTGCAAATAGATTTTAAAATAAATCGCTAGCGGTTTTACAAATAAAAAAGGCGCTATTTAGCGCCTTTTTTATTTTTACTCACGACGCCCTAAAATTCGTAACTGATACGAATAGCCCCATCGGCTCTTTTTTCGTTACTGTCACTTGTTTTACCATAGCCCGCATCAAGTATTAGTCTAAAACCACTATTATTTAAGCCGTTAAAGTTATAACTGTATGTAAGCCCAATACCATTTGTGGTTTCATCATCAAATATTTGCCCTAGCGCACATCCAAAAATATTACCTAGCTCGCTAGCAATGTCGTCAGTGTTTGTGCTTTCACATGGTTGATCGGTATCACGTGCGCCAATAGCCCCAACTAACACACCCAATGCGTGTTTATTGTTATTACTTACAGCTTGTTCAAAACCCACTGAAAAGCCATCATCTAGGCCAATTTTATAGTTTGCGTACCAGCGCTGAGAATTGTTATCTGCCGATAAAGACGCTTCAGGAACAACCAAGTAAGGGTAGCCACCCCCAATCGAAAAGCTCACATCATTAGCAAAAGCAGAACCCGAACCAAGTGATAAAACCAGTAGTAATATTTTTGTATTCATAACATTCCTTTTAAGTAAGCATAAATCGTACTTAATTAAGGAACAAAGGGCAATGAAACAAATGTTCGTTAATGTAACAAACTGATAAGAGGCGCTTACATTTTAGCAAGTATGTTATCGCTGGCCGCTTCAATTAAATCAAGTACGTTTTCAAAGCCGTCGTCACCACCGTAATAGGGATCAGGTATGGCACTTGTGCTTTGCTCCCCATACTCTAAAAACAACGCTAACTTATAGTGTAAATGCGGTGGGCACTGCTCTTTTAAATCAGTTAAGTTTTGTTTGTCAGCTGCTAAAATTAAATCAAACTCGGTAAAGTCGCTAGTGCGAACTTTACGCGAGTGTATTCCTTTAAAGCTATAGCCGCGCTTTTCACCCGCCGCCATTGAACGGCTATCGGGCGATTTTCCTTCGTGATAGCCAATTGTACCTGCAGAATCGACCACCACCTTTACACCCAAGGCCTTTGCACGCGCTTTTAAAACCGCCTCAGCAGTAGGTGAACGGCAAATATTACCTAAACATACAATCAGTACTTTTTTCATTGCGGCTCCTTAAATTAGGCTTTAAAACTGCTTTAATATGCTCTCTTCGTAATCGTCAGCATTAAGCGTTAAATTAAACTGCGCGGCAACCGAATCTAACTCAGCTTGTTTAATGGCTAGGTCTTCCATTGTTATAAGGTTGTCGTCTAGCTGCCACAATAAACGCGATCCCGCATAACTGTAATGAATGGCTAATAGTGCAGCAGGGTTACCTTCGCGCCCAGCCGCTTTTAACTTTGGCATTTTACGGGTTATTTTATTAAGTGCCTGTTTTAGCTCCCATACATAAACCACTTCGGTCATATAAGGATGAGTGCGGTATTTATTTAACAACCACCCTATGGCTAAACTTGTAATAACCACACCAGTTAAGTTCCAATGAAAATGGCTTCCGCTTTCATCCGGAAACAACGCAATCAGCGTTTGCGATATAGCTAGGCTCCCCGCCGCAAGCGAAGCAGCACAGCCCACAATGACACGATTTAAATGCTTACGGTAACGCGCTTTATTTATTTCAATGAGTTGCATAACAGCCTAAAAAGTTAATAAGTAAAAGAATGCGAAACGCTATTGTAACTAAACCCCGCATTTTTTATAAAAATATTTCACCCCTTTTTGATTTGCCACCCGTTATAGCTCTGAAAACCACATAATGAGTTAACTAGGAGCGGCTTATGCACACACTTGAAACCACAAATAACCCAACATTTATAAAAACATCAACCGCCGTTATTGGTGGTGCAGCAATGACCTTTGCCGCCTTTGCATTTATGCAATACCTAATCAGTGGCGACCAACGCGCACCACTAGACCCTGGCAAAGAAATAACGGTTGAAATATTTAAAGTGCCTGAAGATTCAAAAGTAAGACACATAGATAAAATGCCACCACCACCTACACCAAAAATGCCGCCTAAAGCGCCACCGCGGGTAACACCGAGTGCCGACCCAGTTATGGCAATCAACACGGCGCCGCCATTAATAATGGATAACTTTGGTGACGGCATTAACAATACCCTTAACCGCCCAACGGGAGATGCCTCACCCATAGTGCGCATAAATCCAAAGTACCCAACCACAGCTGCGCGTGATGGCATAGAAGGCTGGGTACAACTTAGCTTTAATATTTCGCCCACTGGCGAAGTAATAGACGCGGTAGTTTTAAACGCCGAACCAAAACGTATTTTTAACCGCGAAGCACTACGCGCTATTAAACGTTGGAAATACCGCCCAAAAGTGATTGAAGGTGTGGCACAATTGCAAACAGATCAAACGGTTCAACTTGATTTTAAATTAGATAACTCTATTTAACGGACTAAACGCCTATGCTAATGAGTATTAAAACTTGGTTATTTGAAACGCCCAGCAAAGACTGCATGGCGCGTTATGCAAAAAGTGGAGAAAACCGTCACTTAGAGCAGCTTATTGCTCTCTACAGTAACGATTTATACCACTACCTTGTTACGCAATCTAATACTCACTTAGCATACGACGTAAGCCAGCAAACGTGGCTAAAAGTAATTGAAAAGCGCCACCTTTACCAAGCGCAAACCACGCCTAAAGCGTGGTTATTTAAACTCGCACGTAACACGCTAATAGACGAATACCGCAAACAGCAACATTTTGTGGAGCTAGACGAAAACAGCCTGCAACCTTTGCAAAGTGCCAACCAAAGCGAATTAACACGTAGTGACTCGAACATAGGTGACACACACATTAGTTACGAAGCATTCAACACGGCGCTCAAGGAACTGAGCTTTGTGCAGCGCGAAGCCATCACCTTACAACAAGAAGGTTTTAGCCTTGCCGACATAGAGCTTATAACGCAAAGCAACGCCCAAACCATAAAAACAAGACTGCGCTACGCCAAACAAAATCTAAAACAATTATTAGGAGATTATAATGAACAAGCCTGATGAGCAGTTTGATGAAAAGCTTACAAACCACTTTAAAGCGCGTAAAGCACGTACCACCCTTTCGCATGCTCAACAACAGGCGTTAAAACACTGCGTAGCTCAAAAACAACCTAAAAAGTTAGGCTTTGCCCTGCAACTCACAAGCCTTACCTGCGCTCTGGGCTTAATGGCCTTTATAGTGCTCGACAGCAACAACGTAATAAATACCGCCCCTAAAACCGTACTAAACACCATAGACATTCACGACTACTCGTTTATAACAACGCATGAAATAGATCAAACAGGCAGCTACGCAAGCGCCATAACGCAACAAAAACGCGCGCTCGACACCCAATTAGCAAACGATTTACGCCGCCACCAGCAACGCCACATAGAATACGGCACGCTCGTAAAGGTCGACAACGACTGGTACATAGCCAGCTGTAATGACGAGGTGCTAGTGCAAATTAAGCAGTCGCTATTGAGTGATTTAAAAACTAAACACGCGGTAGAAAGTGGCATAAACACCGGCGACATGCTGGCCATGGCACATAACGGCAAAGGGCAGATTGTAGGGCTTAAACATGCGGGGGTTGGAGTGAGGCAGTGCAAGGCTTGAGTGGCGGTAATTCAGATGAAATTACCACCGAGAACACAGAGGCGCTTCGCGCTGCACAGAGATAGTTAACTATCGCCCATATAATCTAATGGTGAAGAAAGCTCTATAAAATCACGATATTTCTCTTTAGATATTTTGTTGTATTCATCTTTGATATAGATATAGTTAAGCCATAATAAAGTAACTTCTGGAGAAACTTCTATTTTATGCTGAGCTAACGCCTTTTCTGCGTTTTGCAACTCAGTTAAACCGCCATCACTATCAAAAGCCCAAATATCATAAGGATTTGCTTCTGCGGCAAAAATATTCTCAATAAATTGAGATAATGAAATAGAATAATTTCCCACGGAATAGCAATTTTTTCTTGTACCAAACTTGTCATGATAAAATAGACTAATATGTGACTGCGGCTCAATAAAATAGGTTAACTCGGCTGATAAATACTCTTTTAATATATCTCTTTGTAAGAAATCAGCTAGGCTTATATTTATAACCTTATTATCACTACCTCGTTCTGTTCTTTTGAACCTATCACTTATTATTTCTTCATATAAAGAATGTTTTTTTTCATAGATACAAAACAAAAAAGCGAGTACAAGAACATCTACTTTTTTACCACTTGGTAAATTTGCAATAATGGCAGTAATACGTTCAGTAATTTGAATGGCTGTTCTAGGCGGCACTTGGAACGCATCTAATACAACTGAGATATTAGCTAAAGCGATTTCGGGTGTTTCTGTATGAGGAAGTAGTTCAATATTTTTGCTTTCTAAGTATGTAGTTTCAAATTTAGTTGTATCACTATGTACTGATAAAAAATCCTTCAAAGCAGGACGCTTTAAGCTATAGCGACTATTAAAAAAGCGGCCTAAATAAACTTTTGCATCAAAGCCTTCACCATAAATTGATTTAATTGTATGTTGAAGCTGATCGGTATCCGTAGCCACAACAAATACGATACCTTTAACATCAAAAATATGTTTAATCGTCTCTAGCATCTCAACTGCATAACTTGGGCGACAACGGTCTAATTCATCAATAAAAATAAATATAGGTAACGACTTACCTTCCTGCTTTTCAAACTTACTGACCCAATCATCTAACTTAGCTTTTATTACTTCAATGCTTTTGTTTTTAGCTTCATGATCTTTAATCAGATTTTGTGCAAGCGCCTTTACTGCGGGCGAAAAGTCGCTACCAGTTGGCTTATTGGAATTTTGATTTTGTTCACTATCTATTTCATCATCAGAAAATAGTAATGTGTGTAGCTCATCTAAATCGATACCTGATATTTTTTTAGTTAAGCCTTGTGCAATTGCAGGTGCAACAGCCTTAAACATAGAAACTGCACTCTTAGGAATAGTTATATTAAATTTCGCCTGAAGTTTAAGCTGCTTAATAATACCTGCAATTACAGTTAAAAATGGATCGTCTGAATAGTCTTGCTGCCATGCATCAATATAAACTACAGGATAATTTACTATTAATTCTTGTGACCAACGCTTAAGAAAGTAGGTTTTACCTGCTCCCCATTCAGCGTTTAAATTTAATACGTAGTTTTTCTTTTTATCTTCATCAGGCCTGCTTTCGTCAAATCCCTCTTGAGCCAAAAGCCTTGATAAGAATGTAGCGTAGCGAGCTCGATCTAATTTATCAGCAGGAAAATATTCACCTACCGAGCGGTTAGTTTCCGTGTTCCAATTGAAGTCTTTAATCTCTTTCATTTAATTCCCTTTAAAATAATCCTCCTTTACATAGTGCCATACAACACCCAATAAACGTAACCCATTAATAAAAAGCTATTACTATTTATCTCTGTGAAGCGCGCAGCGCCTCGGTGCCCTCGGTGGTAAGCAACCTTTAAACAAAAAAGCCTGCAATAAGCAGGCTTTTAAATGTTTGGAACTGTAGCGTTCTGAAATGTTTTTACAAAACAATAATGCTAATAACCAAATAAGCAATAAAGGTCAGTGCGCCACCAAATAACGCGTACGGTAGCTGCGTTTTAACGTGAGTGAGTAGGTCACACCCCGATGCAAGTGCCGATACCGCGCTGGTGTCGGATATAGGCGAGCAGTGATCGCCAAATATGCCGCCGCCCAAAATAGCGCCTACAACCAATGAAGGTGGTAAACCCAGTGCTTGTATGAGCGGTACGCCAATAGGAATAAGTATGGCAAACGTACCCCACGATGTGCCTGTAGTAAACGACATAACCGCCCCTGTTAAAAACAGCACAGGCACTATTAAGTAAATAGGTAAGTAGTCGCCTACCAATGACGCAACAAACACACCCGTACCTAGCTCTTTTAAGCTTGCACCTAGCGTAAGCGAAAGCAAAACAATGCTTACTAACGGGAGTAATTCACCCATGCCTTTAAAGCCAGTATCAACCAATTGGTGGTGGGTAAATTGGCGCGAACTAATCATTAGTAAGTAAGCAACCACAATCGCGAGCACAGTTGCATATAATACCGATTTAGAGCCGCTACCTTCTGCCAACACACCGTTGCCAGTGTAAAACATAAAGCCTACCATGCTGGCAATTAGCGTAAATAATGGCACTAGCATAAAGCGCGCTTTAGAGCCTTTTACTTCTTCTTTTAACTCGTTTGTTTGTAGCTCTAATTTTTGTTCGGCCTCTTTCATTGGGCCGTGTACTTTATCAAACGCAATGGTGTAAAAAACAATAACCAAGGTAATTATGGCGTAAAAGTTATACCCAACGCTGCCCCACAGTACCGATACCGCCGATTCGCCCAATTCGTAATTACCTAATAAGCCCAGCACAAATGCACCCCAGCCGTTAAGTAGTATTAAAATACACACAGGGGCACTGGTACTATCTATAATGTAGGCAAGGCGTGCACGGCTCATTTTAAATTTGTCGAACAGGCCGCGCGACAAAATACCCGACGTAAGCACGCTTAGGTTTGACTCTATAAACACCGCAACGCCAGTAAACATAGTTAAAAAACCAACTTGGCGTTTACCTTTTGCAACCCCTTTGTTCATTAATAAGTTAACCGTTGCCGCCACACCGCCAGATTCGCGAATGTAGGCAAGTAAGGCTCCTATTAAAATACTAAATATGAGTATGCGGCTGTTACCCGGCGAACTTGCCACCGAAATAATACGCTCTATGGTATTTAAAAATGTTGTAAATACGCTATTTCCTTCCCCTTGTAGGGCAAGTAAAAACTCAGAAGACGCCACGGCAACTAGCAGCGCCATAATGACTTCTTTGCGCCAAAACACGATAGCAATCGCAATTAGCGGCGGTAAAATAGAATACCAATGCATAAAAAGTTAACCTTAATTATTAACAACCCGCGCTTAAACGCTTATATGTTAAGCCCAACTCTTAAAAAGTGGCTTAATGGAGTAAACCGCCTAGCTTAATGGATTGATGTTGCCAAGTCATCTGCAAATAAGCCATTGGGTATAACTGTATTAGCCCATTTTAACCTATACGATAATTTATTGATTTAACAGCGCTTCGTAAACAAGCGATACCACAGATCCATATTGTGCGGTTTCGAATTGTTTGCCTGTAAATTCATAACGTTTTTGTGTGCCTTTAATTGCAGTGTGGCGCGCGTTAGTAAGCAAAACAATGGCCAAGTCGTAAGCGGGATCGATTACTGTTACGGTGCCCGTCCAACCGGTATGGCCATACGCTTGTGCGCTGGCATAAGGGCCAAAGTGCCAACGCCGTGCTTGGTTATTGCCTGCAAGCCTAAAACCTAGGCCGTACGTTTCGTCAGTGCTTTGCGGCGTTAAAAACTGCGCTAAGGCACTTGCACTAAATAATTGTTGGTCGCCGTAGCCGCCATTATTTAATAATAGCTGGCAAAGCACAGCTAAGTCGTGTGCGTTACTAAATAACCCGGCATGCCCAGCAACGCCGCCAAACGAGTAAAATGCGCGTTCGTCATGAACTTGGCCTTGCAACACATGTGTTCGAATATTATCAAAAGTAATACGTCCATCGCGGGTGTTGCCGCTAAGTTCGGTGGCTGCAAATTGACTGCGCTCAAAGCCTTTTTTAAGTGGGTTAAATAGCGTGTTACTCAGTGCAAGGGGTGTATAAACGTGCTGCTCTAAGTACTCGTCTAGTGGCTGCCCTGTTATGCGCTCAACCAATACACCTAAAATCATGTAATCAATATCAGAATACACATGTTGCATTGGCTTTTTGTTATTAAGCGGCACTTTGGTGAGCAAAAGCTGTTTAGTGGTTTGGCTATTTTGAGAATAAAATGCATCGCCTTGCTGCGTATCTTTTCGGTGAAAATCAAACACGGGTGGGTAGCCTGCGCTGTGAGTAAGTAACTCTTTTACTGTGCGTTGCTCTCGCCCACCGCCGGTGTATTCTGTTAAATAACTTTGCACGGGGTTGTTTATATTGAGTTGCCCTTCGCTTATTAGTTTCATGAGTGCAAAGTTAGTAGCAAATATTTTAGTGTTTGAGGCTAAGTCGAATAGAGTATTGGTTTGCATAGGCTCTGGGCGCAGTAGCATTAGATCGTTTTGCTGGTACTGCTTTGCATCACCATAAGCTGTGAGTTTTATTAGCTCGCCATTTTTAACAACCGCCAGCACCGCACCAGGAAATCCCGCTTTAATATCACGCTCAATGAGCTCATCAACGTCAGTAAAATCAACTGGCTTGTTAGGCGTTAAATTTAATGTAGGAAATGCAAAACGCAGCGTTAAGCTTGCGCCTTTAGGTAAAATATTTTCTACCTTAAATGTGTTTATGCCATTATGAGTATGCGCCGCTAAGCTGTAATTATAAAGCGTATTAGCGGTTAACCTATTGGTAGCAAGTTTTTGATTGTTTATGTAAATATCGGCACTTTCGGCGCTGTGGTTTTGTATTAATAATTGGCCGCGCCCTTTATACGCTTTAAATGTGCCACGGTTGTTTACATAAAACCGACTACTTGGATTAGGCTCAGGAAAGCGGGCTACAACTTGTGCGTTTGGCAGCTCTATTAGCTGACTTTTAGTCAGCACTGGCTGCGATTTTAATGAATTATGTGTACTACTGCAGCCTACAATAATTAAACTCAAAGCGGCTAACCATGCGTTTTTTATGAAGCGAGTATTTTTTAAAATAAATAACATGGTTAAGCCTTACTCATATAACAAATAAGGCGCTCGTTGCGCTTTAAATTGTGTAAGGCCCCGTTGCCAGCTTTGCTTTATTTGCGCAGCCGACTGCCCTGCTTCAATAGCTAAACGTAGCTTATTAGTACCTGCCAATTTATCCATAAATCCAGCGCGTTCAAAAAAGTCGACGTTATATTTATTAAGGGTGGCGTAGGCGTTTATTAAGTACGTTAAATTTAGCCCTGCGGCGTTTACTTGCCTTAAATCAAGGCCATGTATCGTTGTATTTTTAAATTTAGGGTTTAAAGCAGCGCCTTTAATAGCACGCGGTGTAAAATTAAAATTTCCTAATTTTACCGGCGAATAACCAATAACCTGAAACGCAAAATCGGTGCCGCGGCCAATGCTCACTGGGGTTGCTTCAAAAAAGCACAGCGACGGGTAAAGCGCAATTGATTGATCGTTTGGTAAATTAGGGCTGGGCTTTACAGGTAAGCTATAACGGGTTGTGCGTGTGTAACGATCAACGGGGATCACGCTGAGCTGTAGATCGGCTGCTTTATTGATCCAGCCCTCGCCTTTGATCATGTTAGCAAGTTCGCCTACCGTCATGCCGTGCAACACGGGTATTGGGTGCATGCCTACAAACGATTTAAATTCGCGCTCAAGGATTGGCCCATCAATATAGGCAATATTAGGGTTTGGCCTATCAAGCACTATAAATTCAACACCTTGCTCGGCCGCAGCCTCCATCATGTAATGCATAGAGCTAATGTAAGTATAAAAACGTACACCCACATCTTGGATATCAAAAACAATAACATCTACATTGCTAAGTGCCTCGGCACTTGGTTTTTTGTTTTTGCCATAAATAGAAATAAGCGGGATACCAGTTTTGCTATCAACTGCATTTTTAACATGGGCACCAGCATCGTGATCGCCTCTAAAGCCGTGTTCGGGTGCAAAAATTTTAGTGATGTTTATATTTTTAGTCAGTAGGCTGTCGACTAAGTGTGCTTGCCCTACTAAAGAGGTTTGATTTACCACCAACCCAACACGTTTATTTTTTAATTGCGGTAAGTATAAAGCAGGTTGCTCAGCCCCCACGATTATTGAATGCTTTGCTTCATTTGCGGGTGCGTTAACAGTAAAAAGCGCGCTTAAAATAAATAAAAATATAAAAAATACGGTTTTAAACATACAGCAAGATCCTTTTAAACAAGGCGTTTAAAATACCACAGCTTAAGTTAAAGAGCAGCGAATGCTTTTGAGTCGATACATAAGTAATTAGAAGCTACGCTTCTCACGTGAGCAAGCTCTACGTCTACGACGATTTAAGCTTCAGCGTTTAATTACAATAGTGGTTTTGAACTACTCATTTACTCCTCTTTTATTTCTCTTTGTGCAGTTATGTTTAAGAGCGTTATTCACAAAGAGGTTTAGAGACGCTGCGCTTTTAGAGAAGTGACTAAATGGAAGATTTGGCAGTATGTATCATTAGGTTTAACTGATATCTGAAAGCTTTCTCAAATTTCAGGCACAAAAAAACCGACTTAGTGTCGGTTTATGTATGAAAGTGGTGGGCGCAGGAGGATTCGAACCTCCGACCGCCTGGTTCGTAGCCAGGTACTCTATCCAGCTGAGCTATGCGCCCACTTTCATTCTTTTTTACTTGTTTATACTCTAAGCAGAGTGTGTAAAAGTGGTGGGCGCAGGAGGATTCGAACCTCCGACCGCCTGGTTCGTAGCCAGGTACTCTATCCAGCTGAGCTATGCGCCCACTTTTACTATTTGCTTTTTTATACTCTAAGCAGAGTGTGTAAAAAGTGCTGGAAGCAGGACGTATCTTGTAAGAATGAACCTCCGACCGATTTGGTTTCAAACCAAACACTTTAACTTATTTATACTCTAAGCAGAGTGTGTAAAGAGTGGTGGGCGCAGGAGGATTCGAACCTCCGACCGCCTGGTTCGTAGCCAGGTACTCTATCCAGCTGAGCTATGCGCCCATCTTTACGTTTACAAGATTTCGCCATTTAAAAAATGGTGGAGAGGGAGGGATTCGAACCCTCGATAGAGCTACAAACTCTATACTCCCTTAGCAGGGGAGCTCCTTCGGCCACTCGGACACCTCTCCGTCTTGTGGGGCGTATAATAAAGATTTCAGAAAATATGTCAAACACTTTTCTATCAAAAGTGTCTATATGGTTACAGAACACACATATGTTATGTTTTTATATGAAAGAAGCCTAATTTTTAAGCTAATCAACTCTCTTCGTTAGGCGTAAGTGTGTCGTCGGTTGCGGTTGGTGCACATTTATCTTTTAAACTAGCTAGGTACTGCTCTTGATAACCTAGTTGTTGAAACTCGGCAATACATACTCGGTAAAACGCCTCTCGCTCTCGCTCGGTTTGACTGAGTTCTTCCGACTCTTCGATAGTTTTATCTGTCATTTTATTATTTTATAAATCCGTTTTTATTATTTACAGCACCTAAAAGTTAGGCCGTTTAAAATTTGGCCGTATTGTAGCTAACAAAGTTACAAAAATACAACATAATGTTTAAAAGTTACTCATTAATTTTTTACATGCACATAAAAATTTTCATAAAAAATTACAACTAAATATCAACAGCTTAATATATGAATAATGGTCTTATTAGCTATGAATAAACAAAATTAAAACAAAAACGCCGCAATTAAGCGGCGTTTCAAGGTGTTATTATTCGTTAAGCTTAGTCAGCTTGCGGACGCATATGCGGGAATAAAATAACATCTTTAATTGTAGATGAGTCAGTAAACAACATGACTAATCGGTCAATACCAATACCCTCACCAGCAGTAGGCGGTAAACCGTACTCTAGTGCGCGTATGTAATCTTCATCGTAATGCATTGCTTCATCATCGCCTGCGTCTTTTTCTTCAACTTGGCGAGTAAAGCGTTCTGCTTGGTCTTGCGCATCGTTAAGCTCCGAGAAACCATTTGCAAGCTCACGTCCACCAACAAAAAACTCAAAGCGGTCGGTAACAAATGGGTTTTCGTCGTTACGACGCGCCAGTGGCGATACTTCCCATGGGTAACCTGTAATAAATGTAGGTTGGATAAGCATGTGCTCAGCCGTTTCTTCAAATATTTCACATAAAAACTTGCCTGGGCCCCACACACAGTTTTCAGGAATTTTAACGTGCACTTGTTTCGCGTACGCTTTTAATTCTTCAAAGTGGTTTTCTGGGTCATTAAATACCGCAGCATCAAACTCAGGGTTATATTTTAAGATAGCATCAGCCATGCTTAGGCGCTCAAATGGCTTACCAAAGTCGTACTCTACTGAGTCGATTACTTCGCCGTTTTCGTCTTTTGTTGTATTAACAACAATTGGGCTGCCTAAAACGTTTGTTGCAACTGTACGTAGCATGTCTTCGGTGATGTTCATCAGGTCGATGTAATCGGCGTATGCTTGGTAGAACTCAATCATAGTGAATTCTGGGTTGTGACGCGTTGATAACCCCTCGTTACGGAAGTTACGGTTAATTTCAAATACGCGGTCAAAACCACCTACCACTAAACGCTTAAGGTAAAGCTCAGGCGCTATACGTAAATACATGTCGATATCAAGCGCGTTATGATGAGTCACAAACGGACGCGCAGACGCACCGCCAGGAATAACCTGCAGCATTGGCGTTTCTACTTCCATAAAGTCACGATCTGCTAAGAAGCGACGAATGCCTTCAACTACTTGCGAACGAATACGGAAAGTTTCACGCGTCGCTTCGTTAGTAATTAAATCAACATAGCGTTGGCGGTATTTTGTTTCTTGGTCTGAAAGGCCATGAAATTTTTCTGGTAATGGGCGTAATGACTTAGTAAGTAATTCGTACTCGGCCATATCTACGTATAAATCGCCTTTGCCTGATTTATTAAGTGGACCTTTAACACCAATAATGTCGCCAATATCAAGCTGACCATATTTTGCTTTTAAGTCTTTTTGTACGTCTTTTGATGCGTAAACTTGTACACGGCCCTTCATGTCTTGAATAGACATAAATGGACCACGCTTAGCAAGAATACGACCAGCAATTGATACTACGTGCTGTAGCTCAATTAATTCTTCTTTTGTTTTATCACCAAACTCAGCTTGCAAATCAGCCGTGTAATGTTCACGACGGAATTGGTTTGGATGACCGTTGGCTGGGCAATTTTCGCGGATAGCATCTAACTTGCCGCGACGCTCAGCGATTAACTTGTTTTCGTCTTGGATTTTATCAGTCATTTTTTAGCTCTTTATTAGCTTGGTGGTTATAGGCCAGATTTAAGGCTGGCTTCAATAAATTTGTCTAGGTTACCGTCAAGTACCGATTGGGTATTGCGGTTTTCAACGCCGGTGCGTAAATCTTTAATGCGCGAGTCATCAAGAACGTATGAACGAATTTGACTGCCCCAACCAATATCTGATTTTGCATCTTCTTGCGTTTGTTTTTCAGCATTTTGCTGCTGTAGCTCAAGCTCAAATAATTTAGCTTTTAATTGCTTCATTGCTTGGGCTTTATTTTTATGCTGCGAACGCTCGTTTTGACATTGCACTACCGTATTTGTAGGCACGTGAGTAATACGTACTGCCGATTCGGTGGTGTTAACGTGCTGACCACCTGCGCCCGATGCACGGTACACGTCTATACGTAAGTCAGACGGATTAATATCAATTTCAATATTGTCGTCTATCTCTGGGTATACAAACGCAGAGGCAAAAGATGTATGACGACGGCCACTTGAGTCAAATGGGCTTTTACGAACTAAACGGTGTACGCCTGTTTCTGTACGTAACCAACCGTAAGCGTATTCACCAACAAAGCGAACTGTTGCGCCTTTTATTCCAGCTACATCGCCATCGGTTGCTTCTACTAGCTCAACTTTAAAGCCTTTTGCTTCGCCCCAGCGTAGGTACATGCGAAGTAACATGTTACACCAGTCTTGAGCTTCAGTGCCGCCTGAACCTGATTGTAAATCAAGGTATGCATCATTTGCGTCGTGCGTGCCCGAAAACATTCGACGAAACTCTAAACCTTCTAATTGCTCGTTTAGGCCTTCAAGCTCTGCATTTGCTTCGTCAAAGGTGTCTTCGTCTTCCGCTTCTATTGCAAGCTCAAGCAAGCCTTCAACGTCATCAGCGCCAGCAACTAAGTTGTCGATTGTTTCAACAACCGCCTCTAATGCTGACTTTTCACGGCCAAGTGCCTGTGCGCGTTCAGGTTCATTCCATACAGCTGAATCTTCAAGTTCGGCGTTAACTTCTTCTAGGCGCTCTTGTTTAAGAGCGTAGTCAAAGGTACCCCCGAAGCAGTTCAGTACGATCGCGAATTTCCTTGATTTGATTAATCACAGGATTCACTTCAAACATGTACATTACTCCAAAATGGCTAGATTATTACGGCCCGACTTGAGGAATACCCGCAATAAATTATCGTCAAATGATAAAAACGCCCGATTTTAACAAAAAATCGCGCGCTTTATTAGCCTTTTATGCATGTATTGTGCATATTTTTTAGTGCACTTTTTCAAGTTCTCGTACAATTAGCTGCAAGCTAAATTTACCTCTAAACTCGTTTATATCAAGTTGATAAGCCACTTTAACGAAGCGTGCTGCGGTATCTGGCCACTCTTTTACGTCTATACCAAAAGCAATAGCGTCAACTAATCGCCCTGATTGATGTTTAAGCACCAGTTTTAAATGCTTTTCACCAACAATACGTTGCTGAATTATTTCAAAGGTATGTTCAAACACAGGCTCTGGAAATTGCTGCCCCCATGGACCTGATTGCTTTAATAATTGGGCAAACTCCATGGTAAAGCAGTCGTTTGGCAGCTCGCCGTCGGTAAACACAATGCAACGCTTACTTTCTTCGCTTAATTGCGCACTTACTGCGGCATCAAACGCTTTTTTAAAGTCGTTAAAATTTTGCTCGTCTATGCTTAAACCCGCCGCCATTGCATGGCCACCAAACTTATTTATTAAATGGGGCGTGGCGGTATTTAACCCTTCGAGTAGGTCACGCATATGCAGCCCCTCAATGGAACGGCACGAGCCTTTAATTTCGCCGTTTTCGCCACCAGCAAAAATAACCGTTGGGCGATGGTATTTTTCTTTTAAACGGCCAGCCAAAATACCAATTACGCCTTGGTGCCAGTCATCTTGAAATAAACAAATAGCATCAGGAATGTTATCGTCGCTAAAGGCGAGCCTATCAAGCACGGCTTGCGCTTCAGCTTGCATACCTTGCTCTATTTCACGCCTTGCATGGTTTAAGCTGTCGAGTTCGCTTGCTATACGCCTTGCTTGGTTTATATCGTTACTCAGTAAACAAGCTATACCCAAACTCATGTCGTCTAGTCGCCCTGCTGCGTTTAACCGCGGCGCAAGCGAAAAACCAAAATCGCTGGCGCTTAGGCGTGCTGCATTTCGGTTAGCCACTTCAATAAGTGCTGTGATACCTGGGCGTGTTTTACCACTGCGAATACGCGCTAAGCCTTGGTGTACTAATGTTCGGTTATTTGCATCAAGCGCAACTACATCAGCTACCGTACCTAACGCAACTATGTCTAATAAGTTTGCTAAATTAGGCGGCGCTTGTTGTGTAAAGTAACCTTGTTCGCGCATTAGGCTTCTTAGCGCAATTAATAAGTAAAACGCCACGCCTACACCGGCAATAGACTTTGACGGAAAGTTACATTCGTGCCTGTTTGGATTTACAATGGCGTCGGCATTTGGAAGCTGCTCACCTTGTAAATGGTGATCTGTAACCAACACTTTTATACCTACCGATTTTAAAATATCAATACCGGCAATACAGGATATACCGTTATCTACGGTGATCACTAAATCGGGTTTTATTTGTACTATTTGTTCGGCCAGTGCGGGGCTTAAGCCATAACCTAAACTAAAGCGGTCTGGAATAAGGTAATCTAAATTTTGAAAACCAAACATTTGCAACCCCTGCATTAAGGTTGCAGTACTGGTTGCGCCATCGGCATCAAAGTCGCCCACAATTAAAATGTGGCTTTGCGCTTTGAGCGCATCGACGAGTAATGCACTTGCCTTGTCGATGTCTTTAAACAATTTATAGTCGTGAAGCGTAGCAACACCGTTATCGAGCTCTTGGGCATCAACCACACGACGATTCGCGTAAATTTGTTTTATAACCGGATGCAAATGACTCGGTAGGTGCGAGTCGTTAACGTTTTCGCGCGCAATGATCAGTTTTTTCATGCAGGTTTTTTAACTTATTGAGTCGTATTAAAAAGACAAAAAAAGGCCATTAAGGCCTTTTTGTAAGCGTAAACACGTTATTAAGATGCTTTATTAGCATCTAACGCTGCTTTTAATGCTGCAGCAGGTTGGTAACCTGGGATCATTGTGCCATCGTCTAAAATAATGGCTGGCGTGCCACTAATACCAAAGCTTTGGCCTAGTTGATAATGCTCAGCAATGGGTGCACTACAGCCTGCAACTGCCGTGGTGCTCTCACCAGCTTTAGCTTCTGTTAACGCCTCTTGTTGATCTTTTGCACACCATACATTCATTAAATCTGCATAGCCTGAACCTTGTAGGCCACCACGTGGAAACGCTAAGTACTTAACGGTAATACCCGCATCAAGTAAATCGTTTAGCTCACGGTGTAATTTACGACAATAACCACAGCTAATATCGGTAAATACAGTGATGCTGTGTTTTTCGTTTGGTGCTTTGTACACAATCATCGACTCTTCGTATTCTGTAATACCTTCAGCACGCACGCTATTTAAAGCTTGTTCTGTTAGGTTATTACGGTTGTCTAAATCGATTAACGTGCCTTGCATTAAAAACTGGCCGTCTGGGCTTGCGTATAGCACGCCTTTGTTTGTAATTAGCTCTTTTAAACCAGCTACAGGGCTTGGATTTATTTGCTTAACCGTAACGCCAAGTGCCGCAAACTTAGTAACAATAGGATCATTAGCATTTGGCGTTACTGCAACGTCATTTGCCAATGCACTCATACTTGTGCACAACATGGCACCTGCTAACATTAATTTTTTCATAACTTCTCTCTATCCTAAAAATACTTAATATATTGACCGGCTTAATACTATTTAATTTCAAATTAAGCGCGCGGATGATGCTGCGCGTGTACCGATTTTAACCGTTCATTAGCAACATGAGTATAAATTTGCGTTGTTGATAGGTCGCTGTGTCCCAGCATCATTTGCACAACACGTAAATCGGCCCCATGATTTAATAAATGCGTAGCAAATGCATGGCGCAATGTGTGGGGTGATAATGGCGATTCAACCGATGCCAAAATAGCATAGTGTTTGATTCTATGCCAAAAGGTTTGTCGAGTCATGCCTACACCACGCTTTGACGGAAATACAAAGTCGGTGGCGTGTTTGATCATTTGTGAGCGCCCAACTTTTAAAAAAAGCTCAAGCCAATGCATGGCTTCTTCGCCCAATGGCACTAAACGCTCTTTGTTGCCTTTACCTTTTACAAACACAACTGCTTGGCGTAAGTTAATTTGCTCCATACGTAGCCCAACCAACTCACTGACACGCAGGCCTGTGGCGTAAAGTAACTCAAGCATCGCCTTATCACGTAACCCCATGGGTTCTTCAGTATTGGGGGCGTTAAGAAGCGCTTCTACTTCAGTTTCAGAAAGTGTTTTAGGTAACGATTGCCCCGCTTTGGGTTGGGCAATATTTAGCATTGGTGTGTCGGTAATCATTTTTTCACGCACAAAGTACTGATAAAACCGTTTTAGCGCACTGATACTTCGCGCTGTACTGCGCGGCTTTAGGCCTAAATCAACCCGATGCGCTAAGTAGCTTTCAATGTCGTGCCCTGTTACCGCCATTAAGTTTTCGCCTTTTAAAAACTGGCAAAACTTATCTAAATCGCTTCGGTAAGCACTTAATGTGTTTTCGCTTACACCTTGCTCTAAATAAAGGCTATCTAAAAAGGTTTCTAGGTAGTCGCTATTGGTGCTCATACTGCTTTTATTTTCTGAAAAATCGTCAGATAGCGTTGTCACATTATGCTCTCATGTTTTGCTAAGGTATCAATTAAAAATACCTTACGGTAAACTTGAGCCTATCATATCAGGCAATTACACAGTGATAAATACGATGCAAATTGGTTTATTTTTTGGCTCTACTACGTGCTACACCGAAATGGCAGCAGAAAAAATTCGTGACCTTATTGGTGACGATATAGTCAGCCTTCACAATATTAAAGACGAACCACTAAAAAATGCAGAGCAGTACGACTTTATCATCTTTGGTATTTCAACATGGGACTTTGGCGAAATACAAGAAGACTGGGAGTCAAAATGGGACGACATCAAAGACGTAAACCTAAATGGTAAAACCATTGCTTTATTTGGCATGGGCGACCAGCAAGGTTACGGACAGTGGTTTCAAGACGCTCTGGGTATGCTGCACGACGAAATAAACACACAAACATTTACACAACTTGGCTTTTGGCCGAACGACAGCAGCTACGAATTTGAAGCCTCAAAAGCACTCACCCCCGACAGCAAACAGTTTGTAGGACTCGCCCTTGACGAAGACAGCCAGTACGAGCTGAGCGATGAGCGCATTGCGACTTGGGTTGAGCAAGTAATGACCGAGTACGGCGAAACGCTTTAACTGCTTAAGCGGAATGTTTGTGGTAAAAAGCCAAACACACTTAGGTGTTTGGCTTTATTATTAATGTGCAACGCTAAATTTAACGAATAGGTTTAAAAGCTACGAATATCTACACTTGAGCTATTAAATTTAAACATATTAATTTTTCCGCACTGTGCCACATGGTTAGTACTGGCAAAGGGTATATTAGCTTGGTTAATATTGCTTTCCCAACCTTGACCATTTTTTACAAATGCTTTTACCTCAAACCACCCATTTACCGCTTTGCTACAATCCATATCTACATCTAGCATCCAGTAGTGTTCACCCCAAATATTAAGCGGTGTAACGCCAAAACCGTCGTTGCTCACTGTTTTTTGTGTACCATACGCATTTGGCCACACAATTGTAGTCCAATCGGCTGCGGTACCTTCTGCCTGGGCGCTTTGCCCGCTTTCAATACCGTACCAATCTAGATAGTTATCGTTTGCTTTCCATGGGCTTGTAGTGGCATTTTTTAAATTGTTATGACGAATAGGCATCGCGCATTCAACATTGGTTGTTTGGCAGTTTCTTCCTAAATTTGTATTGGCATAGGTATGATCTATTCCGCCGCGTACAAACATGTCTTGCCCACTTTGAGTTTGTGCGTTAATAAAAATGACGGTACGCTGCCAATCACCACTCGGATTTGAAGTCGAACCTTGTGATAACTTAGCGTTTTTATGAATTGCCATCGCATCCCAAGGTGCCACATTTAAATTAATAGTGCCGTTACTATTAACTGAAATAACCTCACCGCTACAACTTTTAGCATCGCCCGACAATTCACCTTTTAATACATTACAATATTGGCCAGGCGCCATGTCTGTTTGCACAGTGGCATTGAGCGCTGCGTCTTCTTTGTTAATGGCCATATGACCTGAGCTACCGCGGCCAAATGAAATCTGATTATTCGTGTTATCCCACCAATTTGTCACAGCCCAGTTGCCGGCGGTGTTATTTCTAAAATCGACGCCACCCGCTATGTATGACCAACGATGCTCACATTTCCAATTGCTTGCAAAACATTCTAAATTACCACTGTTATGAACGGGAACACTCGGCCCGCCCGCATCGGTATCACCATGGAAATCGTAACTCGACATTACTTTTGGATAACCATACGGATACGCCAACATAAATACGTTAGCTAGGTCGTATAAGCGGCCATCTTCAAAGGTAATTACATTACCCGCACCACCGTGCCCCCGCTGATTGTCGTGATTATCAACAAATACTACCGCCGATGAGCTTGGCATAAAGCCCCACCCTTCACCAAAATTACTTAGCCACGCAAGCGAGCCGTTTCTAAATGTATTACCGAGTTGTGTACTGTATTTAAACTCGGTAACTAGCCCTGTACTTAAGTACTCAGAGGCATCAACGGCTTCTGATCCTTGATCGATCACTTCATGAAACACTAACGGCGAGCCATTTATTTTAGCCATAAGGCTTTGAATATCGCTAGCAGCTACGTGTTTAGCCGCGTCAAACCTAAAGCCTTTTACTCCAATAGCTTGAAGGTCATTAATATAAGCCGCTATGGTATTTTGCACGTAATTTGAAGATGTGTTTAAGTCGGCAAGTCCTACTAACTCGCAGTTTTGAACCCGATAACGGTTATTACCGTAATCTTCTGGATTTATACTACAGCTTTCATGAAAGTCTTGTGGGCTATAAATTGGGTATTGTTTATTCCCAAACGTGCTACCCGCTACGCCATTCCCACTCCCAGCTGCCATATGATTAATTAGGGTATCTACATAAATATCGACCCCTGCACTTTTACAACGGTTAACCATATCTACAAACTGCGTTCTGTTACCGCCTCGGCTTTGCAGTTTGTAGCTTACAGGTTGATAGCGAGTCCACCATTGGTTACCAGTAATGTGCTCGTTAGGCGGAGATACTTGTACAGCAGCATACCCTTTTGGCCCCAAAAACTGCTCGCATTCTTGTGCAACATCGGGCCAACTCCATTCAAATAAATGAACAAACGTAGTGGGTGCAGCAGCTGCAAGATTAGGCAAAAGCAAACCTAGGCTTAAACCGGCGGTGGTGACAATTTTATTCAGCTTCATAGTGTGTGTTTCCAAATGTTGGCGAGCTAAACAACATGCTCTTCGTTATTTACAAGTGGTTAACACTAGTCTTGGGGTTGATTAAATAACAACTGAATACGTATGCATTATGGGTAAACTATCCTTTATTATTAGATAATCTCCCACATAGTTACGCCATTTTTAAATAAAACGCCTTACACAAAGCAACGTAATCAGTGGTGTAGTTGTTGTTTAACTCTCTGATGCATAGCGTTGAATTGTCGGTTTGTGATTGTAGGTAGCTAAATGTCATTAAACTGCGGCTTATAGGTTTGCTAGGTGTCGCTTTTACTTGGCAGTGTGCATTTAAATAAAGTCCATGTTTAACGGCAAGTTCAATAAATACCTCAGCCTCAGTGCTTGGCAGTATTAAACAAAACCGTGACTGTGAATGACTTAGTTGCTTAAAGGCGTTAATTAACTCCTCAAAGCTTAATCCATCAGTGTGGCGTGCAGTGTTTCGGGCGGCATTATTGCCTTTTAGACTGTGATTAAAATAAGGCGGATTAGAAATGATGACATCAAAGGGAGCATCACTATTAAAGCTTTGAATAGTTTGGTGCTTAATAGTTATATTGGGCCACGGACTATTCGCTACGTTTTGTACTGCTTGATTGTATGCGTTTTTATCTATTTCAACCGCGGTAATACTCAATGTAGGCCTGCGCTGCTTACACATTAACGCCAATAACCCTGTGCCTGTGCCAATATCTAATAACGTGTTTGCATCTGTTAAGTTTGCCCACGCGCCAAGCAAAATGCCGTCGGTTGAAACCTTCATTGCGCAATGGTCGTGTTCAACCTTAAATTGTTTAAATGCAAAACCAGACATTTTTTCACCTTTTCATTCACCAAGCGCAGCATAGCGCGTATAATCAAGGTAATTGTCCACTATTTTAGACACTCTATGCAATTTTCTGAATTTGATCTTGATACTAAATTACTCGATGCCATTAACAAAATGGGTTACGAGACGCCAACCAGTATTCAACAGCAAGCTATTCCTGAAGCCCTTCAGGGACGTGATATTTTAGCGTCTGCGCCAACTGGCACAGGTAAAACAGCGGCATTTTTAATTCCTGCTATTCAATACTTATTGGATTTTCCGCGCCGTGAACCTGGTTTTGCCCGCGTATTAATAATGACCCCAACACGTGAGCTAGCTTATCAAATTCATGAGCAATGTGAGTTACTAGCCAAACGTACACACCTAAAAATAGGTGTAGTAACCGGCGGTATTAACTACGGAACGCATAAAGAAATTTTTGAAAAAAATAACGACGTGTTAATTGCCACTCCAGGGCGATTAATGGAATACCTTGAAACTGAAAACTTTCATGCTGAACATGTCGAAATGCTTATTATTGATGAAGCCGACCGTATGCTAGACATGGGTTTCAAGAAAGAAATGAGCCGTATTTGTGACGAAGCTAAAAACCGCCGTCAGTGCTTTTTATTCTCAGCAACCCTTGAGGGTGACAGCGTAGAGCGATTTGCAGAAACCACATTAAACGATCCGGCTTTGTTAGAAGCTGAGTCGTCTCGTAAAGAAAAAGCTAAAATTCACCAGTGGGTTCATCTTGCTGATGATTACCACCATAAACTCGAGCTTTTAGTCAATACCCTTAACGGCCCAGACGTTAGTAAAGCTATTGTGTTTGTTAAAACCCGTGAACGTTTAGAAACTCTCATTGGTGAATTAACTAATAACGGTGTAAAAGCCGCTTGGCTGCGAGGTGAAATGCCACAAGACAAGCGCATGAAAGCAATGGAAAACTTTCATAGTGGCCGCACTAAAATATTAATTGCAACAGATGTAGCTGCTCGCGGTATTGACGTATCTGACATTAGCCACGTTATTAACTTTGATATGCCACGTACCGCCGACGTATATGTTCACCGTATTGGCCGTACGGGTCGTGCAGGTAAAAAAGGTATCGCTATATCATTAGTGGAAGCGCACGATATTGGTATTTTGTACAAAGTAGAACGCTACATTGAACAAAAGCTTAAACGCCGTGTAATTAAAGGAATAGAGCCTCAGCATAAAGAGGCTAAGCCACCGGTTAAAAAGCGCAAAGATCCGGTAAAAATGAAAGCAAAGAAAAAAGCGAAAGTTAAAAAGAAAAAGTAACTTAGCATATTTACCAAAGCCGGCGTATGCCGGCTTTTTAATACGTGTAACATATGTAACCGGTGCATGTAACACCTACCCATTTAAATGTAATTATTGCCCACCTGAATTCCCACTTAATAAAATAACCTTATATTTCAATAAATTAAAACTGGCACTGAACTTGTAATATTAAACACAGAATAGCCAGAGTATTTAATGGTTTGGTTAAATTTTTAATTGATATAAAAGGATTGAGTTATGAACCGCTTAAAGTTAACTATCGCGTTAGTTTCGTTTTGTTGTTTATTTTTGTTAGCCTGCGCTACCAAAGTGAGTGCAGCAACACACCTAGCCGTAGTCAGCAGCGTAGCAACTCAACCTAACCTTCAGCAAACCATTACCAGCACACTTCGTACTAACCCCAACTTTGCATTAAGCAATATTCGCGTACAGGTTAAAGATGGCGAGGTAGTATTACATGGTCAAGCGCAAACCGGTTTTGAACGTGCGCTTGCTCAAAAGTTTTTAGAAAATATGGATGGTGTTAAAATCATCCGTAACAAAATCAGTGTTATTTAAATCGCATTTTTATTAATTCAATTGATCCTAGGCGCAGCATGTTGCTCCAACACATGCTGCGCTTTTTTGTGCCAGTAGTTACTTGCAACTCACATTAACTACAAAAATTAAACTCGCTTTAATTACCTCTGATTTACCACCTAATACCAATTGTAAATTGCATACATTGCAACCTAATATTTGCCTTAATAATCAGCCCTTTAAATAATAAATTCATATTAAGCCTAGGCCTGTTTAACTGCCATTATTAAAGCGTGTTCTATCAAGGAGCAACATAATTACGGTGCGCGATTTGTGACCCAGTAAGCTCAGTACCTACTCCTGCATTATTTTAATGACTACGCCTATGTACGTATACCTTAAAGTCGTATACAGCTTATACGCCCTACTTGCTCTTTATTACCTATTCTTTAGGCAACAAGAAAGAACAACCTATGAGAGGAACTCAAAAGTTACTGCATGTTTTATATTTATGTGCATTATCGTCGGTTTCGGGAAGTAACTACAAAATAGGCTTAGCCTTATCGATTTATCATATACCCCGCTTCCAATTTCACCCCAAAAGCTAAATAGGCCTTAATCAATAATTAATTAACGCTGCTCTCACCTTCTCAAGCGCACAAATAGCCATAAAAAATGCAGCTTTATAAAGCTGCATTTAACTGTTTTGACTCATAAGTCATCTTTACTTAAGCCCACAACACGTATTTAAATGTAAAATTGCGTTACGAGTGAGTAAATAATTCCCACTGATATTAATGGCTCATTTATTCGTTTTGGCTTGAATCTGCTCTACCAGCGTTGCCTTTATTTGATGATTGCTGGTTAATTTTATCGCTGATCATGGCATCGAGTTTTTCACCGCCTTTAATACCAAAATCGAGCGTGCGAATAGGGAATGGAATACTAATATCAGCTTCATCCAACGCTTGTTTAACGGCGACTACGCCTTTATGGCGCACTGTCATAAAGTCTGGTTCACCTGGGTATTTAATCCAAAACCACACCAATAAATTAATGCTACTGTCGCCAAAGCCTTCGGCATAGACATCGGTTTCGTTTTTACGAATAACAAAGTCCAAATCGTTAATCTTATTTACAATAACTTCTTTGGCTTTTTCAATGTCGTCACCATACGAAATGCCTACTGGTACCTCTATGCGTCTAACTCCAAGTGTGGTGTAATTTTTTAACACATTCCTAAATAATACCTTGTTAGGTACTAAAATTAACTGCCCGTAAAAGCTCTCTATCAGCGTATTACGCAGGTTTATTGAGTGTACTGAACCAAACACGTCGTCTGTTTCTATAACGTCTCCTGTTTTAAAGGGCTTGCGTATACCCATTGCTATGCCCGCAATCAAGTTTTCGGTCATATCTTGAAACGCAAAACCTATGGCTAAGCCAACAATACCCGCACCGGCTAATAAAGAGGTAACCGTACCTTTTAACCCCACAAAATCCAGCGCTATAAATACCCCAACACACAGCACAATAACCTTAAATATTGACGCCATTAAATCGGCTATTTGTTGAGAGTCGAGTGAACGGCGCAATATGTTTTTCATTAGGTTGCCAGCAAAGCGCGCTAACATTGAAAATACAATGGCAATAATAACCGCCACTATAAAATTAGGAATGTGGCTTATAACAACATCAAACCAACCGCCGAGTTTTTCTTCGATAAGTTTTTCGGCTTCTGTTATCGAGGGTATGCTGATCATTTTTGTGCACCTATGAGTAAATAATAATGTGAATACTTAACCCATGTTTGCAAGTTTAGCGCCAGCATATAAAAAGCCATGCATTGCATGGCTTTTTGAGTATATGTTTAGCTGTATTTAACGCGTTAGCTTTGTTCGTCGCGCATAAATACCGGCTCTAACTCTTTAGTTGTTGCCTCAGCGCTAAAGTAATAACCTGCAACGGTAAATTCTTTTAGCTGACTTAACTGCGTTACTTGGTTTTCTATAATGTAACGCGCCATCATGCCACGCGCTTTTTTAGCGTAAAAGCTAATGACCTTATATTGCCCATTTTTACAGTCTTTAAAGTGCGGCGTAATAATTTGCGCGTTAAGCGCTTTTTTATCTACCGCTTTAAAGTATTCGTTAGAGGCAAGGTTAACGAGGTATTGTGCATCTTGTGCTTTTATTACTTCGTTTAGTTTGTCAGCAATAATACTGCCCCAAAACTCATACAGGTTTTTACCTCGTGAGTTTTCAAGCTTAGTGCCCATTTCTAGTCGGTACGCTTGCATTAAATCAAGCGGCTTTAATAGGCCATATAATCCAGATAATATACGCAAATGACTTTGCGCGTAATCAAGGTCGCTTGCAGTTAACGTGCTCGCCTCTAACCCACCGTATACATCACCATTAAAAGCAAGCGCGGCTTGTTTGGCGTTATTAATGGTAAAGGGTTGAGACCATTCGCTAAAGCGAGCAGCGTTAAGACCAGAAAGCTTATCGCTAATTTTCATTAAACTGCCAATTTGCGCAGGTGTTAGTTCACGGCATACTTTCATGAGTTCCTCGCTGTGCTCGAGTAATTCAGGCTGAGTGAACTTATCGGTTGCCGGTGGCGTGTCGTAATCAAGATTTTTTGCAGGTGAAATAACAGTGATCATAGTTAGCTATTGACTTGTAAATTATTTAATGTCAATTTCAACATTAAATGAAACGAAAAGCACGTTTTGTTTAAATAAATCCTCCCTTAAAAATTCATACATGGCCGTTTTTAATTGATAAGGACATAAGACCTATCAAGCATTGTCACACTGTTGCAGTATGGATGTTATATATTAAGGGTAGATTATTCTTTTAACTTGCTTGGAATGAGGAAAGCAAATGACTTCAGCTCTACAAAGGCTAAAACAACATTCATCTATCGTAGCCGACACTGGCGATATTGAAGCGATCAAAAAGCATCAACCAGAAGATGCAACCACAAACCCGTCGCTTTTATTAAAGGCAAGCGAGATTGAAGCTTATAAGCCTTACCTAGATAAAGCTTGGAGCTATGCAAAAGAAATCGAGCAAGAGCCAGCTAAACAACTTGAGCTAGCATGTGACTATTTTGCTGTATTACTTGGTAAAGAAATTAGTGAAATTGTACCAGGTTATATTTCTACAGAAGTAGATGCTCGTTTATCGTTTGATACTCAAGCAACTATTGATAAAGCACACACATTACTTAGCCTTTACGAAAAAGAAGGCGTAATCAAAGACAAAATTTTAATTAAAGTTGCGTCTACGTGGGAAGGTATTAAAGCCGCTGAGCAGTTAGAAAAAGAAGGGACTAAATGTAACCTTACTTTATTATTTAGCGACGCCCAAGCCCGTGCATGTGCTGATGCAAATGTATTTCTAATCTCGCCATTTGTGGGCCGTATTTTAGATTGGCACGTTGCTAACGGCATGGAAAAACCAACGGATCCACTACAAGATCCAGGTGTTCAATCAGTACGCAGCATTTTTGAATTTTACAAACGTCATGACTACAAAACAGTAGTGATGGGCGCAAGTTTCCGTAATACGGGCGAAATTATTGCCCTTACAGGTTGTGACAAGCTAACTATTAGCCCTAACCTTTTAGAAGACTTAGGTAACCTTGAAGGCGCACAAGAATATTTACTAGAAAGTGATATTCCTAAAGAGCCAAAACCTGAGCCGCTTACAGAAGCGCAATTCCGTTGGTTACATAACCAAGATGCAATGGCAACTGAAAAGCTAGCTGAAGGTATTCGCTCTTTTGCTGATGCACAAGAACAGCTAGAAGCACGTTTTAAAGCAATGTAATTTGCTGAAAAAAATAAAAAAGCGCCGTATTAATTGCGGCGTTTTTTTATGCCTGTAAATTGCGGACTAATAAATCGACCTCCCTCACATCTTTTATCTATAGAAAAATAACTCTCATCGGCTTAAATTTTTTCGTGAACTGTATTGCAAGTGTTAATATTTAAAAACAATACTTTACTTGTATAAATCTTCATTTAACCATCACAACTTTGTAACATCTCTGTCACTTTTTTATTCTATTTTAGCTTTGCCTGTGGTATAGGTAATCTTGAGGTCAATAAAATCAATAGGAGAAGTTCATGGATAGCCTAAACGATATATTAGAGATACTAGAAGGTCCTGATGAAAAAAGAAAAACCTCTCAGAAGAACAAAAAAAGAAAATGGCGCGAAATAGAAGCAATAAAAGATAAACAACGTCTACGTAAGGAATTAGAGGAATTTGATTACTTTGCAGAGACAATTGCAATTGATGAGCTAGATTTTTAATCTCTATACCCACCAATTACACAAAAGCCCTCATTTATGAGGGCTTTTTTAATGCTCAAACTTATTTAACTAAACCTGCCAATTTATGGGTTTTTTACCTTGCTTTAACAGCAGTTCGTTAGTTTTCGAAAAGTGCTTACAACCAAAAAAGCCTCGATGAGCCGACAGCGGCGACGGATGCGGACCACTCAAAATAGAGTGGCGAGTGCTATCTATGCCTTTTCCTTTTTTTTGCGCATGCGCTCCCCACAAAATAAACACAACCCCATCACAGTTCGCGTTAATATGAGCAATAACATTATCAGTAAATTGCTCCCAGCCTAAATGTTTATGCGAGTGCGCTTGTCCTTGCTCTACCGTTAAAACAGTATTTAGTAAAAATACACCTTGCTGCGCCCAGGTTTGCAAGTAACCATGTTCAGGAATAACAAAACCCTCAATATCTGTAGCTAGCTCTTTGTACATATTTTTAAGCGAGGGTGGCAATTTTTTTACCTCTGGCAGAACAGAAAAACATAATCCGTGAGCTTGCCCTTCGCCGTGGTAAGGGTCTTGCCCTAAAATGACCACCCTAATATCGTTTAGAGGCGTGACATTAAATGCATTAAATACGAGCGATTCAGGGGGATAAACAGCAACACCTTGCGCTCGGCGGTTTTCGACTGCGTTTAAGGTTTTCTGCATATAAGGTTGCTGTAACTCGTTGTGTAAAAATGTATCCCAGTCGCTCATTGCATACTCTTTATTTGTTTTCGTGACGCGTCAATTTTACCACACATATCCGCCAGTCCGTCTAGCATACGTGGTGTAAAACGGTGAAGTAAATCGGCGTTAACGTGAATAAACTGATTATTTTTAACCGCAGGTACCTCTGGCCAAGCCTGCCAATTAACATTTGGCTGCGGGGTATTAGACTTTTCGTCTGGAATAATAATCACCTGAGGCTTAGTAACAATAACATTTTCAATGCTGATCTGTGGATAAGGGGTCGTGCTATTAGCAAACACATTATTTACGTGACAGGTATTTACTAGTTGACCAATCCATGTGCTTTCACCGATGGTCATCATTGGCTCGGCCCATAACTGATAAAAGCCAGATATAGGCTGCTTCCCTTGCTGGTTTTTAATAATAGCGGTTAACTTTTGCTTAAAAGCTTTAGCAACCTGTTGGCTTTGCTTTTCGTACCCTGTTAGTTTACCAAGTGTTAGTAGCTCAGTTTGCACGCCTTCTATGGTTGTAGGGTTACTTAAATGAACTTTAATACCCAAGCGCTCTATTTGTGCGATATCTTCCTGCTGATTTCCGCTTTTCCAAGCAATCACTAAATCAGGTTTTAAGGCTAATAATTTCTCAAGAGAAATACCATAGTACCCGCCAATGCGAGCTATATTTTTTGCTTCATGTGGATAATCGGCATAGTCAACGGTACCCACAATATTGCTGCCTGCACCAATGGCAAATAGGTTTTCAACTATGTGTGGGGCGAGTGCAACTATACGTAGTTTTTTAAGCTCAGGCTCTGCGTTCGCCACTGCATTGCTCTGTAAACTAAACAGCAGTAACCCTATAAAAAGCAATTTAACCACTAGTAATCAAACCCTTCTAGTGCTTTTACCCCTGAGTCGAATGCGTGTTTTACATTACGTACTTCGCTGACTGTATCGGCAAGATCAGTCAATGTTCTGTGGGCTGCGCGCCCCGTGATAATAACCGATTGCATAGCCGGGCGATTATTAAGTGCGCTTACTACTTCGTCTAAGTCGATATAACCATAAGTCACCATATAGGTTAGCTCATCAAGTAATACTAGGTTAATACTACTGTCGGCAAGCATGCGCTTTGCCTCTTGCCATGTTGCTTGTGCTGCTAAGGTATCGGCTTCTTTATTTTGTGTATCCCACGTAAAGCCAGTATTCATTACAGCAAATTCAACTCCTGCGCCTTGTAATAAATTACGCTCACCACACTCCCATGTCCCTTTTATGAATTGGCACACAGCGGCTTTTTGACCGTGGCCAACACAGCGTGCTACCACGCCAAAACCAGAAGTCGATTTACCTTTACCATTACCAGTAATAACCTGAAAAATACCTTTAACCTCTTGCGCGGCTTCAACACGGGCATCTACGTGTTCTTTTACTTTTTGCTGGCGCTGTTTGTGTTTGTCGTTTGTTTGTTCAGTCATTATTGTGCCCTTTATAAATCGAGGTAATTTGCGCTATATCTAAATGTGTTTCGCACATGGTTGCTAAACGCGCTAACTGCTGTTCGCGGTGTGTATCAATACTTATTGGATCAATATTTAAATCTGGCTTTACCCATTTTAAAATTTCTATCGTGGCGTTGGGCTCATCAAATAAACCGTGTAAATAAGTGCCCGCAATTGCGTTATCGTCACTTATAAAACCATCGGTTTTAAATCCATGTGGATGGTCATTAAAAGTTAAAAATGGCTTATTAAGCGCGGCCCCTTTACTAATACCTGCATGTATTTCGTAGCCGCTACACGGTGTTTGTAAATCATTTAGCTGCATCGTCGCTGATAATTTAGAGAGTACTTTTTGCGTGCTCAGTGTGGTTTCAAAATCACATAAGGCCAACCCATCCACACTTTTTAATGACGACTCAACACCCTCAGGGTCGTAAATTATGTTACCCAGCATTTGCATGCCACCACAAATTCCAAGTACTTTGCCACCGTAGCGTAAGTGGCGTTTTATCTGATTATCCCACCCTTCGTCTATCAAAAAGGTTAAATCGCCAAGTACGTTTTTACTACCAGGCAATATAATAAGATCAACATCAGGAATGACCTGCGTATGACGTATATAGTTAACATTAATATTTGGGTGTAAACGCAGTGCATCAAAATCGGTATGGTTACTAATATGCGGTACTAATAATATTGCAATATTGATAGTTGCATGGGTAACATTATTGTTTATTGCAACAGCGTCTTCCGCGTCGAGAGTTAAATCGTGAAGGTATGGCAGTACTCCTAAAACAGGCTTACTCGTGTATTGCTCTAACCAATCAAGCCCTCCTTGCAGCAAACTTATATCACCTCTAAAACGGTTAATTACAAACCCTTTTACACGTGCTTGCTCTGATTCGCTAAGTAATGCCAATGTTCCCACTAAATGAGCAAATACACCGCCTTTATCTATATCGGCAATGATGATCACCGGACAGTCTACTTTTTCAGCGTAGCCCATGTTAGCGATGTCGTTTTCACGCAGGTTTATTTCAGCAGGGCTTCCCGCACCCTCAACCAATAAAAGCTCAAACCGTTTTGCTAAACGCTCGTGTGATGTAATGACGGCATCCATAGCGACTTTTTTATAATCGTGGTATCTACCCGCTTCCATGTTGCTAATCGCTTTACCATGAATAATAACTTGGGCGCCTGTATCGCTATTGGGTTTAAGTAATATCGGGTTAAAGTCGGTTTCGGGTTCTACCTTAGCAGCAATAGCTTGCAAAGCTTGCGCACGGCCAATTTCGCCACCGTCGCTTGTCACTGCGCTATTGAGTGCCATATTTTGTGGCTTAAACGGTGCGACTTTTATGCCTTGATTTGCAAATACTCGACAAAGCGCAGCCACTAAGGTGCTTTTTCCTGCATCAGAGGTAGTGCCCTGTATCATGAGTGTTTTCATGGCTATACCTTCGACTTCCTAAAAAAGAGTAAGCTTAAGAAAAACGCACTACCCATAGCGGCCGTGATCACCCCTACTGGCAACTCTTGATTTTGTAGTAAAGAACGAGACAGTACATCGACCCACACCATAAATGTCCCCCCCACTAAGCTAGTTATTAACAGCCCTGCAACGGTTCCCTGCGAGATAAAAAAACGCACAATATGTGGCACCATTAATCCAACAAAACCAATACCGCCACACATTGCCACCAGCACAGCGGTTATTAATGAGCTTAAAATTAACATTACTAACCTAAATTGTTTCACTTTAACACCAAGGGTTATGGCACTTTCGTCACCTAATAACATGGCATTAAGCTGGCGCCTAAAACTAATCATTACGCAGGTGCACATTGTAATTACTAAAAATGGTACCCATAGTATTGCCCACTGCGCACGTGCAAAACTTCCTAAGGTCCAAAATAAAATAGCTGCAACGGCTTGCGGCTCACTCCAATAAAGCAACAAACTCGTAAATGCGCTAAATAAAAACGAGAGCGCAACACCGGCAAGTAACATAGACTCAACTTGCCCGCCCTGCTGCCTTGTGGCAATTAATACAAGTAAGCTCATTGCTAATAAGCTACCAAGCAAGGCTGCTGCCGAAAGCATAAAACCCGCGCTAATTCCTACAAATGCCATAAGTACAACTACACCAAACGAAGCACCTGACGATATACCGAATAAGTAAGGATCTGCTAATGGGTTACGTGTCACGGTTTGTAAAATTAACCCAGCAATAGCTAACCCCGCACCGGCTAAAAACGCCAATAATGTTCGGGGCATTCTTAATTCGAAAATAATACGGCTGGTGAATGAAGCATCATTTAAATAAATAAAACTGTTAAATACATCCTGTATTGAGGTATCTGCAGCACCAAAGCTCAATGCTAAAAATAAACTGACTAAGGTAAAAGTAATACAGATAATTAGTGCAACTGAATGGCGTACATGGATGGCAAACATATTATTTATAACCATAAAAGTAGGTAATATGAGGCGTAACTTTACCCATTTGAGATTCTTGAGGATGATTACTAACCTGAGCGCATACACCAAATACATCATCAAGCATGTGCTCAGTGAGTACTTCTGCGGGCGAACCGGTATGCGTTATTTCTCCGTTTTTAATGACTACGAGCTCATCGCAAAGAGCCGCGGCTAAATTAAGATCATGAAATGAAGCAAACACCGTAACACCAAGAGATTTTGCCAGCTCCATAACCTGTATTTGGTATTTAACATCTAGGTGGCTAGTGGGTTCATCCATTATTAACAGCTGGGGTTGTTGAACAATAGCACGTGCAATGAGCGCACGTTGTTTTTCTCCTCCAGAGAGCGATTCAAAATTTTGATTGGTGTGCTGCTCAAGCCCTACCGTTTTTATAGCGTAAGTGATCTGTGTTTTTTCGCTTTGTGATGTAGAGCTAAATAACGATTTATGAGGAGTCAGGCCAAGAGCCACAACATCAAATAACGACAAATTAAAATGCGATGGCGCCTCTTGCAAAACAACAGCAACGCACTTTGCATATTCGTCACTTTTAAGCTGCCAAATATCATGGTTATTAAACTCTACAATCCCTTCATTAGGCTTATTAAAACGATATAAACAACGCAGTAAACTCGACTTACCTGCACCATTAGGGCCAATTAAGCCCACAAATTTACCTTCGGGTATTTGCACATTAATGTGTTTGAGAATAGATTTATTTGCTATTCCCCACGAGAGATCTTGAACGTTTAATAATGGTGCTTTAGTTTGCAATACTCTGTCCTAGACACGAGTACCCACTTGTAATGCAACCACCAAAAAGGAGTACATTAAAATTAGCATGAGTAGGCCCGCTCATTAAAAATTGATTTGTATCTGACTTATAGCACAGTGCTAATTACAGTTGCGGGAACAGTTGAGGAATTGCACCTCATTCCAAATGAAGCTCTATTATGGGCGGGTAAGTAAATAATTTAAAGCAAAAAAAACCGCGCTAATAACAGCGCGGTTAAAAAGGGAGTGTTTTAACTAATCGTTAAAACTTATATTCCATACCTAAACCTAAGTAATCTTGGTCTACGTTGTTGTCCATATCAAAGCTTGAGTAAAAGCCAAATACTTTAATGTTTTTGTTAAGCTTGTGATCAACACCCACTGAAATAGCTGTTTTATCATCACTATCGTCAAAGTCCATTGCTTGGTACTGAACTTTAAACGTGTTTTTACCCATGCTGTATGCTGCATTTAATAAGTAACCGTCACCTTCAGCTGAACCGTCTACTTTTTCTTGTGTTTGGTACATAGCACCTAGTTTAAAGTCTTCAACTTTACCTTGGATTGACGCACGTACTACATCGTAGCCATTTACTTCGCTGTCAGCTGCAATTGAGGCATATACCGCACTCTTTTTAAGCGCTGAATCACCGTAAGTTACTGCCATTGAGTAACCGTTATCAGCGTCTACATCGTCCTCAGCAATAAAAGTAGCAAGTACTTTAAAACCTTCGTATGAGTTAGAAGTATACGTGATTGAATCACCTAAACGGTTTTCACCCTTGAATACGTTTTTAATATCGCCTTCAAGGTCATTAAATAAATCTAGTTTACCTTGCGCTTGTTTAAATGCAGTGTCGTTACGACCCACTACTACCTGACCAAACGAGCCTTTAACACCAACATATTGGTTACGCGCAGAAATATTATCGTCGTCGCCTTTTGAATCTGCATCTGTTACGTCAACTTGAAACTCAAACTTATAAACTGCTTCTAAGCCATCGGTAATTTTTTCAGAACCTTTAAGGCCAAAACGAGATGCATTACTTTTAATTTCAGTGAACGACCCTTCGCCGTCATCTGTAGACTGAACAGTCACATTTGCTTTACCGTAAACATCAACGTCAGCAAGTACATTAAAAGATAAACCACTTAGCAAAGCGACACATAAGCTCGATTTTACAAATTTCATGTTATTTCCTCGATAATCACAAAAGACTAATTTTTAAAACGACTGCAGTTTGTCACCACTAAATGACAGAAATATTACAAATGAAATATTTTTGACTTTTAAAGTTAATAAAACTGCATTATTTATGAAATTAAAAGGACATGAACATCAATCATACAAATATGTACCCACTTAAAACCCAATTACTAAGCATGTGCCTTAATAGTAGGTAGTAAATTTATGAGTGTTTCTATCAGTTCCTTTTGTTCGTTATCTCTATGGTAGGCTACAAATATATCTCTTGACGTATTTTCTACATTTTTTACATGAAATAATTCACCATTTTCTAAATGTTGCTCAACCAAAACATGTGGAATAAATGCGCTACCACCACATTGTAGTATTAAATCGAGTGCAATTCGTCCGGTACTTGTTCTAAAGTAAGGAGGCGTTTTACCGGTACACTGGCGTGCATGCCAAAGTGAAAATGTCGTTCCCCAGTCAACATACACGTACTGATTATCAAAAAAGTTTTCGTTTGTTGCAGTGTCATACCCACTTACAGGAATAATAGGCAGTTCACAAATACGCTCAACAACTAACTCATCTACTTTTGGTGGATCAAACAAAATGGCTAAATCAAGCGTGCGCTCAAGCAATAATCGCGTGCTTTCTTGTTGAGCTTTAACTTCAGCCACTAAAGAGACTCCAGGCATAGCCGACACAATATTAGTAATACCAAACTGCAAAAAGGCATCCCAAATATTAGGCGTCCCTGCCAAGCTAATTTGTTTATGCATGTTATCAGCAAGGGCTACATCTACTTTGGCGCGCTGCATGCCTGTTATGATCATTTGCGCATGAGGTAATAACCGCTCACCAGGCGCTGTTAATTGAATATTATTACGCTGACGAATAAATAAATTAACACCAAGCCCTTGCTCTAATTGGCGAATACGAAAGCTTACCGCCGACTGCGTTATATAGAGGTTCTCTGCGGCTTTACCAAAATGACGCGTGCGCACTACTTCAACAAATGTTTTTAATAAATCGATATCCACTTTTTTATCCTCACGATAAAAATAACTTGTTTAAAAAAATGCCAAACTTGCATCATACTCCAACTAATTAATAGGGTATGAGGATATAGCTATGAGCATTAACATTTCATTACTACGCCAAGCATTTGTTAGCCAACGTCAATTTTATGATGATCAAAACTTTCCACGTGGTTTTAGCCGCAGCGGAAATTTCACCTTATTAGAAGCCAGTATACTAGAACAACATGGTATTGTTTTAAAAGGTTTATATAGTAAAACGATTGAACCACAAAATGAGCACCAAGAAAATTTTGTAGCCGTAGTAACAGGCTCACAAGAACCCACAAATCCGATTGAGCGAGCATGGTTAAAATACCTAAAGCTTACGACGTGTAAAACAAAGTTTCATACCTTATTTGGCCGCTCAAAAATATCGAGCCCTGCACCAATAAATCATGAAAGTTATTCAGAATCTGACAGCTTATAAACATGTAACCAATTTGCTTTTTGGCGCTTTTACGGTTACAACATGTATTAAGCAGCATTTTTGCATAATATGACCTAGGTGTTCCGTGAAGCGAAAGATATTAATAGTTGAAGATACACCTGCTATAGCGCTTGTGCAAAAACACATAGCGCTTAAGGTAGGCTACGAGGTAGATGTAGCAGAAACGTTAGCGCAAACAAAAGTATTGATTAGCCAAAACGATTATTTTTGTGCGGTTGTTGATTTTATTTTGCCTGACGCACCAATGGGAGAGGCTATCCCCTGCACTGTAGACGCTGAAATCCCGACCATTGTTATGACGGGTAATATAGATAAAAAAACGCGAAACACGGTAGAAAAGTACCCTATTATTGACTACATAATTAAAGAAAATAAACAAGCTTATCAATATCTTGAAAAGCAGCTTAAACGTTTACCTCGAAACGAAAATGTAAAAGTTTTAGTTGTTGATGACTCTATATCAACCCGCCACTATATTGTAAGTTTATTATTACGTCACAAATATCAAGTAGCTGAAGCTGAAGATGGAAAAAAAGCCCTAGAAGTTCTTGCTAGCTCACCCGATATCTCAGTGATCATTACCGACAACGAAATGCCTAACATGAATGGCGATGAGCTATGTAGCGAAATTCGCAGAATTTACAGTCACGATGAAAAGGCAATTATTGGTATTTCTGGTGCTGATTCATCTGAGCTATCAAGCTTATTTCTTAAAAATGGTGCAAACGATTACTTACATAAACCGTTTAATAACGAAGAATTTTATTGCAGGTTAAGTCAAAACGTTGGCATGCTTGAGCAAATAGCAACAATAAAACGCCAAGCCAATACCGATTACCTTACTGACCTCCCTAATCGTCGTTATTTCTTTGAGCAAGCAAATAACTCATTAAAAGAGCTCAGCCTCAAAAAGGCAAACGGTGCACTGGCAATGATTGATATAGATCACTTTAAATCTATTAACGATACTTATGGCCACGATGCGGGTGATCAGGTGTTAAAAGGGCTGGCTATCTGCCTAAAAAAATACTTTGAAAAGTATCTAGTCGCGCGTTTAGGTGGAGAAGAATTTGCTGTTTATTTTGCAGATGAAAACACCCCAGAAGCACTGAAGAGACTTGAAGGATTTAGGTATTTTGTAGCAAGTAACAGCCAAGAGTTTAGTAAAGAAAAAATAAAACTCACCATTTCAATAGGTTTTTCTACAGGGCCCGTTTATCAAATGGATAAGTTATTAAAACAGGCCGACCAAAAACTTTACGAGGCGAAAGAAGCTGGGCGCAATCAAGTAACTAGCTAAATCAATAGTTAAGCAATTTCGGCGGCTGTAATGGCCGCTTTTTTACGCTTACGTGATTGATGATAAGAATCCCAACTAAAGATAGCCAGGGCACTCCAAATACATGCAAAGGTAATAAGCCTTTCTGTATCAAATACCTCATCGTAAAACACCACTGCAAGTATAAACATTAAACTAGGCCCTATATATTGAAAAAAGCCTAGGGTTGTATATTGCAAACGCTTAGCGGCACCAGTAAAACAAAGCAGCGGTAATGTGGTAACAATACCTGCACTTATAAGAAGTAAATTAGTAAACCAATCGTTATTTGGCAGGCTTGAAGTAGCAGAAGGTGTCATCATCCACCAATAAACCACCGCCACTGGCAGCAATATTAGCGCCTCGAGTAATATACCGGGCAACGCTTCAACGGGCAGTTTTTTTCGTAATAGGCCGTACAGTGCAAACGATATCGCGAGTGAAAAAGCAACAACAGGGAACGAGCCAAAACTCACCAACTGTAATATCACACCCGAGAACGCAAGCCCAACAGCCACACCTTGAAATTTTCGGAGGCGTTCACCTAAAAAAAGCATGCCTAATAAAACATTTAACAGCGGATTTATGTAATAGCCTAAACTTGCATCGAGCATATGGTTATTGTTAATCGCCCATATAAATAATCCCCAGTTAAAACCAAGTAGCCCCGAGGTGACAACCAGCATTAGCATCAGTTTGGGCTGTATTATAATGTGCTTAATTTTACGCCAGTACTTTAAAACACTTACCACTAAAATTAAAAATACGACTGACCACACAACACGATGCATTAAAATTTCAAATGCAGTCACATGTTGTATTAACTTGAAGTAAATGGGAGCAAGACCCCACATAACAAAAGCAAGGCAGGCAAATATTGCGCCTTTACGCTGCTCAGTAACAATTGGCATAGTAAACACTTAGTGATTTAAAAGGTCGCCAGTTTACTCGCCAAACAGATTTTATCCAACTAAATACGTGCCTGTTCCAAAAGCGATTTGTACAGATTGCTCGTTATGTAATTCCATTCGGCACACGCACACTTTATTACCCGAACGAATAAGCGTAGCACTGGCGGTAAACACATCCCCTTTTCCTGGCCGCAAATAATCGGTGCGTAAATCAATAGTGCCCAGTGTTGCCAACTTTTTATGCACACTGGGTAAGTCGGCATCGTCTAGTTTTCCTATTACACTTGCTGCAGCAAGCATACCACCGACGTTATCGAGCACCGCTGAAATAATCCCACCATGAAGAATTTTTTGGGCTGGGTTACCTATAAAAACATCCTGCCACGGGAATGTAATTTTAGCTTGTTCTGGACTAAGTGATTCTACCGATATATTTAAAAATTGATTAAACGGCATACCATTTACGAATAGCGCCCCCACTTGTTCAATTAACATTTCTTTATTCATTATTATTCTCTGATATTAATAGGTACATCGAGTAAAACATACCTTGTGTAAAACTACGAGCGTAAAGCTAAAGACATCTCATAAAAAAAACACTAAAATACCCGCCAATGAATACATCAACACTACCTTCAAGCACATTAGTGCGAAAACCCGAGACTGTCCTCAAACAAGTGTTTGGTTACAGCGAATTTCGAGATGGCCAAAAAGCCGTTATTGATGCCGCTTTAAATGCTCAGGACACACTCGTTTTGCTACCCACTGGTGGCGGAAAATCCGTGTGTTATCAAATTCCGGCGTTAGTTCTTGAAGGGGTGACCATTGTTATCTCGCCACTTATTTCACTTATGCAAGATCAAGTCGCGCAGCTTCAAGCTTTAGGTGTAAAAGCGGCTTATGTGAATAACAGCCTAGCACGCGAAGAGCAGCAGTTAGTTTATCAGCAACTTCACCAAGGGCTTATTAAACTATTATATGTAGCCCCAGAGAAAGTATTACAACGTGATTTTTTAGAGCGATTATCGCATTTAAAAATAAGCTTATTTGCCATTGATGAAGCGCATTGTGTGTCGCATTGGGGTCATGATTTTAGGCCGCATTATTTTCGCTTAAACGAACTTAAGCAGCGCTTTGCTCACGTGCCTATGATGGCTCTGACCGCCACTGCAGATAAAGCCACACGCTTTGATATTGTTGAACAGTTAAAACTTCAGCAGCCATATATTCATACAGGCAGTTTCGACAGACCTAATATTCGCTACACAATAGAAGAAAAATTTAAACCTATGGTGCAACTATTGCGCTACTTAAAAGAACAAAAAAACCAAAGTGGCATTATTTATTGCACTAGTCGAAAGCGTGTTGACGACATAGCAGAAAAACTGGCCGACGCAGGCCTTAATGCAGCGGCTTACCATGCAGGTATGAGCAACGATCAACGCCAGTTTGTGCAAACAGGGTTTGCCCGTGACGATATTCAAATAGTTGTGGCAACCGTCGCTTTTGGTATGGGAATTAATAAACCCAATGTACGATTTGTTTTGCACTACGACATTCCTAAAAGCATAGAAGCGTACTATCAAGAAACAGGCAGAGCAGGACGCGATGGCTTAGCCGCCGAAGCAATCATGTACTTTGATCCTGCCGATATAGGCCGCGTTAGGCGCTTTTTTGAAGATATTGACGATGAACAACGTCGCCGTGTAGAAGAGCAACGCTTTAATGCTATGGCAAGCTTTGCTGAGGCACAAACGTGCCGTCGTCAGATACTGCTTAACTACTTCAGTGAATACCAACGCGAACAATGTGGTAACTGCGATATTTGCTTAAACCCACCAAAAAGCTTTGACGGTACGCTTGTTGCCCAACAAGCGCTTTCGTGTGTATACAGAGCTGAACAGCGATTTGGTTTAGGATACATTGTAGAGCTATTACGTGGCGCGAACACGAGTCGTATTCGCGATAACAACCATCATCAGTTAAGTACTTACGGCATAGGTAAAGACAGAAGCAGTGAGTTCTGGCTGAGTATTTTACGTCAACTCATCCACCAAGGATTACTAAGCCAAGATATAACACAAGGCGCCTCTTTGCGCTTGACCGAAGCCGCCCGCGCTATATTAAAAAGCGAGTATGCACTGCAATTAGCTGAACCTCGCTTACAAGCAAAACACGTGTACCAAGATAAGCTCGCGCAATTTAATTACGATAAAAAACTATTTGCTCGCTTGCGTTCATTACGCAAAGAACTAGCCGATGCCGACGATGTGCCACCGTATGTGGTATTTAACGATAAAACGTTAGCCGAAATGGCGCAGCTAATGCCCACAAACGACAGTGAGTTTTTAAAAGTGTCGGGGGTTGGTTTTACCAAATTAAATAAATATGGCGGTGCTTTTTTAACAGCAATTCGCAACTACTTAGCCACACAATAAGCATAATATGAGCAAAATAGATTACGACCACACACACCAATGCATCATCATTACCCCGACTGAGCCACCTCACGATGAAGACTTTGAACTGTGGAGTACATTATTCCTATATTCGGACGATATCGCTATTAGCGAGTATTCGGCGGGAGCCGATAGGCATCAGGTGCGTTTTTCTTATAGCCAACAAACGTTTAATTTAAATTACGAGCATTACAGTCAAAGTATTTGGATTAACGGCGAAGGGCCTGAAGCTGAGCACTTATTAGCAGCGCTGGCCTATTACTTAAGCTAAATTAATTATTTTGTTAACACCCATGCTTTTTACTTACAATTAAATAACAATGATGTAAGCTGATATCACGGTAGTCGTTTGCTACGCAGTAGATAAGAGGCTTAATGGTTAGTAATACGTGTTTTTCGCCCTATAGTGTTGGGTTATTTTGTCTTTTTATATTAATGCCTTGCGCCTTTGCTGAGCAATTTCCCTCAAACATTGGTAGTTGCCCTCTTGAGTCATCAATACATTTGAGTGAAGAAAAATTACGCCGCCAGCTCAGCGATGAAACGCTACTCGTTGCCGCAAAGCCTGATGCAAAAATTACCACTATTACGCTAGAACAACTCAATGTATTTAACACTGCGCTTGAAGAAGAAAATAACGCATTGTTTAGATTTGCTAACCGCGCACATATTCAAACCGAACCTGAAGTAATCAAAAACCTACTGCTTTTTAACTCTGGCGATCTTTACGATGCTAAAAAGCTTTCTGAATCAGAGCGTCTACTGCGAAAAGAAAACTACCTATACGACGCACAAATTAGCGCAACAGAAAACTGTGATGGCGATATAGATGTTAAAGTAATTACCCGTGATTTATGGACGCTCTTGCCAGAAATAAACTTTAGCCGCAGCGGTGGAGAAAATAAATCGAGTATTGGTTTTAGAGAATCAAACTTGTTTGGCTGGGGTAAAAGGTTGTCTTTTTCTCGTACAACCGACAGCGACCGCAGCGGTTATTTATTTGTTTACGACGATCCTAATATTTTTTCTAGCCGCTACCGTGGTCGCATAGAGTATGCCGATAACAACGATGGTAAGCGTCATTTACTTGAGCTTACTTATCCATTTTATGCCATAGACACACCTTACAGCTACGGTATTTTAAGCTATTCAGAACAACGAGAAGAATCCTTATATCGGCGTGGCAAAGAAATTAGTGAATTTGATCAAACAACCGATCTCAATCGCATTTTTATTGGTCATTCAAAAGCACTCAGTAATAGATGGACCCAGAGAATTAGCTTAGGTTATGTAGATGAGCAGCATAAATTTAATGCTATTCAAACCACGTTTGAGCCTATAGCTAAAGATAGAAGCTACAGTTATCCCTATATTAGCGGCCATTGGTTTGAGGATAATTTTATTAAGGTGCGTAATTTTGACAGCATTTATCGCACTGAAGATTTAAACCTAGGTTGGAATGCACAAGCATTACTCGGTTACTCAGATGAGTCATTAAGTGATGACGATAGCCGCTTGGTGTATTCGCTTAATGTTAAAACAGCGCATTTTTCTGGCGATAATACGCTTTGGCGTTTTAGCACGAACCTAGAGGGGTTTTGGAACGAAGAACAAAAGCAACTCGAAAACTTTAAAGCGACATCGCAAGTACAATATTATCTAAATACAAGTGTTGATCAATCTTGGTATGTAAAAGGCCGTGTGCAATACGCAAAAAACCTCACCGCCGACCAACAGCTTACCCTAGGTGGTGAAACAGGCTTGCGTGGTTACCCTATGGATTACCAACATGGCGACCGTAGCTTTTTAGTGAGCCTAGAAAAACGCTACTACTGGGAGTACGATTTACTACAACTATTTAAAGTCGGTGGCGCGGGCTTTATAGATATTGGTAGAGCATGGTTTAATAACCAAACAAATGGTGAAAATAATCATGTACTCAAAAATGTGGGCGTTGGTTTGCGCCTAGCGCCGAGTAGAGCAAATGCAGGCACTATGATCCACCTTGATATAGCTGCTCCCATAGATAGCGCCGACGATGTCGATTCTGTGCAGTGGCTTGTCAGTGTAAAAAAATCTTTTTAAATTGCTACTTAGCGCTAAACTAAGGCCTTTAAGCTAGTTGAAATTCAACCTAACGTGTTGCTTTATTTACTACTTTTAATTACTACATAACTACAAAAGGCGCTATTTTGGAATTTTTAGATGTTTTAGAATTAATAACCGATCAATATAAACTCATCGTGACCGTTATTGCCTTGTTACTTTTTCCAGTGCTATTAAAGCTAACTAAAAAGTTACTTGAGCAAGCCATTAAAGGTAAAGTAGATTTGCACCGTAAATACCGCGCAGAGTTACTGCTTAAAATTATTCTCGCCTTTGTAATGTTGTGTTTAGTGTTAGTATTTTGGGGTATTGAACTACGAGGGCTACTGGTTCTGGGCTCGTCACTCTTTGCAATGTTAGGTGTCGCGCTATTTGCAGCATGGTCATTATTAAGTAACCTGACCGCGTTTTTATTAATGTTTATTCAGAACGACTGCCGTGTTGGCTTTTGGGTACGCATTGTTGATGGCGCAAACCATATTGAAGGGCGAATTGTCGAAATGGGCTTAATGAATGTTGTACTTGAACATATTGATGGGCACCGCGTCATTTACCCTAATAATTTATTTGTTACGCGCCCTGTACTCGTTTTAAACGCAGAGCCTAAACCATCAAAAACGCCGGTAATTAAGCGGATTATAGGCCCTAAAAAATCATAAATTTTTCATAAAAAAAGCCGTTTGAATAACTAAAACGGCTTTTTAATAGCTACTAAAGGGTTAGTTATTTAACTCTGCAGTTTTTAGTTCTTCGTCCAAATCATTTATTTCATCAATAAATGTTTCTAATTGCTGCTCAACCAAGCTATTAGCATGAGCAAAATAAGCAATATGAAAAACTGCATCACCTTCATTAACCAATGGCATAGTTTGCTGGCCAATTACAATACCACTTCGTGGTGCTAGTAACTCAAGTTCAGAGTCACCAAGCGGGCTACTTATATAAGCAAGTATTTGCCCTTTTGTTACGCGCTCACCCAGCGATACTTGAGCACGCACAATGCCATCTACTTCAGCTCGTACCCAGCTTGTAGAGCTTGCAATGACAGGCTCTGGTAGTTTTTTAGGGCGTTTGCCGCGCATCATTTTTAAATGACGCATTACATAGTCAACCCCTTGCACGCCGGCGGCTATTGCAATTGGGTCAAAACGCAGTGCTTCACCCGCTTCATAAGTAATAACCGGTATGCCTAAATTAGCTGCTTCACTTCTTAGTGAGCCATTGCGTAGCGAGGCATCAATCACCGCCGGTGTACCAAAGGCTTTGGCCATCTGCGCAGTAGCCTCATCCGCCAAATTTGCACGTATTTGTGGCAAGTTTGTTCGGTGAATAGCCCCCGTATGTAAATCAATAATATGCGTGCAATGCACTGCAACTTGATTGAAAAACATATACGCCATACGACCCGCTAACGACCCTCTTTCAGAACCAGGGAAACTGCGGTTCATATCGCGACGGTCGGGTAAATAGCGCGACTTATGAATAAAACCAAACACATTCACAATTGGCACAGCGATAAGCGTGCCACGTAGCTGGTTTGGATCTATTTTAGCAAGTAATTGACGAACAACTTCTACCCCATTTAGCTCATCGCCATGGATAGCGGCACATACCATAAGTACAGGGCCTTCCATTACGCCATTAACAACCTCTATAGGTATGTTAAGAGGTGAGTGGGTGTAAAGCTTTGCAGCCTCTAAAGCTAACGTTTTGCGTTCACCAACACCAATACTTTCACCTAATAAAGCGAAAGGACGGTTAATTTTAACCTTTGCCACGAGTTGCGGTTCCTTTGATTGAGGCATTTTTTTCGATGAAATCAATCACCATACCTGCAATATCTTTACCTGTTGCTATTTCAATACCTTCAAGACCTGGTGATGAGTTAACTTCCATCACTAAAGGCCCACGAGATGAACGAAGTAAATCTACACCCGCTACGTTTAACCCCATCGCTTTAGCAGCAGCAACTGCTGTTTTACGCTCTTCAGGGGTAATACGTACTAACGTTGCGCTACCACCACGATGAAGGTTTGAACGGAACTCGCCTTCTTGCGCTTGGCGCTTCATTGCTGCAATTACTTTATCACCTAATACAAAACAGCGAATATCCGCACCACCCGCTTCTTTAATATATTCCTGAACCATAATGTTAGCTTTTAAGCCCATGAAAGCTTCAATTACGCTTTCAGCCGCTTTGCGCGTTTCAGCGAGTACAACACCAATACCTTGTGTGCCCTCTAGTAACTTAATCACAACCGGTGCACCACCAACCATTTCGAGTAAATCTTTCACGTCATCAGGTTTGCTCGCAAAACCTGTAACAGGCATGCCTACGCCCTTGCGTGACAATAACTGTAATGAGCGTAATTTATCGCGCGAACGAGAAATAGCCACAGATTCGTTTACAGGGTATACCCCCATCATTTCAAATTGGCGTAAAACTGCACAGCCGTAAAAGGTGACTGATGCGCCAATACGCGGCACAATTGCATCAAAATCTTTCAGATTTTCACCACGATAGTGAATTTCCGGCTGTTCAGAGTTTATATTCATGTAAGAGCGAAGTGCGTCTATTACTTTCACTTCGTGCCCACGAGCCTCTGCAGCCTCGATTAAACGACGTGTTGAATATAACTTTCTGTTACGAGATAAAATACCGATTTTCATAGTTAAAACCTTAACTAAATTTTACAGCATTAGTGCTTAATGGCTGCTTTTTTGCAGCATAAGCCCAATACTTTTTATAATAAATGAGATAATGCCGTGTCAACAACGACACGATTCTCCATGGCTGTTCGACCTAGCAACATTCTAAACTTCATGGTTGCGCGGCTTGTGAGGGTGACTTCAATAGGCCAGCTATGTTCACCCGCGTGTAATGTTGTTTCTATAAAATAACGCAATTGCTTTTCACCACTGGAGCTGGTTACGTATTTCATTTTTTTCACTTTAGCATTACAAGTAATTTGAGTTTCTTCGTCATCTTGTAATGGTTGAGCTATAAATTTAACCCACTTTTCGCCATCAACTTCGTATTCTTCAATGTTAATAGCATGAATACATGAAGTACGCGCACCAGTGTCAACTTTAGCCTTGATCCGCTCAATACCAAGCTCAGGTAAACTTAACCACTCACGCCAACCTATTGTTATTTTTGTCGTCATAAATGTGCCCTTTGTAAAAAAGAGGTTTATACGCTACGGGTGAAAAAACACCAACGAAATAAATTTATCTAGTCGATGAGTAAATTAAATTGATCTTTTAAGGTAACTCATCACACAATGCGCGCCTTGCTGAGCATAAAATTAAATCAGCACTATGACTCTACTTAAATTGAATATGTTTTAACTTATTAAAAGTAAATATGTTTTGGGTATGTAGATACACTATAGTTTACAGTATTAAAAATACACTCTTTTGAGATCTTATTATGATTAATGGTTTGCTTCATGCCCTAGTGCTTGATGAAAAAGGCGGTACACGTGCTGTTAAAAGCAGCGAAGACCTTCACAACTGGCAACCTGAGCAAGGTAAATTATGGGTCCATATGGATTATAGCCAAACCGACGTAGTCAACTGGCTTAAACACTGTGAGCTTTTAACCGATTATGAGCTAGAGTCATTTACGGCAGATGAAACACGCCCACGTATCACGCAGTCTGCAAATGGACACATGCTGTTTTTGCGCGGTGTAAACTTAAACCCGGCGCAAAGCCCAGAAGACATGGTGTCGGTACGTTTATTTATTAACGAAAATATAGTTATCACTTCTCGTAAGCGTCGCCTTTTATCTATTGACGATGTACTCACTTCATTAAAGGATAATAAAGGGCCGTGCTCTATATCTGAGCTTGTGTGTGCTATTACACAAAAACTGACTTCACGTATGCAAAGTGTTATTAATTCTTTAGATGAAACACTTGATGGCTTTGAAGAAGAAATTGACGAGCCAAGTAAGCGCTTTGACAACCAAGCGCTATCGCAGTTACGCCGCCAAACTATTGCGCTAAAACGTTACTTAAAACCTCAAAAAGAGGCACTCACTACAATGGTAAACGGTAATTATGAGTGGCTTTTGGATGACGATAAAGCAAAACTAAACGAAACCACTAACTTACTGATTCGCTACCTTGAAGAGCTAGACAGCTCAATAGAGCGCGCACAAATTATTCAACAAACAGTAACTAACCATGTTTCTGAGCAGTTAAACCAACGTATGTATGTGATGTCAGTAGTGGCAGCCTTGTTTTTACCTCTAGGCTTTTTAACTGGTTTGCTTGGCGTTAACGTAGGCGGTATACCTGGAACAGACAACCCTTACGCATTTACGCTATTTATTGTATTTTTAGTGATACTTACCGGTGGTATTGGCGTGTATTTTAAAAATAAAAAATGGCTCTAAAAGTATTAAGTAATCTATCTTGAGGCTGAAAAATCATGTCATGACAGGGCAAATGTTTAGTTATTCTAAATACCTAAGTTTAAACAATTGCCTCCCAGATTTAGCCCTTCAAGTTTATTAAGTATTGAAATGAACCTGATATAGCAATCAATTAAAAACTAAAAAGGCAAGCATTGTTAAATACTCGCCTTTTTTGATATTTGTATAGAGCTATTAATTACTCTTGAAAGTAAGTGCCCCAACCGTCGTATTCAACGTCGCACTCAATAGCAAGCGCCGCTAGTTTATCAACGTCTTCCATAATGACGTCTACATCTAGCTCTGCTTCTACTACTATGTCGAAGCTCCAAATTTTGCTGCCATCTTCAAGCTCAAGCTCTGCTGGCTCTTCAACATCGTAACCTAGTTTAAAAGCAGCCAATGCAGCTTGCTCTAGCTTAGGGAAGTCTTCACACACAAAGTGGTGTTCTACTTCATAAAGTATTTCAGGATCTGATCCATCTTCAAGTAATGAACTTACGATGTCTTCACTTATTTCGCGCCAGTTTTCCATTATTTCTCTCTCACTTGAGCATCTAATTCGTTTATTTTAGCAGCCATAACAGTATGTACGTTTTGAGCGTGCTCTCGCGCACTTATACTTTTATCAAGTGATATAGGCGCTAACATTTCTATGTAAATTGTACCATTATCCCAGCGATTTAGCTTAATGCTTTTATGCGTTGTATTCATACACACGGGAACCACTGGCACGTCCGCACTCATCGCGGTATGAAAAGCACCTGTTTTAAAAGGCAATAAACCGCGCCCATAGCTGCGAGTACCTTCAGCAAAAACCCAAACCGATAAACCATTTTTCTTTATTTTTTCAGCTGCTTTTGAAATAGTACCAGCCGCTTTTGAACGATTTGCTCTATCTATTAGAATATTACCTGACAGCCAATAAAGCTGACCAAAAAATGGGATCCACTTTAAACTCTTTTTACCAAGGCTTACACAGTTTTTTGGTACCATTGCTGGTACTGTAAATAAATCATAGCTATTTTGATGATTAGCAACGTACACTGCAGGGCCAATATTTTCAGCATCTTGATGGCGTGTCAGCACTAATTTAACACCGATCATTTTGGCCATAGAACCAAACCAGCCTGCAATTATGTGAACATTATTTGGGTGAAAAGGCCTGACTAATGAAAGTAATAAACCAAAAATACAACTCAATAATATAAACATAAACATAATAAAAACACGTATTACAGCTAACAAACTCGTTCTCCAAATCAATTGTGTGCGGTGCGCATGTCATTACGCACTATGCCACTATTATAGCGTTATTTTGTGACACAGACGAGACAATAGCGAACAACTGTACGCTGAAATAGAGTCAATGCTAAAATTAATTGCTCAACATATAACAATAAAATGGTAAAAATTGAGCTCTATAAACAAAAACGGCCTGCAATTGCAGGCCGTAATACTTTAACTCAACGCTTATGATTCATCTGTTACACTTTTAACAGGCTCTTCATCTTGAGGTGTTAACTCAACAACGGCTTCATCAACACGTTGCAAGCCTCGCGGTAATTTATTACCTCGACGACCTCGTTCTCCATGGTAATGCTCTAAATCTGTTGGTTTAAGGGTTAGCTTACGTTTGCCGGCATGTAATGTAACGCTACTCCCTAGAGGGACAACAGCCAGTACCTTCACAAACTCTTCTCGAGCCTGTACCTTTGCACCAGGAATAGAAATAATTTTATTACCCTTACCCTTACCTAGTTTAGGTAAATCGCGCAGTGGAAATAAAAGCATTCGCCCTTCGTTAGAAATAGCCATACAGTAATCGCTAGCTACATCGCTCACCTTAATTGGCTGTAGTAAAATACCGCCTTTAGGCACACTCACTAACGCTTTACCGTTTTTGTTTTTACTTACTAGATCTTTAAAATCAGTGATAAAACCATAACCGGCATCAGACGCCATAAGCAACACTTGGTTATCTTCAGCCATAACAACATGCTCAAAGTTAGCACCCGATGTTAAGTTAAAGCGCCCCGTCATAGGCTCGCCTTGGCTACGTGCCGACGGTAAACTGTGTGCATCAGTTGCAAATGCACGCCCTGCTGAATCTAAAAATACGGCGGGCTGATTACTCTTACCACGAGCAGAAGCTCTGTAGGCATCGCCTGAGCGGTAACTTAAGCCTTCTGCATCCAAGTCATGACCTTTACCAACGCGTGCCCACCCTTTGTCTGAAAGAACAACAGTCACTGACTCCGATGGTATTAAATCTTTTTCGTTAAGGGCTTTAGCTTCGCTACGTTCAATAACGGGTGAGCGACGATCGTCGCCATACATTTCTGCAGCTTCTTGAATTTCTTTTTTAAGCAGCGTTGACATACGACGATCTGAACCAAGTGTTAGTTCTAACTTATCACGCTCTTTGGCTAGCTCATCTTGCTCGCCACGAATTTTAAACTCTTCTAGTTTAGCTAAATGGCGAAGTTTTAACTCTAAAATAGCTTCTGCTTGTATATCGGTTAAATCAAAGCGCTGCATTAAAATAGGCTTTGGCTTATCTTCACTACGGATAATCTCAATCACTTCATCAATATTTAAGAATGCGGCTAATAAGCCTTCTAAAATATGTAAGCGTGCGAGTACTTTATCTAAACGATACTGCAAACGACGACGAACAGTTTCTCGCCTAAATATGAGCCATTCACTTAAAATACTACGTAAATCTTTAACCTGCGGACGACCATCTAGCCCCAGCATATTTAAGTTTACGCGGTAGTTTTTTTCTAAATCGGTGGTCGCAAACAGGTGAGCCATTAATGGCTCAGCTTTAATACGATTAGAGCGCGGTATAATCACTATACGTGTTGGGTTTTCGTGATCTGACTCGTCACGTAAATCAGCAATCATAGGCAGTTTTTTTGCGTTCATTTGCGCTGCAATTTGCTCAAGTACCTTACCGCCTGAACATTGATGCGGAAGCGCGGTGATCACAATATCGCCTTGCTCTTCGGTATACACCGCACGCATTTTAATTGAGCCTCTACCAGTTTTATATATTTTATGAATGTCGGCTTTTGGGGTAATTATTTCGGCATCGGTTGGGTAGTCAGGTGCGTGTACTAGCTCTAATAATTCATCAAGCTCTGTCTTTGGTTTATCGAGTAATAAACAACATGCACTGGCTACTTCTCTCACGTTATGAGGCGGAATATCAGTTGCCATACCAACAGCAATACCTGTAATGCCATTAAGTAAAATATGCGGTAAGCGTGAGGGCAATACAACCGGTTCGTCTAGTGTGCCATCAAAGTTTGGTGTCCAATCTACAGTGCCTTGACCAAGCTCTTTAAGCAGTACTTCAGAAAACTTAGATAAACGCGCTTCAGTATAACGCATTGCAGCAAATGATTTTGGATCATCAGCAGCACCCCAGTTTCCTTGGCCATCAACAAGTGGATAGCGATACGAAAACGGTTGCGCCATAAGTACCATGGCTTCATAACAAGCACTATCGCCATGAGGGTGATATTTACCGAGTACGTCACCCACGGTACGGGCTGACTTTTTATATTTAGCTGCGGCCGATAAACCTAATTCGCTCATCGCGTAAATAATACGACGCTGCACGGGTTTTAAGCCATCACCCACATGGGGTAAAGCACGATCCATGATCACGTACATGGAATAGTTTAAATAGGCGTCTTCAGTGAAGCGCCCCATTGTTTGTTGCTCTATTCCTTGCATTAGCAAGGTATCTGTATCACTCATTAAAGCTTACCTAGTTTTTCTTATAGCTTACGCGGTAGATTACATTGGCGTAATCGTCACTTACTAACAGACTGCCGTCACCTAACTCTGCAAATGCAACTGGGCGTCCAAATGTTGTTTCGTCTTTCATAAAGCCGGTAATAAACGGCGTGTATTTAGTCACACGGCCTTGCTCTATTGTGGCTACAGCTACTTTATAGCCTGCTTTTTTACTACGATTCCATGAGCCATGTTCAGCAACAAATAACTGCTCTTTGTAGCTTGCAGGGAATTGTTTTGCGTTGTAAAAATGAATACCTAATGGTGCCACATGGGCAGGCAATGCGAGCGCAGGAGACGTGTAATCAGCAATATTTTTTCCTTCACCAAATTCAGGATCAACAATCGCACCGGCGTGAATATAAGGAAAACCAAAATGCTCACCTTCAGTGCTAACGCGGTTTATTTCATCTGGTGGAATATCATCGCCCATCATGTCGCGGCCATTATCACTAAACCACAAAGCCTGAGTACTTGGATGAAAATCAAAGCCAACCGAATTGCGAACACCTTGCGCTATTGTTTTAATTTGCTTGGTTTCTACGTTTAGTGAAAAGATACGACCAAAGCGCTCGTCTTCGGCGCAAATGTTACACGGTACACCTACAGGAATAAGCAATTCGCCTGTGGGTGTGAAGCGTAAAAACTTCCAGCCATGATGGCGCTCTGATGGCAATGCGTTGTAGATCACATCAAACTTTGGATCTTTTAATTGGGTGTCTATATTTTTAAAGCGAATAATACGATGCACTTCACCTACGTATAAATCACCATCTTTAATAGCCAGCCCTGAGGGCATATTTAAACCCTCTGCAATCACAATTTTTTTATCGGCTACGCCATCGCTATTATGATCGATAAGCGCATACACATTACCTGCTTTGCGCGAGCCTGCGTAAACAATACCTTTTTTTGATACTGCAATTTGGCGCGCATTTTCAACGTCGTCTGCAAATAAACTAAGTTCAAAACCAGGTGCAACACTAAGCTTGTCTAGTATGTTTTTAGCCATTGCAGGCGCACTTATTAAACTCAGTAACAATACACTTGCTAGTAGTTTATTCATTTCTATCTCCTAGTGGCCAACACGCATCATCATACTTGTGCCTTGTTACCATGATCTTCTAACCATTGGCGCCTGTCTGGCGAGCGCTTTTTAGCAAGTAACATATCCATCATTTCCATGGTTTGAACTTCTTCATCAAGTGTTAGCTGTACTAAACGTCTTGTATTTGGATCCATGGTGGTTTCACGAAGTTGCAGTGGGTTCATTTCACCCAATCCTTTAAATCGCTGTACATTTACTTTACCGCGTTTTTTTTCTGCTTCAATGCGGGCTAAAATACTGGTTTTTTCATCTTCATCTAGGGCGTAATATACCTCTTTACCAATATCTATTCTAAATAGTGGTGGCATTGCTACGTATACATGACCTGTTTTTACTAACTGCGGAAAGTGTCGAACAAACAAAGCACATAACAGTGTGGCAATGTGAAGACCATCGGAGTCAGCATCGGCCAATATACAAATTTTATTGTAGCGTAGCCCGCTCATGTCGGCTGAATCAGGATCGATACCTAAAGCTACCGAAATATCATGCACCTCTTGCGATGCTAATATTTGCCCTGACTCAACTTCCCACGTATTTAAAATTTTACCACGCAGCGGCATTATTGCTTGAAACTCACGGTCACGGGCTTGCTTTGCCGAGCCACCAGCAGAGTCACCCTCTACTAAAAATAGTTCAGTCCGGTCGTTATCTGCTGCACTACAGTCGGTAAGTTTGCCCGGTAATGCGGGGCCCGCTGTAACGCGTTTACGCACTACTTTTTTAGCGGCTTTTAAACGACTTTGTGCGTTTGATATACACAGCTCAGCTAACAACTCTGCTGTATCTGTATGTTCATTTAACCAAAGGCTAAATGCATCTTTTACAACACCCGAAACAAGTGCTGCACACGTGCGTGAAGACAGTTTTTCTTTTGTTTGACCGGCAAACTGAGGGTCTTGCATTTTAACCGAAAGCACATAACTACAGCGCTCCCATATATCGTCTGGGGTAAGTTTTACACCACGAGGTAATAGGTTTCTGAATTCACAAAACTCGCGCATGGCTTCAAGTAAGCCTTGGCGTAAACCATTAACATGTGTACCGCCTTGCGCAGTGGGGATTAGGTTTACATAGCTTTCAGCGATAGATTCACCACCCTCTGGCAGCCATACCACAGCCCAATCAACACCTTCTATAGCGCTTTTAAACTCACCTACAAATGGGTCTTGTGGCAGCGTTTCGAAACCTTTAACCGCTTCAATTAAATAATCTTTTAAACCGGTTTCGTAAAACCATTCTTGGGTTTCTTTTGTTTGTTTATTAACAAATTTAATACGCAAACCAGGGCAAAGCACCGCTTTAGCTTTCAATAAATGATTAAGCTTGGTTATGGAGTAATTAGCAGAGTCAAAATAACTGGCATCGGCCCAAAAGCGCACGGTAGTCCCGGTGTTGCGTTTACCGACAGTGCCTATAACGTTTAAATCCTCAACTTTATCACCGTTTTCAAACGCCATTCTATATTGCTGTGCATCGCGGCGAACGGTTACTTCTACACGTGTAGATAATGCATTTACAACTGAAATACCTACCCCGTGTAAACCACCTGAAAACTGGTAGTTTTTGTTTGAGAATTTACCACCAGCATGCAGCTTAGTAAAAATAAGCTCTATACCTGGAATACCTTCCTCTGGGTGAATATCAATGGGCATACCACGGCCGTCATCACTGACTTCAAGCGAGTTGTCTTCGTGTAGAATTACGTCTATTTTAGTTGCATGACCCGCCATAGCCTCATCGACACTGTTATCGATAACCTCTTGGCCTAAATGGTTTGGACGTACAGTATCGGTGTACATCCCTGGGCGTCTTTTTACCGGATCTAATCCATTGAGTACCTCAATGGCTTCGGCGTTATAATTTTGATCACTCATAGTTTTTATCTTTATATGCGCTAAGGCTATGCTTAACTAGTTTTACGTGATTTTAAGAAAATCTACAATACTTGCAAAGGTTTGTTCAAAACCAAGGTAGCTATGATCGCCACCAAACTCGACCCTTTGTTTACATTGCGAATAATAATTTACTGCGTGCTGAAAATTTAATACTTCATCGCCTGTTTGCTGTAATAAATACAGCAATTCAGGGTGTTTTAAGTCATCAACAGCCAATGCTTTTAAAGCCGCTATGTGGCTGTTATTCAATTCATAATGATAATCTTGATACGGATTATAATTTAAACCAAGCAACGGCTTTAATAAACTGTATGGTGCAACCGCGGGATTTATAACCACTGCAGGAATTTGATAACGCTGCGATAAGTACGTGGCAAAAAATCCACCTAATGAGCTTCCTAATAAAACAGTATTAGGTGTAAGTAATTGCTCAAGCGCTATGATGGCTTGTATGGGCTCATGGTTTAGGCACGGTACACAATAGTCAACGTCATAGTGTGCCATAAGCTCGCCAAAGCGCACAGCTTTATATGATTTATCTGAGCTATTAAAACCATGAATATAGATTACCCGTTTAGCCATACTACTTCCATATCTGTGCTTATATTGTCTTTTTTCGTGCTTATACATATCAGCCTGTATGCTGGCCCATGGTCTTGTTGTATCCAGTCAGGGCTGTGCTTTTTAAACTGCACTGAGCTGGCTGGAGTCGCGTAAATGGGAAGCGCTCTAAACGTTTGCATGTATTCATTATGCACATGACCATGAAACAAACCAAAAACGTTTTCGCTATTAACTAATATATTGAGTAATTGTGGCCCGTTTTCCAGCATGTGTTTGTCTAAGTAGCCATTAATGGGGAGTGGATTATGGTGGCAAAACATAATTTTGGAACTCGCCGAAGCAAACAGCCGTTCGGTAATTTCATTCAAATGCGTGCCTGTTACCCACCCTGCAGGCGTTGGCCCTTTTGAATTAATAAGTAATAACTCAACGCCATTTGCCACTATATGTTTAGCGCGATTTATTTGCCCACCACTCACTAGGTTAAGCTGCGCAATATCATCATGGTTACCTGGAACCCAAAAAACAGGGCATGTTAAATCACTTTGGTTAATCAGATCACTAAATAAAAAATAGGACTCTGCACTGTGATCTTGCGTAAGGTCGCCGCCAAATATTATAAAATCAAGGGATTGCTTAGCCATATGAGCCAGCGCCTGTTCGAAGTAATTCGCGGTATTTACGCCAAAGTACTCACCTGCTTTATTTGAGAATAAATGACAATCGGTAATATGTGCTATACGTAGCGACGATTTATCAATGCGATAAGGGTCATCAAACCAAGCCATTATTTACATCCCAATTTAATGTTGCTTGTCCATGCTCTACACAGGCGACAAGCCAGTCGTATAAAAATGCATTAAGTTGATATTTTTCATCTTTTTGATGCATTTTTGGATTAGGGTAACCATAAGAAGGCTTAATGCGCTGATGGTAATCGTGATGGATAATTTCAGCCACTTTAGCATCGTGATACAACCTAACCGTTAAATAAAGCGGTGCAATCCCTTTTACCATGCCGCTTAGCTGCTTAATCGAAATATCCATGGTGTATTTTGCACTGCCATCAACTTTAGTCGCAAACTCACTGCTGCCCAGCTTTACTTCTCGGCTACTGCCAACCGTTCGTTCAGCCGGTAACAATTTTAAAAGTCGTAAGTAGTTGTGCTCACAAAGCGTTAAATACTTTGGGAGGCTTTGAATATATCGATTTGTTGCTAATTGTACTGTCAAAATACCACCATTATACTGTGAGCCAATTTGTGGCTATGAAGAAGAGTCTGTCCACTTGTGTTTCATTTTTTCATGGTTAAGTGCAAGCCACTGCATGCAAATAATGGTTGCAGCATTATCCATTTCACCATTGTTGAGGCGAGTTAGCGCATCATCAACGCTAAGTACATGAGTTTTTATATCTTCACCTTCGGTTTCAAGGCCATACACACCAGACTCAACGTCACTTAAATCGGCCCGTGCAAGATATAAATGTAACCGCTCTGTTGTACCACCTGGGCTTGAAAGATACGAAAGCATAAATTCAAGCTCTGTTAAATTAAGCCCAGCTTCTTCGTACGCTTCTTTCTTTACGACCGATTCATAATCGTCACTACCGTCAGTCATTCCAGCAATACATTCTAGTAGCCAAGGTGAATGTTTGCTTTTAATAGCCCCTATACGTATTTGTTCTATTAAAAGCACAGTTTCTGATATGGGGTCGTAAGGCAACACAGCAATGGCGTCTCCACGCTCTAAAATCTCGCGACTAATAAGTTCTGATTTACCGCCCGCAAACAAGGCATGTTCAAACTGATACAAATCAACCTGAAAAAAGCCTTTATACAAATTTTTGACCGGCTTTACGCTGACATCTTTATGCGTAAACTGAACAAGTTTTTTATCTGGCACGTAAGCATCCTCTACTTATTAAAAACTTTGAAGTACGTTAATATATTCTGTTACATTTCGACGCACTGTTTTACTCTTTTTATTTTTAGTTATTACGTAAAACAGGTTACCATGGTTTTAGTATAAAAATTGTCTAAGGACCGAACAACACATGAAAAAGAACATTCTTGCGGCGCTAGTTAGTTTATCATGCGCATTAGGCACAACAGCAGCAAACGCTGAAGATTTACTACAAGTTTTTGAAATTGCAACGGCCAACGATCCTACCGTTTTAAAAGCAAAAGCCCAAGCAGATGCACAATCTTACCAAGCAGATACTGCAATGGCTGCATTATTGCCGCAAATTGGTTTAACAATGGGTTACACAAAAAGTGACTCAACCTCTTTTGAAAGTGTGGATGAAAAAGTTGAAAGCGACTCTGATCAATTCACCCGTGGTCTTAGCTTAAGCCAAACCTTATTCGACTTAGGCGCATGGAACTCGTTAGACATTGCAGACAAACAAGCGTTGCAAGCAAATGCTCAATACGACTCGGCTAAACAAAACTTAATTGTTCGTGTTGCTGAAGGCTACTTTAACGTTTTAAGTGCGATTGATAACCTTGAATTTATTAAAACAGAAAAACGCGCCATCGAACGCCAGCTTGAACAAACCAAACAACGTTACGCTGTTGGTTTAACGGCAATTACCGATGTACATGAAGCACAAGCACAGTTCGACAACTCTGTTGCACAAGAAATTATTGCCAATAACGCTGTAGAAACAGCGCGTGAGCAACTACGAGAAATTACGGGTAAATACCACGCTAAGCTAGACTTTTTAAATACAGAGACATTTTCTACAACTAAGCCAGCTCAAGACTCTAGCGACTTTTTAAATATTGCTAAAGATAAAAATATTAGCTTGCAAGTTGCTAAAGTAACCGTAGATATAGCCCAAGATCAAATTAAACTGGCAAGAGCGGGCCACTATCCAAAGCTAACCCTAAGCGCAAGTTATGGCGACTCTTTAACAGACGCAGACAGAAATGGTACAAGCCTAACTAGACAACCTCGTGCAGACTCAACCTCAGTAGGCCTTAACTTTAGCCTGCCTTTATACTCTGGGGGTGCAACAGTTGCAGCAACCGATCAAGCACGTGCATTTTACGTTGCAGCTAGCCAAGATTACGAAGCCAATTACCGCGCAATTACCCGCACGGTTATTACGTCTTACAATCAAGTAGTATCTGACATTGCAACCTATAAAGCGCTAGAGCAAGCAGTTGTATCTGCCCAAAGTGCTTTAAAAGCAACAGAGGCAGGCTTTGAGGTCGGTACACGTACAATTGTTGATGTACTTGTAAGCACACAAAACCTATACAATGCTAAACGTAATCTTGCTGATGTACGTTATCGTTATGTGCTATCTACTCTGCGCTTAAAGCAAGCAGCGGGTACACTTACAAGCAAAGACCTAGCAGCTATAAACCAGGGTTTAAAATCAGCCTAAACAGTCACAAAACACATACAAAGCCAGCTACATGCTGGCTTTTTGTATTTTACAGCGCTTAGCGTTAAACTAGCGTTTTTAATTTTAGAGCAATTTTTGTGGTCACCTCATCTCCTTTTAAAGCATCTTTTTTAGGCCCTCGATACTGGCTAACGTGGATTGGCGTTTTTTTCTTATACCTAATTTCTTGGCTTCCGCAAAAACTTCAATTAGCACTGGGTAAACTACTTGGCCGTTTAGTTCATAAATACATGAAGCGCCGCCGACACATTGCCGAAGTAAATATTAAACGCTGCTTTCCTGATATGAGCGACGAAGATCAAAAAGCATTGGTGCTAAAAAATATGGAAAACACTGGCATTGCGATGGTTGAAACCGGAATGGCATGGTGGTGGCCGCAGTGGCGAGCGAAAAAAGCTTTAGGGTCTTTAAAAGGGCTTGAACACTTTGAACGAGTGCAACAATCTGGAAAAGGCGTACTATTACTAGTACCCCATGTTTTACACCTTGAAATGGCAGGCCGATTAATGGGGTTGGGCTGTATGGGTATCGGTTTTTACCGCCCGCACAACAACCCACTAATGGAGTATTTTACGACTAATGGTCGCCTTCGCTCTAATGAATACTTGGTCGGTAAAAAAGACGTAAAAGGCTTGCTAAAAGCGTTAAAAAATAAAAAAGTGTGCTACTACCTACCCGATCAAGACTACGGCCGTAACCGCTGTGAATTCGTCCCTTTTTATGCAGTGCAAGATACTGCAACTACAACAGGTACACTGATGTTTGCCGGCAGTAAAAATTGCGAAACAATGAGTTTGATTACCCGCCGAGACGAATATGGAAAGTATCATTTAGAAATTATTCCAGAGCTTGAAAACTTCCCAAGCGGTGATGACAAAGCCGATGTCACGCGTGTTAATCAACGCATGGAACTCTCAATTAATGCAGCGCCAGAGCAATATATGTGGCTACATCGCCGTTTTAAAACGCGACCAGATAAAAATACTCCTTCATTTTACAAATAGTAATGGTATAACAATAACAGGAACAAATAAGGGTGGTTGTTGTAATGTGGTTTTGGATTAGGTATTTGTCATTTGCAGTCATATTAATAGCGCTTGCTGCATACTTTTTAATGGGAAATGTTCCAACATTAGATTTAAAAGAATCTAAAAATGCCGCTGCCGAAGGATTATCTCGCTTTTACGCCTCGATTCGAAATCAAGTTAAAAGCAACAAAGAGCGCGACCAATACGTATTGAGTTTAAAAAAGCCAGATCAAACTGTCGATAGAGTTTTAGCCGAGCGCACGCGCACTGTTACACCCATGCCAGCAAGTTGGACAGGAAGCGTGGAGCAAAGGCGCTTCGAAAACGGTTCAACATTGAAAGATGTTTTAGTTGAGTATGCTAAAAGCGAAGGCATTGAGCTCTATTGGTACTTAAGTAAAGACTATGTTGTTAAAGATCATTTTAGAGTTGACAGTAATTTCACCTCAGCCCTGTACCAAGTAGGCAGAGCTATAAATGATGACTTTGAACACGAGGTCTATACCTACTTTTGTAATAAGCAAAGAGCGGCTGTTATAACTGAATTACCCTCTGAATATGTGCGCGCTAATTGTTTAAAACTCAATATTTGAGTTGTATAAAAATCACGCTTTTGCGTGATTTTTTATATCAGCACATCACTAAAACTCATTAGCTTACAAAGCGAATGAATATGATTAAAAAATCAATATCACTGCAGCTCAAAAACCGCTTTCCAAATGGCAGTCACATTAGTAATGTCTTGTAGAAACTGCTCGCGTTCAACTAACTTTCCTTGTTGATCTAAGCTAAGTACGTGGTAACACGAACGGTAGTCAATATACGCTTTAATTAACTGCTGCTTTTGCTCTTCTGTAATACAGCCTATTTTAGCAGCATCAGTAAGAATTCTTACGTTATCTGAAAACACACTTAGTTGCTCGCTATCGTGTGCATTTTTAAGAACAAGGTATTGCGTAATAAATTCAATGTCGGCCATGCCACCAGCATCTTGTTTTAGGTCAAATAACTGCGTGTTACCTTTTGCAAGGTGACCACGCATTTTCTCTCGCATTTTAATGACATCATCTTTCAGCTGAGCTGTATTACGCGACTGACAAAGTATATTTTTACGAATTTGTGAAAAGCGCTCGGATAACTCATCTTGACCTAAAATAATACGTGCGCGAACCAGCGCTTGATGCTCCCATGTCCACGCTTGTGTTTGTTGATAGTGATTAAAGCTTTCTAAATTGATAGCAAGTAACCCCGAGGCACCCTCTGGGCGAAGACGCGTGTCTAACTCATATAAAATACCCGATGCCGTTCGCGTATTAAATAAGTGCATTAAACGTTGGGCAAGCTTTAAATAAAACTGGCGTGAATCAATTGCTTTATCGCCACTGGTTTGACTCGAACCATCGTGATTATGCACAAACACAAGATCTAAATCTGAGTCGTAGCCCACTTCAAAACCACCCGTTTTACCATAGGCAATAACGGCAAACCCCTTGTGTTCATTGTCAGTGTTTGGCGGCATGCCAAAGCGCTTTACCGTGTTATGCCATGCAATGTTTACGGCCTGTTCGACTATGGCTTCTGCCAATGCGGTTAAGTGATCGCTTACTTTCATTACGTCAAGAACACCGGTTGCATCTGCTGCGGCAATACGTAATTGATGAGTTTGCTTAAATTGCCTTAACGACTCCATTTGTAGCTCTAAATCATCGTGCTCTATGCGTAAAAAATATTGACGTATTTCGTCTTTATAGGCGCTTAATGGTGTTGGCTTATAAAGCACGGCAGGGTCAATTAACTCATCTAGTAAAATAGGATAGCGAGAAATATGCTCGCCAATCCACTTACTGTGACAGCATAAAGAAACCAACTGCTTTAAGGTGCCTGGGTTTTCATATAGCAGTTCTAAGTAGGCAGTACGCGAAATAATTTTATTAAGAATTTGGCACACAGTACCAAATACTATGGCACTGGCATTAAAGTCGCTTAGCTGTTTAAGCATGGCTGGCATGAGTTTATCAAGAATCTCACGCCCTCGATTTCCAACTTTTACTTTAGATAAACGTAATTTAAAGTCTTGCAGTGGTTCTTGCCATTCGTCTTTAGGTTCATTTAAAAAACTGACATCACAATGATCCCACGCACTTATAAATGCACCTTCACACGTGTCTAGAGGCTCTGTTTCTTCCCCAATTACCTGAATAAACTCATTGTGCACCTGCGCCATTACCTGCTCAATTTTATTTACTGACGCTGCAAAGTCTGGTTGCACTAATAGGTAATTTAATCGTTGTTGGTTTATTTCATCATCAGGTAAAGTTTGCGTTTGCTGGTCGTCGAATATTTGCAGGTATTGCTCTACTTTTCGTAAATAAAGATAATTACTTTTCAGCTCTTTTGCTTCTTCGTCATCAATGACTTGGTTTAGTGCTAACTGGTTTAACGCATTAAGTAATGATTGCGTCTGTAAATTAGCCTCTCGCCCGCCGCGTACCATTTGTAGTGCTTGAACAATAAATTCAACTTCTCGTATTCCGCCAGCCCCCAGCTTTATATTATTGGTTAAACGTTTACGGCGGACTTCTTGCGCAATCATAAGCTTCATTTTACGAAGCGATTCAATCACCGAGAAATCAATATAGCGTCGGTATACGAAAGGTTTAAGTAATTGATTAAATTCATTCCAGTAATGATTGGGCGTACCAATTAAACGACTTTTAAGCATCGCGTAACGCTCCCAATCACGCCCTTGCTCTTGGTAATAATCTTCAATAGCGTTAAAACTCATGACCAACGGGCCACTTTCACCAAATGGCCTAAGGCGCATATCAACCCTAAATACCTGCCCATCCCCTGTTATTTGGTTAAGTGCTGCTATTAGCTTTTGAGCTACTTTTGTGTAAAACACCTGCGCCTCGATACTTTTTCGGCCGCCTTGAGTTTTAACACTACGAGGGTATGCAAATATAAGGTCGATATCTGAAGAATAGTTAAGTTCTTTACCACCTAACTTGCCCATACCAAGTACCATTAAAGGCAAAGATTGCCCTTGCTCATCTACAGGCTCACCATTGAGTGTGGCCACTTGCGCATGAGCCCACTCGTTAGCGCTTTGAATTAACTTATCAGCAAGCAGGCTAATATACTCAATGCTATCTGCAATTAGGTTGTTACAACATAAATCTAAAAAAGCGACTTTAAGCCAGTATTTTTCACGATATTTGCGAAGTATTTGATGACATTGTGCTTCGTCTATATCTGCCAGTGTTAAGTTTTCGAAGGGGGAAGGTATGTCTCTACTTTTAATTTCGTCTTCACATAGTAACCCGCTTTTTAAATCAGGCTGAGACTGAATACAGCGCCAAGCAAAGTCGCTTAACGCTAATAACCTTACAACTTCGTTCTCTATAGGGTGCTGCGGGTACAGCTGCTCATAGCGCTTTAACCCAAGTTTTTGTAATTGAATAGGAAGTTGTATTGCGTTACTCATCAATCCTCTCTTTTATATCATCAGTAACCGTACTAGAATGATTAAAACCTTAAAGGTTAACTCTAATTAGGATAACCATGTCATATTTATCTTTATCTAACACTAGTTTTGTTGCGATTACTATTAGTTTTGCTGTTATTTGCTTAACTATTTTTACATTAAGAATAATAACTCAAATTAAATTAAAACAAGCGCTTAAAGATGAATTAGCCCAGCATGATAACTTTGCCATGGGGATCAATTTTGCTTCAGAGATTTCGGTTGTTATTGCAACCATTGCCTTTTTATTTGATGAAATAAGTGTAAGTACCGCACAATCTAATCCACTTAAAGTAGCAATATTAGTATTGCTGTTGTTTTCATTTATAAAAGTGGGACATTTGATTCACCGAAAGTGGATTTTGCATCGTTTTAACGAAGAAGCGGCTATTTTAAAACAAAATGTATGCGCCGCCTTAGTAGACTCTGGCATGCTAATAGCTAATTTCATTATGACCTTAGGCCTTTACACATGGACCCACACTCAAGGCTTCAGTAACTTATTAATCGCGTTAGTCAGCTTTTTTTTACTGCAAGGTATGTTTGCACTTGATAGTAAAATACGCGAACATCGTTTTGCACAAGCCAATCAAGGCGCTTCGCTACAAAGTAATTTTAATTTAGAAAATACCTCTATTGGTATTCGCTATGCTGGTAAATCAATTGGTTTAGCGCTTGCCTCTTATGCTGGCTTGTCGAGTGCTACGTTTCAAAACGGTAAAATGGTTGAAAACCTATTTACACTGGTAATGCATTGCGGTGTAATGTGGATACTGTTATACGCATTAACATTTATTGTAAAAAAAATATCACTACCCAATATTGATGCTGCACTTGAAGTTGATCACCAAGACAACATAGGTATTGCTTGTATTGAATTTGCTGTTTTTTGTGCAATAGGCTATTTACTAATTAGCATGTTTTCTATTTAACATTAAACACTTTTCGCTTAGGCTTACACAAAATTTGCTTACATAACACTTTGCTTAATTGCACTGGGACATTATGCCATTTGAAGTTACTAACTATCTATTAATCGATATAGATAACGAATTTAGCAGAGCGTTTGCTGGTCACTATTTTAATAGTGCAAAGCGAGATGCCCCAAGTACCTTAGTCATTGCAGGTGCCAATACTCGCCAGTTAGTTAAAATGATGTTTGATGAACTCATTAAAGATTATTGTTATTGCGATTTTGAAAACGAAATTAGCGTTTCTGAGCTTGCCAGTTATTTGCATGAACATCACGACATTAAAGGTGTATTGTTTAATCAAACCGATTATTTACTGGCTGATGAAAAACAACGTTTTATTTATAACTCACTGCATGAAAAACGTTTTTTAGTCACTCAAGATGAAAGCGGTTTTGCTTTTAGCCCTGTAAAAGACGAAGGCTTTTCAAACCACCTATCTTGTCATACCGACATAGCAGATACATCAGTCGATATAATCGAGTTAACAGAGTTACTTAATAAACAATAAATAATTGCACCTAGCTCGCAGCTTACTTAACATAGCGGTATATAACTTTATCGCCAACTTATAAGTGAAATCACATGCGAGTTCCTCATATTTACCAAGCGTCTTCTATTACACTAAACACTCCCGTGTCACTCGATGACGATGCAGCTGGCCACATAGGCAGAGTACTTCGCATGAAAGTAGGCGAACATGTGTCCATTTTTAATGGCGAAGGGGGTGAATACCTAAGTGAAATTATAGAAGTGAGTAAAAAAAATGTAGTGGTTATGCCACAGCAGTTTAATCCTCACGACATAGAATCACCATTAAAAATTCACTTAGGCCAATGTGTTTCGCGTGGTGATAAAATGGATTTTACAATTCAAAAGTCAGTTGAGTTAGGTATTACCGAAATCACCCCTATTTTTAGTCAGCGCTGTGGCGTAAAGCTCATTGGCGACCGCCTTGATAAAAAGCATCAGCAATGGCAAAAAATAGCGATTGCGGCAGCCGAGCAGTCGGGGCGTAATTATGTACCAGTTGTTCACCCCCCTATAGACATAAAACAGTGGCTTGAGCAATCAACTAACGCGATAAAGCTCACGCTTCATCCTCGCGCAGAACACAGCATTAAAACCATTACTGTACCTAAAGACGGCGTTCGGTTTTTAGTCGGCCCAGAAGGCGGGTTTACTGACGAAGAAATGGCACAAACTAAACAACAAGAATTTGTTGATATTCGTTTAGGGCCACGAGTTTTACGAACTGAAACAGCCGCTTTAACGGTCTTAAGTGCATTACAGCTACAATTTGGTGATTTAGCTAATTGAAATAGCTAAAAACACCCTCATATCAAAGCTATTAGTAAACTCTAGTAGTAATTACACATAGATTAAGGCACAGCGCATGGCAATTAAATTAGGTATTATTTCAGATCCTATTAGTGGGTTTAACATCAAAAAAGACACCGGCTTTGCAATGATGATGCAGGCGCAAGAGCGTGGCTACGAAATTTACTATATGGAGATGGATGATTTATCACTTCGTAAAGGTAAATCGTATGCCACCGCTGCCAAGGCGCGTGTATTTAACAACGAAGAAAAATGGTACGAACTAGAAGAAAAAACCACCATCGCTCTTGCCGATCTTGATGTAATTTTAATGCGTAAAGATCCGCCGTTTGACACTGAATACATTTACGCAACGTATCTTTTAGAGCGCGCTGAAGATGAAGGTACGTTAATTATTAATAAACCACAAAGCTTGCGTGATGCTAACGAAAAGCTGTTTACTGCGTGGTTTAGCGAACACACGCCAGATACCTTAGTTACTCGCAGCCAAAAACAAATTCGTGAATTTTTAGCACAGCACAAAGACATTATTTTAAAGCCACTAGATGGTATGGGCGGCGCTTCAATTTTCCGTGTTAAAGAAGATGATGCAAACATAGGTGTTATTTGTGAAACCCTAACCGAGCATGGCAGCCGCTTTGCGATGGTCCAAAATTATGTGCCAGAGATCACACAAGGCGACAAACGCGTGTTGGTTGTTGATGGTGAGGTCATTCCGTATTGTTTAGCGCGTATTCCACAAAATGGTGAAACGCGTGGAAATCTTGCTGCAGGCGGTCGTGGTGAAGCGCGTCCACTTAGCGAATCAGATCTAAAAATTGCACAAGCGGTTGCACCTACACTTAAAGAAAAAGGGTTAGTGTTTGTAGGATTAGATATTATAGGCGACAAGCTCACCGAAATTAACGTAACGGCCCCCACTTGCGTACGTGAAATTGAAGCCGCGTATGATATATCAATCACTGGTATTCTTTTTGATGCTATTGAGAGAAAATTAGCTAAATAGTCTAGCCTTAAGTTAAATAAGTTAAAAGTGACTGAACACAATGCGTTTAACGTTTAAATATTAATACAGCACTTGCTGTATTAATATTTTAGTAAAATCAGTTAACTTATTTAGTTATAAAATACAGGGCTGTGCCATACTCAAAATTCATTAACTGAAAGGGTGAAATCTATGCAGTCATTAGAAAATCATTTTTTAATCGCCATGCCGTCAATGCAAGACCCTTTTTTTAAACGTGCTGTTACGTATATTTGCGAGCACAATGAAGATGGGGCTATGGGATTGGTGATAAACCAACCCATCAACGTAACCGTTGGTGAGCTACTTGATAAAATAGAAATCGATAACGACAAAACCCAGCAAGCAGCTAAAGTAGCTGTGTTTGCAGGTGGTCCAGTTAAAACAGATAGAGGTTTTGTGCTTCACTCCCCTAAGCTCGGGTATACCTCAAGCCAAAAGCTCAGTAGTGATATTATGATCACCACCTCTAAAGACGTGCTAGCAAGTTTAACGACAGCACATGCCCCTGAGCAGTTTATTATCACCTTAGGGTATGCAGGTTGGGAACAAGGCCAATTAGAACAAGAACTGCTTGATAACAGCTGGCTAATTATAGAAGCGGATCCGGCCATTATTTTTAACACGCCCGCTGAAAAACGATGGGAAAAAGCCGTTTCAATGCTTGGCTTTGATATAGGCCAGCTCAGCCCTGAAGCTGGGCATGCCTAAATATCCCCTTTCTAAATTAAGTTCATAATATAAATTCACTTGGAAATAGATACGCTATTACAAGTGAATTTTTTTATGTAAACCTTTAACATAACGGCTTGAAAAGCAGCCTAAGTAAAACATTATCAATGACAAAAAGAACATTTAAGCCACAAGGCGAGCGCACCGTAATGGGGTTTGATTTTGGCACTAAAAGTATTGGTATTGCCGTGGGGCAAGAACTTACTGGCAGCGCATCAAGCCTTAAGGCCGTAAAAGCGCAAGATGGTATTCCAAACTGGGATCATATCGCAGTGCAAGTAAACGAATGGCAGCCAGATTTAATGGTGGTCGGTTTACCGCTTAATATGGATGGCACTTCACAAGAGGTGACATTCAAAGCTAAAAAGTTTGCTAACAGGTTACATAATCACTATGGCATTCCTGTACAAACACAAGATGAACGCCTAACAACTGCTGACGCAAAAGCCCGTTTATTTGAGCAAGGTGGTTATAAAAATTTAGGTAAAGGAAATGTAGATAATATGTCTGCGGTAATTATTTTAGAAAGTTTTTTTGAATCATTTTACAGTGAGTAACGCTGTAATTAGGTGTGTTAAATACTAAAAAAGCGCGGCTGGAAAGTCACGCTTTTTAATAACAATAACTAATTAGTTATCGTCATCCCCCATTCCATCAATAGTTACACCTTGTAAAAAGCCCGCACCTTGTTGTTCGTTATTACGCAGTTTAATCATCAAGCGTAAGTCATTTGGTGAGTCAGCATGATGCAGTGCATCTGCATAGTTAATGCGTTGCTGCCTGTATAACTCAAAAAGGGCTTGGTCAAAGGTTTGCATACCCATATCGTTAGATTTAGCCATGGCCTCTTTAATGCCGCCAATATCGCCGTTTTTAATCAGCTCTGCCACCATAGGTGAATTAAGCAATATTTCTATGGCGGCAACGCGTCCCTCACCATCTGAGGTAGGTATTAATTGTTGAGCTACAATGGCTCGTAAGTTAAGGGCTAGATCGTATTTTAGCTTGTCATGCTTTTCTTTTGGTACCAAATGCATAATACGGTCAATGGCTTGGTTGGCATTGTTGGCATGCAGTGTAGCCACACATAAATGCCCTGTTTCAGCAAAGCTTAATGCGTATTCCATGGTTTCTTGCGAGCGTATTTCACCAATTAAAATAACATCAGGAGCTTGACGTAATGAGCTTTTAAGCGCCGACTCAAAACTATCTGTATCGAGACCTACTTCGCGTTGGGTAATAATACTTTTGCGGTGCTCATGAACAAACTCAATAGGATCTTCAATTGTTAAAATATGACCCCGTTGATTTCGGTTTCTGTAGCCAATCAAGGCTGCTAATGAGGTCGACTTACCGGTTCCTGTTCCACCAACAAACAGAACTAAACCGCGCTTAGCCATAATGACGTCGGTGAGTGTCGAGGGTAGGCCCAAATCACTGACATCGGGGATCTGTGTCACAATTCGGCGAATAACCATACCTGCTCTATCGCGCTGCCAAAACGCAGAAATACGAAAACGGCCTTCGTCGGTTGCAATAGCAAAGTTACATTCTTTAGTAGCATGAAACTCCGCTTTTTGCTTTTCGCTCATCGCAGACTCAACCAACTGCAAAGACTCTTCGTCAGTGAGTTTGTCATCGCCTAATTGAATTAGTTCACCGTTTATTTTTGCACTAACAGGTAAACGGCTAGATACAAATAAATCAGAGCCTTTTTTCTCAATCATAGTGATTAAGTAACGGTTTAAAGATAAAGTCATTATAATTCCTTAACCACCAAATTGTGTTTTGTCTTGTGCTTTAGCTTGCGCTGCGGTGTTGGTCACAATACCTCTGTTAACTAAATTTGTTAAACATTGATCCATTGTTTGCATACCAATTGAGGCGCCAGTTTGAATAGACGAGTACATTTGTGCAATTTTGTCTTCACGAATTAAGTTACGTATGGCGGGTACACCAATCATAATTTCATGAGCTGCCACTCGCCCACCGCCAATTTTTTTAAGGAGTGTTTGTGAAATAACCGCACGCAATGACTCTGACAACATAGAGCGTACCATTGCTTTTTCTTCACCAGGGAATACATCAATAATACGGTCAATGGTTTTAGGCGCTGAGGTTGTATGCAACGTACCAAACACTAAATGACCGGTTTCAGCAGCGGTCATCGCTAAGCGAATAGTTTCTAAATCACGAAGCTCCCCCACTAATATAACATCGGGGTCTTCACGCAGCGCACTACGTAATGCGTTTGAAAAACTGTGTGTATCGCGGTGTACTTCACGTTGGTTGACTAGACTTAACTTGTTATCGTGAACAAATTCAATTGGATCTTCAATCGTTAAAATATGGTGGTGTTTATTTTGATTTATGTAATCAACCATGGCCGCTAGTGTTGTTGATTTACCCGACCCTGTTGGCCCAGTAACAAGCACTAGCCCACGCGGGTTGTCTGATATTGTTTTAAAAATATCTGGCGCACCTAAATCATCAAGTGTTAATACTTCACTCGGTATAGTACGAAATACTGCCGCAGGACCGCGGTTTGAATTAAATGCATTAACACGAAAGCGAGCAAGATTAGGAACCTCAAACGAAAAATCCACTTCAAGGTTTTGTTCGTAATCTTTGCGCTGAGTATCATTCATAATATCGTAAACTAAACTGTTTACGTCTTTATCTGTAAGGGCTGGTATATTAATGCGGCGAACATCACCATCTACGCGTATCATAGGTGAAACACCCGACGATAAATGTAAATCGGATGCATTGTGTTGCACACTAAACGCTAATAATTCGGTAATATCCATTTATGACTCCACAACTGGCTGATAATTATATGGTTACAATAGCAGAACGACTCACTTGCGCCTACGCAAGAATTTCAAACGCGGCAAAAAACACGCACAGAAGCAAAGATGAAATAACCTTGCTGGCGGTGTCTAAAACCAAACCTAGCGACGATATAGTTGCTGCCTACAATTATGGCCAACGCCAGTTTGGTGAGTCTTATGTTCAAGAAGCTGTAGATAAAATAGCTCAACTGCACACATATAGCGATATCATTTGGCATTTCATTGGCCCTATCCAGTCAAATAAAAGTGCTTTAGTGGCAGAAAATTTTGATTGGGTGCAAAGCGTTGATCGGATCAAAATAGCCAAGCGGCTTAATGCCCAGCGTCCAACCACTAAACAACCTCTCAATGTACTTATTCAAGTAAATATTAGCGCCGAGGAGGCTAAATCAGGTTGTCATCCCGATGAGATAGCCAGCCTTGCTGAATTTATTAGCCAATGTGACCAGCTAATGTTGCGTGGTTTGATGGCTATTCCCGCAAAAAGTGACGACCCAAGTACGCAAATTCAATATTTTGAGCAATTACAAACTTGCTTTGATAAACTAAAGGCCCAATATCCACAGTTAGACACTCTATCTATGGGTATGAGTAATGACGTTGAAGCCGCAATTAGTGCAGGCTCAACTATGGTGAGGATTGGAACAGACATTTTTGGAACACGAACTTAAAAGGTAAAAACAGATTTATGTCAGATAAAAAAATCGCATTTATAGGCACAGGTAACATGAGCTACGCTATTATTGGTGGCATGGTAAAAAACGGCTTTGACGCAAACACCATCATTGCGACAAACCGCAACCAAGAAAAGCTTGCAAAGGTAGCAGCCGATTTCAAGGTGCAAACCACCAGTGACAATAACGAAGCCCTACGCGATGCTGATGTAATTGTTTTGTCTGTTAAGCCGCAAATGATGGGCGACTTATGTAAATCGTTTCAAGAATCGGGCATCGACTTCAGTGATAAACTATTTATCTCTGTAGCTGCTGGTTTAACAGTAAGCCGTTTGCGCGAAATGTTAGGGCAAGATGTAAAAATTGTACGTTGTATGCCTAATACACCATCTTTACTAGGGCGTGGCGTGTCTGGCTTATTTGGTGCTGGCGAAACGCAACAAGAACATGAATTTGTTCAGCAAGTATTTGAGTGCACTGGCATTGTGGTCTGGGTTGACCAAGAAGCAAAGATTAACGACATCATCGCAGTAACAGGCTCATCACCTGCTTACTTTTTCTTGTTTATGGAAGCCATTGAAGAAAAAGCTAAAGCGCTGGGCTTTAACGATGAAGATGCCCGTCGCTTAGTACAACAAACAGCACTTGGCGCTGCCGAAATGGCGTTAAGCCAACCAGAAATTAGTATTTCTCAGCTACGCGCAAACGTAACATCTAAAGGCGGTACTACACATGCCGCAGTTGAGCATTTAAAAGACGAAGGCATAACTAAAACCGTTGGCGATGCCATGGATGCGTGTATTGCTCGAGCGATGCAAATGGAAAAAGAACTTTAAAACTACTTTTTATTGAAGGTTACACTATGAATGCCATGCAATTTTTGATCAGTACTCTGTTTGATTTGTTTTTGATGGTGGTACTGCTGCGTTTTTGGCTACAGTGGGCAAAAGCCGACTTTTACAACCCAATGAGCCAATTTGTGGTTAAAGCAACGTCGTTTGCAGTTAACCCTTTGCGTAAAATTATACCTGGGTTAGGGGGGCTTGATTTAGCCTCACTATTGCTGGCATTTATTGTAGCTATTGCCAAAATTAGTACTTTAATGTTGGTAATTTACGGCGCATGGGCTGCGCAACCCGTGTTTATTCAAGCCCTAATTACCGTAATAAAAGAAGGCTTAAACTTAGTATTTTGGGTATTAATTATCCGCGCAATTTTAAGCTGGGTAAGCCAAGGCTACAACCCTATTGAAGCGGTCTTCCACCAGCTTACTGAGCCAATGCTCAAGCCACTTCGTAAAATTATTCCACCAATGGGTGGGTTAGATTTATCAGTACTTGTATTAATTATTGGTATTCAGTTTTTGCAAATGCTGTTAATGGACTTTTTAGCTTAAGCTTTTGTTTTAAGTAAAAGAGGCCTTATGGCCTCTTTTTTATATTTTTTGGAGTGAACAATGAATCGATTAATTAAATTTTGTTTTATTGCTTGTTTAACACTCGCATTTAACGCACACAGCGAACAAACATTGGGCGGGCAATATAAAGAACTTGGCCCGTGGCAAGTACATTACATTGCTTTTCCATCAACCTTTATTCAGCCACAAATTGCCAAGGCTTATGGGCTTGAGCGCAGTGGCTATAAAGGCATTGTTAATATTTCTGTGTTAAAAAACAATCCAGAGAACACAGCTCAAAAGGCAACGTTATCTGGCACAGCTAGAAACCTACTTGGTAACAAACAAACGCTAAACTTTAAAGAAGTAATTGAAGGCGAGTCAGTTTATTATCTTGCCCAAGTCGACTTTACAAACGAAGAAATACTTCGCTTTGAAATTGAAATACAGCAAAGCAATCAATTTCAAACACTGCAATTTCAGCAAAAATTTTACGTAGATAAATAATATTATGAACAAAACTTTAGTCCTTGCCACAGGCAACCCTGGCAAAGTAAGTGAGCTTGCCAACATGCTAAGCCCACTTAATATTAATGTAGTTCCACAAAGTGATTTTAACGTTAGCGATGTAGCAGAAACGGGCACTACTTTTGTTGAAAATGCGATTATTAAAGCGCGCCACGCAGCTAAAATTACCGGTATGCCAGCAATTGCTGACGATTCCGGCTTAGAGGTTGATGGCTTAAATGGTGCACCAGGTGTTTACTCTGCTCGTTTTGCAGGACAAGGCGCAAGCGATCAAGATAACATAGACAAGCTATTAGCCGAGCTTGCCAATAACCCAGTGCGTAGCGCCCGCTTTTGGTGTGTGTTGGTATTAATGCGCCACGCAGACGACCCGACTCCACTCATCTGTAGTGCGAGTTGGGAAGGTGAGATTACACAAACCCAACATGGTGAAGGTGGCTTTGGATACGACCCCGTTTTTTATGTTCCGTCACTTGAGTGTACAAGCGCCGAGCTTACAAAAGCACAAAAAAATGCAGTGAGCCACCGCGGTCAAGCATTGCAGGCTTTGCTTAATGAGCTAAAACTAAAAGGCGGCCTGTGAATCTTCCTCCTTTAAGTTTATATGTGCACGTACCTTGGTGTGTGCAAAAGTGCCCCTATTGCGATTTTAATAGCCATGGACAAAAAGGTGACATACCAGAAGCCGAATATGTTCAGCATTTAATAGACGATTTAAAAGCCGACTTGCACTTAGTGCAAGGGCGCAAAATTCACAGTATATTTATTGGTGGCGGTACGCCAAGTTTATTAACTGGTGATGCTTATACACGCCTACTAAGCGAAGTAGATAGCCTTATAGGCCTCGCCGATAACTGTGAAATAACCCTCGAAGCAAACCCAGGTACAGTAGAAACAGGCCGCTTTAAAGAGTACGTAAAAGCGGGTATAAACCGCATTTCAATTGGCGTACAAAGCCTGCAAAACGATAAGCTAAAAGCGCTTGGCCGCATTCATGGTGCTAACGAAGCAACTCATGCAGCAGAGCAAGCCAAAGAGGCTGGTTTAAATAGTTTTAATCTTGATTTAATGCACGGCTTACCTGGGCAAACCCTAGACGATGCATTAGGTGATTTAAAGCAAATTATTGCACTCGATCCCCCACATATTTCGTGGTACCAACTCACTATTGAACCTAATACTCAGTTTGCATCTAAACCGCCAACACTGCCTCAAGATGAAACTCTGTGGGATATTCAAGAGCAAGGCCAAGCCTTACTTACAAAAGCAGGTTACTTACAATACGAAATTTCTGGGTATGCAAAACCGGGCTATCAATGCCAACATAACTTAAATTATTGGCGGTTTGGCGATTATCTAGGGATTGGCTGTGGTGCTCATGGTAAGGTCACCAATGCAAAAACTGGCATAATTACCCGAACTGAAAAGGTCAAACATCCCCGTGGCTACATGGATATGGTAAAACCTTATTTGTACAAAAGTTGGCACGTTGAGCAAGACGATTTGGCCTTTGAGTTTTTTATGAATCGCTTTCGCCTTGTCGAACCATGCCCGATTGAAGACTACAGTGCGCTGACTAATCAGCCATTGCAAAGCCAACAAGCAGCTTTAAATAAAGCCATAAACACCGGTTTATTAATAGAAAAAGACGGTCACTGGCAAGTGAGTCTTAAAGGGCATCGCTTTTTAAATGACCTGCTAGAATTGTTCGTATAATGCATTGGGCGTTATACGTCATGTAAAGCGAATACATGAAAAATTAAAATACCCTAATGGGTTTCTAACAACAAAAGGGAAAACAATGCGTAAACTTACCTTTATTGCAGCAGCTGTGAGTGTTGCACTCCTTGCTGGTTGCCAACAAGCACCACAACAATCTGTAACAACTCCTATTGTACAAGCGCAACCTGTGCAAAGCGAAATTGACAAAGCCAATGCGTTTTTTGAAGATACCTTTAACCGTGATGTAATGAGCAGCCCGGTTTACCAAACTTACATGGGTATTAAAAAAGATTACGATAAATGGGATGACGGCAGCGAAGAGCAAAAACTTAAAGACCTAGCTGAAACTAAAGCCGATTTAGTTGCCCTAAACGCAATTAACCGCGACCTGCTAGACGATGCAACAAAAGTAAGCTACGACTTAAAAAAACAAGACCTAGAAAGCTCAATTGCGGACTTTAAATGGCGTTACCACAACTACCCGGTAAACCAAATGTTTGGTACGCACTCTATGGTGCCTGCATTTTTAATAAACCAACATTCAATCAGTAACGTTAAAGAAGCAAAAGACTACATTTCGCGTTTAAATGGCGTGCCTACGGTATTTGACCAATTAGTAACTGACTTAGAAACACGTGCAGATAAAGGCATTATTGCGCCTAAATTTGTGTTTCCACATGTTATTGATTCAAGCAAAAACATTATTCAAGGTGCACCGTTTGAAAAAGGTGAAGACTCAACACTTTTAGCAGACTTTAAAGGCAAAGTAACGGCACTTGAAATCAGCCAAGACGAAAAAGATGCACTTATTAACGAAGCAACTGACGCGTTAAAGTCGGCAGTTAAACCAGCTTACTCAAAGCTTATTAACTACCTAGCACAACTTGAAAAGCGTGCAGATGACCGTGATGGCGCATGGAAATTACCTGAGGGTAATACTTTCTATAATAATGCTCTTAAACGTACAACCACCACTGATTTAACTGCAAAAGAAATTCATGCTATTGGCCTATCAGAAGTAAGCCGTATACATGACGAAATGCGTGAAATTAAAGATAAAGTAGGCTTTAAAGGCGATTTAAAAGCGTTTATGCAGTTTATGAAAACTGATAAGCAATTTTACTACCCAAATACAGCTGAGGGTAAGCAACGCTATCTTGACGAAGCAACAGCCATGATCGACACAATGAAAGTGCGTCTTGATGAGCTATTTATTGTTAAGCCAAAAGCCGATCTTAAAGTAAAAGCAGTTGAAGCCTTCCGTGAAAAAGCGGCAGGTAAAGCATTTTACCAACAGCCGGCGCCAGATGGTTCACGCCCAGGCATTTACTACGCAAACCTTTATGATATGGAAGCAATGCCAACGTACCAAATGGAAGCATTGGCTTACCATGAAGGTATTCCGGGTCACCACATGCAAATAGCTATTTCGCAAGAGCTTGAAGGCGTGCCTAAGTTCCGTAAATTTGGTGGCTACACAGCCTACATTGAAGGTTGGGGTTTATACTCTGAGCTTGTACCTAAAGAAATGGGTATGTACTCAGACCCATATTCAGATTTTGGCCGCCTTTCTATGGAGTTATGGCGCGCGTGCCGCTTAGTGGTTGATACCGGTATTCACGCAATGAAGTGGACTCGTCAAGAAGGGATTGATTACTATGTAAATAACACGCCTAATGCCACATCTGACGGTGTTAAAATGGTTGAGCGTCACATTGTAATGCCTTCGCAAGCAACCGCTTACAAAGTAGGTATGTTGAAAATTTTAGAGCTACGTGAAGACGCTAAAAAGCAACTTGGCGACAAGTTTGATATTCGTCAATTTCACGATGTAGTGCTTAAAAATGGCCCGGTACCACTAAACGTACTAGAGAACTTTGTAAATGAATGGGTAGCAAGCAAGAAAGCTTAACACTCATTTATAGAGTTAACTAAAAGGCCGCTTATGCGGCCTTTTTTGTATTTTGTACCAATTGGCAATAATAGGTTAAGCTAAACAAAAAGGTATTTAGAGGCGTAAAAATTATGGAGTTATGCATACAATTACTTAACGCACGCATTTCAAAGCATCAGTTAGATGAGCTAGATAATGATTTTAAGCAGTTAAGTCCAGCCCAACAAACACAGCAGCTTAATCATCTGTACGAAAGCGCTTTACGTATGAGTATTAAGTACGACTTTATGCAAAATGTAGCAACACGTATTTTAACAACCAATACGCCACCTGCACCTTTTATCAATCAGTTAACAACCACAGATGCCTTGACGTTTTTTACGCCTGCGCTTAAGGAAAATCAGGGCTTTTTAGCACAAGACACCCAAGGTAATAACGTGTTACACACTGTATTTAAACACGCTAATGCCCAAAAGCTGGCGTTTAATTATGTACGCTCATTAATGTTATTTGAGTCTAACGATGACCTAGTAAAAGCGCTTGCTCAACCCAATGCTCGTGGCCTAACACCTGTTGCTTGTTATATTGCGTATGCAAATAAACCAAACACACCGGTTAAGCATGAATTTTCAGCGCTGTTAGCTCTGATGGAGATAGAACAAAAACAAAACCCAACAGCTAAACAGCAGCTGGCAAATATATTAAAAGGCATGAGCCTAAACGAAACCAGTATTTTACTTAGTGCTGCATACCTGCAACGCTCAACCGCGCAAGTTGCACATTTAGTCAAAGCGGTTTAGGTCATGATAACCTTGGTGAATTAAAAGTAGCCCACGCTAAGGGCTACTTTCCGGGGGACGAGATTTATAACCGAGTGAGCTTAATGCCCCTCCTAACGGCCCTCTTTTCAGCGTATACTTTTGACTATACTCGTTATTAATTATTTATGAGAAATAACTCACCCTGATAAGTTATTCCCTACATAAATACTAACTACACCGCTGTAAATTTAATCTCGAATATTAAATAACCCTTAGTCGTTTAAGTAGTACTCAACAGTGGTTACGACTCTTACGTTTTTTATTTGTGGTGTATTTGAATCGCGGTTAGTAATACTAAACTGCCCTTGGCGAGCTGTTTTTATTTTGCCTAATTTGGAATTGGAATCTCTCGCAAACTTGTTAGCCACTTCGCGCGCTTTTTCAGTTGCTTGTTGCACCATGGCCGGTTTTACATCGTTTAGGCCTGTGAAAATATACTCAACACGTGTTTCGTAACTATTTTGCACTATGGCAATATTTTGTTTAGCTAATTGGCTTACTTTGCTTAGTGCATTTTGCACCTTGTCTACAGCGCTAGAATACACGGTCATATTTGAACGAACAATGTACCTAAATTGCTGGTTTTCATTGCCGTACTCGCGCGCCTGTTTATCTACAATCGATTGGCTACCAAGTGATATTTCGGCGTCATCAAAACCATGCAGTTTTAAAAATGCGATCACGGCGGCGTTTTTTTTCTCAACCCTATTCACTAACTTTTCAAGGTCGTTGTCTGCATCGCTAAATTGCAAAGGCCATATAACAGTATCGGCAATCACCTCCTGCTCTGCTAGTCCTTTAACTTGTACGGTGCGCTCCATTTCTTTTACATTGAGTGCTGCACTTTTTAAAATAAACCCTAAGCTAATTAAGCCTAGGCTTAAAAAAATAGCCGCCAGCACAGTGTGAAAACCAGGTGTTTTAATCACAGAACACTCCTTGATTGATATCAATAATACCTATCTATAAACTCGAAATAACCTTTCAAACAGAGTACATTGAGACAATACATAACGCAAAATTTTAAAGCTAAGGAAACGCAATGAGCCTAAAGCGAATTAGTCAGTTTTTTAACCCAAGCTCAGTGGCAGTAATAGGTGCGTCAAATAACCCCTCTCGTGCCGGTTTTGTCGTTATGCGTAATTTGTTACAAGGCGGTTTTAAAGGGCCGATCATGCCCGTAACGCCAAGCTATAGTGCTGTTCATGGTGTACTTGCATATTCATGTATTACTGACTTACCTAAAGTGCCTGACCTTGCCGTTATTTGTACCAATAAAAATACTCTGTTAGACATCATTAGCCAACTAGGCGAGCTTGGCTGTAAAAGCGCTATTATTATTGCCGATGGCTTAACGAATGATCAAAAAAGTGCGCTAAAAACATGCGCTCAAAAACATAACGTCACTTTGTTAGGCCCTAATAGCTTAGGGCTCTTAATTCCCCATATTGGTTTAAATGCCAGCTTTTCTCATACAGTGGCAAGCCCAGGTAAAATTGCATTTGTATCGCAATCTGCAGCGGTATGTTCAACCATATTAGATTGGGCTAAAAATAAAGATATTGGCTTTTCGTACTTTATTTCTGTGGGTGGGTGTTTAGATATAGATTTTGACGAGCTGCTCGACTTTTTAGGGCGTGATGCAAAAACTAAAGCCATTTTGCTTTATATTGATAACATTGAAAATATTCGTGGCTTTATTTCTGCAGCAAGAGCGGCTGCATTTAGTAAACCCGTTATTGCCATAAAAACAGGAAAAACAAATGCTGGCGCTCTTGCGGCAGAGATCCATACCGGTGGAAAACAAAGCTCTGATGCCGTATACGATGCGCTCTTTCAACGTGCAGGTATGCTGCGCGTTAACGACCTACGCGAGCTATTTGCAGCAACACAAACACTAGCAATGCACCCAAAATTATTACAAGTTGAACAGCTTACTATTTTAACAAATGGTGGAGGGCCGGGTGTTATGGCGGTTGATGAGCTAATTCAACGTTCTGGAAAGTTAGCGGCGCTTAGTAGCGAAACACGCAGTGCGCTTAATCAAGTTATCCCCCGCTCAGAAACAACCTCTAACCCAATTGATATTTTTGGTGACTCAGCACCAGCGCGTTACAAACAAGCATTAGAAATATTATTGCATGCAAAAGAAGTGAAGAACTTACTAATAATACATACACCATCGGCACTGGCGCCAAGTGAAGACTATGCAGATGTTATTGTTCAAGCGCTGCAAACGTTGCCCAAAATGGCTCGTCCTTATGTGTTTACCAACTTTATGGGAGAAGATGCCTCTTTTGCAGCCAGAAAAATATGCGCTAACAATGCAATTCCTACTTATCGGACACCTGAAGGGGCTGTTGGCGCGTTTATGCACTTAGTAACGTATCGTCGAAACCAAAAGCATTTAACGCAAACACCTGAGTCAAACACCGACGATGCAAAAATAAATAAAGCCGCCGCTACAGCATTAATCTCTGAATTTTTAGACGAGGAGCAAACCTATTTACCCACTCACAGTGCAAGCCAGATATTAAGCCACTACGGTGTTGAATGCATTGAAACTAAAGTAGCTTACACCCCAACCGAAGCTAAGGAGCAAGCCATTGAACTTGGCTTTCCGGTCGCACTTAAGCTCATAAGCCCAAGTATTGCGTCAAAGTCTGAAGTCGGTGGCGTGGTATTAAACCTAAATGATGCAAGTGAAGTTGAACAAACGGCTTTTGCGATGCTGATTCGTATTAAAAATACTTACCCAGATGCGACGATTGATGGGTTTTCCTTACAAAAAATGGCCCCTCGTGCAGGTGCTAATGAATTGCGTATTGCCATTAAAACAGAGCCTAATTTTGGCCCCGTTATTTTACTTGGCGAAGCAGGTACCGGGCTTGAATACGCTCAAGCAGCAGTAGCCCTCCCTCCCCTTAACATGAACCTAGCTAAGTATTTAATTGCCGCAGCTCACGATAAAGGCGTGCTTAAAGATCGCATTTTGCCCGAAAAGGTCGACAAATATCGTTTATGCGCGTTGCTCACACGGATTTCGCAACTGGTTATCGATCAACCCGATATCAGCGCAATGGAACTTAATCCTATTCTTGCTAGTAATGGGCAGTTTTTAGTGCTTGATGCCACCATAACCCTAAATAAATACCAGTCAAAAAGTAACCGTAAACGCTTGTGTATTCGCCCTTACCCAATTGAGCTTGTTGAAATAGTGACCCTTAAAAATAATACCCAAGCAACGCTAAGGCCTATTAAACCTGAAGATGAACAGGCCCATAAGGCATTTGATCAATCACTTAATAAAGAAGATCGTTACAAACGCTTTTTTGGTGAGTTACCTCAGTTTAATCATGACCAACTCGCAAAAATGACTCAAATTGATTACGACCGCGAAATGGCATTTATTGTTTGCCAACGCTTAGAGGGAAAAACACGTACCTTAGGGGTTTCGCGTGTAATTATGGACCCTGATAATATACACGCAGAATTTGCTATTGTTGTTCGTTCTGATTGCCAAGGCCTAGGCCTTGGACGAATATTAATGAACGCAGCAATTAATCACTGCAAACGCCAAGGCATTGAATGGATTGAGGGCATAACATTACCAGAAAACACAGGGATGATTGAACTCGCCCGTAAGTTGGGCTTTAAAGTTAGCCGCGATTTTGAAGAAGGCAGCATTAACATGGTACTCAACACAAAATAATACAACGCTCAGGCAAGGCGCAAAGCGCCTATACCTGGGTTTATGAGGTTTAATGTTTTTTAGCTCTCGCTAAAAGTACCTTGCCAGTCACGTGTTATAAGCGCAGGTACATCTATACTGGGCACCGGCTTACTAAACAAATAACCTTGAAAATGTTTACACCCTAATGCGCTTAAAAATATAAGCTGCTGCTGGCTTTCAACTCCCTCAGCCACACACTCTTTGCCTAAACTATGTGCCAATGTGAGTGTTGATTCAATAATTGCCTCATCATCAGAGTCAATGCCGATGTCTTGAACAAAACTTCGATCAATCTTAAGCACATCTATAGGAAAACGCTTTAGGTAAGTAAGCGATGCATAGCCGGTACCAAAATCATCCATATAGAGTTTACAGCCTATCTCTTTTAACTTTTTCATACTTTGCAGTGCAAGGTTTGAGTCACGCATTAAAATAGATTCTGTTATTTCAAATACAATCGCCTCTGATGGCACGTTAGCATTAATAAGCGCTTTTTTAATCTCTGGTACAAGCTCTATAAACTCAAAATCTAATGCCGATAAGTTAATCGATAAATACAAATCAGGAGATGCTTTTCGCCATTCGTTAAGCTCATTTAATGCTCTGCCAAAGGTTTGTAGCATTATTTTAGTTATTAAACCAACACCTTCAGCCGCCAACGAAAACTCCTGTGTTTGGATTCGCTTATTTTCAGGCCAACGTAGTAAAACTTCAAAGCCCTCTGTTGTATAAGTTTGGGCATTTATAATAGGTTGGTAATAATTACAAAACTCATGCTCTTGATAAGCTTTTGTCAGCTGCGATTCTAAGTGAAGCGCTTTTTGAACATGCTTATTCATTTCTTGTTTATAAAATTGATAATTACTCTCAAGCGCTCCCTTGGCATGGTAGAGCGCAATATTAGCGGCCTTCAACAACGCACTACTTTGCGTTGCATCATCGGGAGAAATAGCAACACCTATGCTTAAATTAATATTTACCACTTGCTCGTTAATGCTGATATTTTGGTTCACGCAATCCATTAGCTTTGTGCAAATAAGTAGCACTTCTTCAATTTGTTGAATATCTTCAACAAGCACAACAAATTCGTCCCCCCCAAACCGTGCGATACTGTCTGAGGGACGCAATGAACACTTTAATCGCTCGGCTACTTTTTTAATAAGTTCATCGGCGGCCTCATGCCCAAGTGAATCATTAAAATATTTAAAACGCTTAATATTAATATGTAATAAAGCAACTTTGCATAGGTGTTTTTGAGCTTGATCAAGAGCATGTTCAACACGGTCATTAAACAGAGTACGATTAGGTAATCCCGTTAAAACATCAAAATTAGTTAATTGGTGTAATTCACTCTCTGCCAGTTTTTGTGCGTGTATATCCGTTAAAATAATCACGTAGCTGCTTAAGCGTTGTTCTGTATCAGCAACCGCGCTTATTTTAACTAGCACATGGCGCGACTCCCCATTGTGAAGGCGTACTATATCTTCACAAGAAAAGTGCTCCCCCTCTGATAGTTTTTTCATAATACGTAAGTAATCAACACGGCTTTTTGGCGACATACCTAAGTTTAACGCCCTGCTTGAAGTGGGCTCTGCAGCAAAGTTAAAAGCAGTTTGAAGTGATTTATTTGAGGCACGAACATTAAAGTTTTTATCGAGAATAAATACCCAATCACGGGTTTGCTCAAACGCAGCAGTAAATAAGCGAGCATGTTCTTCGTAAACCATTTCACGGGTCATATTAGTGTATGTACCCGCTACTTTTTGGGGCGTTCTTTCATCCCACTCAACCACTTTGCCAAAGTCTTTATACCAACGCCAATAGCCTTTGGCATGACGCACACGGTATGTGCAGTTAAAATAGCCCTTATCGGTAGATAAAAACTCTAGCCACTCTAAACGAAATAATTGCTTATCTTGAGGATGTATTTTAGCTAAATATTCATCCAGGTTAACAGTATCGTGTTTATAACCCAGCTCATTGCTTAAACGAGGCTGATAAATACTTGGATTACTTGACTGCCAATCCCATACGCCAGACTCACTGCCTTCAAGGGCAAGCTTTAAACGGGACTCACTGTCTTTACTTTCTTTATGCGCAGCCAATAAGATACGTTGAATTTTATTTCGTCGCCTGACCCACATGGCAATAAAAAATAAAAATAAAGCGCCATATAGCACCATAAAATAAGGTGCGCGCCAAAGAGGGTATTTAACCTTTATTTTTAATGTTGCCGGCTTAGTATAGCTTCCCGTTAACGGGTCTTTTGCCCATACTTTTAATGTATAGTTACCTGGGTTTAATTTGGGAAAAAGTACTCGGTTATTGTTACGCGCATAGGTTTTTTGGCCGTTATCGAGTTGATATTCGTATATAATGCGTTCTTGATTGCTAAAAGCCATTGCAGAAAAAGCTACTTCAAGACCAATATCATCGTGGTTTAATATTATTTCATTGAGGGGCTGTCTTAAATCGCGAGATAATTCTCGCGACATTAAATTTACTCGCGTAATATTTACATGCTCTATTAGTGGTTGGTAACTTTGGTTTTCCATTGGATGGAAATACGTTAACCCTTTTAAACCGCCATATACAATTCGTCCGTCTTTAAGCTTAGCCATTGCAGAGCTATTAAACTCAGCAGATAGAAGTCCTTCTGCTGTACTAAACTGCTGAAAATGGTGTGTTACAGGATTTAAGCGCCATATCCCTTTATGACTGCTCATCCAAATCATGCCGTCATCGTCAAGCACCATGCTATAAAGTAATGTCCCTAGTTTGTTTTTATCTAGATCAATAGTGTGCACATGCTCGTAGGTCGACGAGTCAATACCTATCAAACCAAAATTAGACAGTGAGATCCATAAAACATCATTATTATCTATCACGTATGAGAGCACACTTATTGCAACGTTCTCATGCTGCTTAGGTACCTTATAGATCATCTTTAACGCTAAGTTAGTCGGATTTAATTGATATAAAATACCCGCATTAAAAAATAGCGGCCAATCGGGTTTATTCGGTAAAGGAGGTAAAAATCCATGCGCTAAAAATGGGTTGAACTGTGCAAGTTCGCCCCCCAATCGAGTGACAATTTGACTATCTATGTTGTAAACAAATGCACCGTGATCACGATGCATAAAGTATAAATCGCCGTTAGGCATTAAAGTAACGCCATGTACCCATCCAGCTATATGGTCTTGGTTTGCTTTATTTTTTGTTTTTGGCTCACTCACTTGATAAGTATTTGGATCAAAAATGAGTAAACCTCGGTTTGTATTCAGCCAGAGCTTATTGTTATATGGCATTATTTGCCAAATACTAAAATCACTGGTGTAAAGGTCAGCCTTATAATCTTTTAAGTAAACCTTGCTGGTATTTGTTTTTAAATCAACCTCAGTTAATCCATTATTTGTCGCAAGCCAAAGCTTATCGTTAAATTCGGTTATGCCCCATATCGAATGGTGGGATAAACCATCTCCTCCTAATAAACTGCCATCAACATTATTAAAATGATATGTATCTTTAGATAGATAAAAAGCACCATCACTTTTTGTAGCAACCCATATCCCCCCTGTCTTATCTTTAGCCATATCAATAATACTGGTATCAGCTAGGGTATACTTACTCTGTGTAATACGTGTGTTTTTTATCAATTCACCCGTATTTAGATCAAATTTAAATAGCCCTTTATCTGTAGCTAGATCTATTTCACCTTGGTTGTAATCTATCTTCCACACATTAAGGTCGGCCAGTAATACCTTATTTTTAAATGCAATATCAGGACGCTCAAACATACTTGGCAAATCGCTAATATCAACCTGATACATCCCCTCTACAGCCCCCACTAATAACTGGCCATTTTCTCCCAACGCAAACGACTTCACGTTGTTTTGATAAATATGATCAGCCTCGCCCTTTAAATGCTGCAGTGGACGGGTTAAATTATTTTCAATATCATAAACATAGGCGCCATGAGTGGTCGCTATAAAAATATAGCCATTGTAATGAAATAAACTTCTTACTAAGGTGTTTTTAAACTCACTGGGTAGCTCAAAAATAGACTCAATAACCCCTGTTTGAACATCAAGCCTTGCAAAGTCTCGGCCTCGTCCAATCCACAAGGAGTCTGAGTCTGACGCCACCATACTAAAAACTGATTGATTAAAAATTTGCTCTTCATTACTGGGGGGATCTAAAAACTGCTTGTAAGTGTCAGTAGTCGGGTCGTATCTAAATAGCCCCTCAAGTAATGAGGCAATCCATATATACCCATCTAAGTCTTGGTATATACGATCAATTATTGCTTCTTCAAGCTCACCATTAGGGCCATTAATAGGCGTTACTTGATAGCCATCATAACGATTTAAACCGCCTTCGGTAGAAAGCCATAAATAACCATTATTATCGATTAGTATGGTGTTAACGTAACTTTGAGATAAACCTTCACTAGGAGATAAACGCTTTACTTGTGCACCAGCCTGGTAACTAAAAATAGTTATTAAAACTACTAAGCAACTTAAAATCCAATTAACGCCCTTACTCATGGTCATTCCATATCGTTTTTTTATTTTATGGGTACTCTAGTGCGACAATGTTTCGGTGCTTATACATATCAAAAAGTACGTGTATTTCAGGAGTATATGTTAACACTTGGTTAAAACCAATACTGCGGTATAAATCGGCAATATTTTTCAATGCAAAAGTATAAACATGCATGTGCTGATGCGTTAAAAGATCGGTTATTAACTGTTTTGCCACCCCTTTTGAGCGATGTTCTGGCGCAACATAAACCGTAGATAAAAACAAAAATGTGGTTTTATTTTGTAGCCTACAAGCGGCCACTATGTGTGTGCCTAAATAAATAACCCACACTTGATCTTGCTTATTAGCACGCCCGCTAACCCCATGGACTTTGTAAAATTTATTCACTAAGGGTGTTTTTACTGTGTCTAATAATTGAGTGGTATACATTTTTAACTAAGCATTAATGCTAAATATTGCTCAAACTTTTGCTTTAACACCATTTGCTCCGCAACAGGGCGACTATGGATTGTGTTATAAACTTGCTCACGCGTTTTTTTATTGCGCTTAATTTGATAGGCCCAAAATGAAGCCTCATAATCGAGCTGTATTTGATATTTTTCTTCACGCGGTAATAAACACAAGTTAAAACTCACAGGTTTTCCTCATTATTTGAATTGTTACAGTTTCTAGAACGGCCCTTGAAATGCTGGGCAAAAACCAAGCATATTGCTATTATACGCGTCTTATTAATTTATCTCAGCTGAAATTGGAAATGATAATGCAAAGACGCTGTAGTATGTTGTTTCTATTAATTAGTTTAATATTTAGCGCAGCCAGTTATAGCAACCAAAATACGCTGACATTTAATCGCCCCGATAACGTCCCGCAGGCAAATTATGTATTAGAGCTCCTTAACCTTGCCTATAAAGAAATAGGCTACGATATTCACCTTATCGATTTTAGCCCCCAAAATGCATTACGAGCTGCCAATAATGGGGTGCTTGATGGACAACTTGGCCGAGACAGCAGCATAGAAATTAATTTTCCAAATCTACTGCGCGTAGACTTCGAATTATTCAAATTTAAGTTGCTGCTTTATAAAAATTGCCAACAAAGCATATTGGAACGGCTTGATAATATTGCTATTTTAGCTAATTGCCCAATACAAGCTCAATATATAAAAAATACGCATTTTGATGGCAACGTCATTGAAGTAAAAAATTTAAGCACACAGCTAAACTTACTTACCCAAGGAAAAGTGAAAGGCATATTGTTACTTGATTTTGCATCAGACAACCAGCCAATAAACCAACATGGTATTTGCTATCAAAAAGAAGTGTTACGTGTAACGCCTGTTTACCACTACTTAAATAAACGACATGCGCACTTAATTGACGGGTTAAAAACAGCCTTAAATAAACTTCACAATAATGGCACCGTCTATGCGCTCAAAGCCAAATATAATATGTATGATTAAAAATCAAAGCCTTGCTGGTGTATTGCGCTATCACCACTACGGGCTTGCTGCTTCTTGAGTAAATAACGCTTATAACGCTGTTGACACAAACTGATGACTTTCTTTTTTTGTGCGTTAGTGAGCGAATTCCACATAAACCGTTCATCACGACTACGGTAACACCCTTTGCAATATCCCCTGTTGTTAACTAAGCAAATACTTTTACAAGGACTTGGAATATCAAATATTTCAATTTGTTGCATAGCATACACCGCTTAGTTAAGGTCATACTTGCAGTATAGCGTTATTTTTAAACAAAAAAAGTAGCAATATTATTGCTACTTTATACACAAATTATTTAACACAGTTAGAATTAGGATCTCGTATTTATTTGTGCTTTGCGATGAAAGGGTTTGGCGTACATTGCTAATACGAGTGGCTTAAGCTCTTCAGGTACTTGTGACATTCTTTGTTCAAATGTTGCTGCATCTGGAGAGTTAATTACCGACTCTTTACAGCCACCTGCAATGTAATTGCCTGGGTGTAAGTAAAATGAATCCACTATTTGCTGATCAATTGTAGTGGCTAATTCTTCAGCGCTATCACATTGAGATTCAATAGGTAGTCCAAAAGCCAAGTGAACATGACCTTTTGCCGTACTAAACCCCTCAACAATACTTAAAATATCTTCACCCGCCGACTTAATATATTCACCATGTTGCTGCTTATGATAAAGCTCTTTAGCTTTTGCTATAGCGCAAGGTTCGTATTGATAAGAAATAGATACGGGGACTACTTTCAACTCTTTAATGTATTCACCAAATTCCTTTTTTTGTTTTCGGCCATTGAGTTGTAGCATTTTTAATAGTGCCGGATCGGTTTGATCGAACCCGTCTTTTGCTCGACCTTCTTTTTGTGCAATCCAGATAGAATGACCACCCATTAAAGAGTCATAAATATACGATGATAATTGAGTGAGCGCTTTTAACATTTCTTTAGGTGCTTTAGCAGAACGTTTTACAATAAAGCTTTTATTTAAACGCATCAGCTCTGTTATGTAGGGTATTTGCAGTAAATTATCGCCAATAGCTATTCGTACCGTTTTCATTTTATGTTGGTATAACCCCCAGTTCACAAGCGCAGGATCAAGCACTATATCGCGGTGGTTAGAAACAAATAAATAAGCTTGATTAGGATCTAATTTATCTAAACCTGAAAAGGTGACTTTTGAGGTTGTACGTTTTATAAGTTTATCTAAATATTTAGCAACTTCATTTTGAACATCTTCAACGCTTGTTACTTTTCCCCACTTTTTGCGTAGTTGGCTTCTTACCAATGGGCGGGCAATAAATGGCACTGCTGATAGAAAGCGCGGTAAGTTATACTTAGCAATGACATCTATAAATGCATCATCACTCATTAAACGCGCTAGCGATGCGTTGACCTCATCGTCGTTGTAAGGTCTTATGTCTGCGTACTTGTCTTCTAATTCACTCATTACTGCATCTATAAAGTTAAAAAACGGCACGTAAAATACGTGCCGTTTGCATTATTGGTTCGAGTATAACTCAGGCAAACTAAAATGCGAACTAAGTCAGACTATTGCAATTTAATACACACTAATAAGCAAGCTTAAAAGTACTTATATAACAATAAATTAAGAAATGCTCTTACCAGTTACCTTTCGCTTTACCTGTAGTGCTATGACAACCAAACGCAGAATAAGTGCGATTAAAATTACACCACAAACAAAGCTTAGCCAATGGGGTAATACTTGATGCTCTTCACCTAGTAGGGGGGAAACAACGAAACCAAACTCCATTACTAAATAATCCGTTAAAAAACCAAAAATCAACGCAACCCCAATAACCCCTATGAGATAGGCGAATACAGCACGCTTACCAAGCTCATTAGCAACCACACCTAACGTAGCAATATTTGTTGCCGGCCCTGCGAGCATAAACACTAACACCGCTCCCGGCGATACTCCACTCAATAACAAGCCTGCAGCAATAGGCGTAGATGCAGTGGCACAAATATACATGGGTATACTGATCAAAATCACCACCAGCATAGCCAGAATCCCACTGCCCCACTGTGTTAAAAATGATTCTGGAACATAAGTTTGTACCAATGCGGCAAAGAATAAACCAATCATTAACCAGACCATGGTATCCGACAGAAGTTTATTGCAGCTAAAACTTATCGCTTGTTGTACTTTCTGCCATTGACTTTGTAATGCCTTGTTTGGTTTATCACAACAACTGGTTTGAACTTTAGGCTCCACCGTTTTAGACGCACAGCAACTGGTTTTTGTTAGCGCATCTGCCGTTGGCTTTGTCTGCTGTCTATCAGTATCTCGCCCCACTAACACACCTGCAACAATAGCACTGCAAATCGCAGCTATGGGACGAATAATAGCCATAAACGGACCTAATAACACATACGATACTGAAACAGAATCAACCCCCGTTTCAGGCGTCGACACTAAAAACGCAGTCGTGGCACCTTTTGAAGCACCGGCGCGTCTCAATCCTATTGCAGCAGGGATAACACCACATGAACACAAAGGCATTGGCGCACCAATTAAAGCCGCTTTCACTGTGGTCAAAAAGCCTTCTTTACCTAAATGTTTATTTAAAAAATTTGCCGGTAAATATACATTTAATAACCCAGCAATCAGCAAACCAAGCATTAACCAAGGGGCAGATAATAAAAACAACTGCCAAAAATTATTAAGTAAGTCCATCGATGTCCTCCAAGGTTGTTAATATTGAACAGTTATAAGCGGGTTCTTGTCCGCCACAGCACTTATCAGCAAGTACTGATAGCGATTGATGAAAACGTGTTAGCTCAGTAATGCGCTCTGCAACTAGATCACGTTTTTGTATCGTTAAATCTTTCACTTCATGGCACGAATGCTGGTGCTTTTTAAATTTTATATGCAGTAACTCTTTGATCTCTAACAAGCTAAAACCAACATTTTTAGCACGTAAAATAAACTTCATTTGCTTCAGTGATGCCTCACCATAATCACGATAACCGGCTTCTGTTCGACTTAATGGCGTTAACAAATTATGTTTTTCATAGTATCTTAGAGTATCTGTTGAGACACCTAACTGATTTGCAAACTCACCTATTTTCATTTGTTTCTCCAATGAGTGTATTCTCAACTGATGCCAACTATAAACCTTAGAGCACACACCAAGGTCAAGTATTAAAATTATTTTACTTAATTAGGATACATCATGAAAATTACCGTTCTCGATAACGCCACATTAGCAAATACATCTCTTGCCTGCATAGAGCAGTTGGGAAGCCTTACGACCTATGACCTTACCAGTCCAGAGCAAGTTATTGAGCACAGCAAAGAAGCTGACGTTTTAATTACTAATAAAGTGGTGTTAAATCGCGAAACAATTAGCCAGCTAAAAAATCTAAAACTAATATGTGTAAGCGCCACGGGCACTAATAATGTCGATTTAGAAGCCGCTAAAGAGCTTGGCATCGCAGTGACAAATGTTGCTGGTTACTCTACACCTTCAGTGGTTCAACACACCTTTTCTTTAATAACAAATCTACTTGGAAATACTCATCGTTATCAAGCTGATTGCCAACAAGGAGCATGGCAAAAAAGTGAGATGTTTTGTCGTCTTGATTACAGCTTTAATGATTTACAAGGTAAAACACTCACCATTATCGGCGGCGGCACGCTAGGGCAAGCCGTTGCAAAAGTAGCTGACGCATTTGGTGCTAATGTAGTTATGTCTGAGCGCAAAGGCGCACCGTGCCGCGATGGCCGAACGCCTTTTGATGAAGCTATTAAAACAGCCGATATAATAAGTGTTCATTGCCCGCTAACAGACGATACCCGAGACCTAATAACGCTCAACGAATTTAATATGATGAAGCCCAACTGTATTATTATTAACACAGCACGTGGCGGTATAATTAATGAGGCCGATTTAACAACGGCACTTGAGCAAAACATTATTGCTGGCGCAGGGGTCGATGTATTAACGAAAGAGCCCGCAGAACATTCAAATCCGCTAGCCAATTATAAAGGGGACAACCTATTACTCACACCCCATATTGCGTGGGCAAGCACTGAGTCAATCGTACGATTAGTTAAAGAAGTAAGTTTAAATATAAAAGCGTTCCAGCAAGGAGAATCTCGTAGCCGCTTAGTTTAGCACTTGCCTTAGCCAAGTAACCTGAGCTCTGAATAGTAAATAACTTAATCAGCGCTTAGGTTAAATAAACTAAAAAATGGTTTTTTTCGCTAATTTTTTTATTTTTTAAAATTAAAAAACAACCAGAAAAACATAAGCAACTGATTATAAATAAAATTTAAACTTGGCGTATACTTTGCCTTACTATCATTAATAATTAAGCAAAAACGATTAAGGTACATATAAAAATGAATAAATCTCTACTAGCAGCTGCACTTATTACTCCATTTTTAACGGGTTGTGTTATTGCCGTTTCTGATGGCGAAGCAGAAACGCACTGGGCAGGTAATGACTCAACGAGCTGGCAAACAAAACATAAAAATAATCGCGAAGCAATTTCTGAATTAAAAATGGATAGCAGCTACCAGTCGGTATTAACAACGCTTAAAACCCCTAACTTTACCGAGTTATTAAAAAAAGGGGATGATGTTTATCAAGTCTTATTCTATGCGACTCATAGCATTCATTCCGATGGTAAAATGACTAAAGATGAGTGTACACCACTGATATTTAAAAATGATAAACTAATCGGTATTGGTGATAGCGCATTAAATATGGTTAGCCACTAAAATACAAAAGCGCCAGTTCGTTACTGGCGCTTTTTTAATATTAGTGAGCGACCACTCTATTACGGCCTGCCTCTTTTGCTTCATACAACCCTAAGTCAGCCTCTTCTAATAATGAATGCTCTGAGGTTGAGCGGCCATCTTCCATGGTTGCAACGCCAATACTAATCGTGATGTACTGTGCATTTAAAGATGTTTTGTGCTCTATATTTAATTCGTTCACTGCGTTTCTGAGCTTATTTGCAAACGCAATTGCTTCCTTTTTAGATACATCAGGTAAAATAGCCGCAAACTCTTCTCCACCGTAGCGAGCAATAAAGTCACTTCCACGTTTACATTGTGCCAATAAAGATTGGGCAACCTTTTTTAAACATTCGTCACCGGCTCTGTGACCGTATGTATCGTTATATCGCTTAAAGTGATCTATATCCATTAGCAGTACAGATAGCACCGAGCCGCCTCGCTTACTTCTTCTCCACTCTCGAGACAAGTTCTCATCAAGGTAACGTCTGTTGGGTATTTCGGTTAATCCATCAATGGACGCTAACATTTCAAGTAAATCGTTTTTTTGTTTTATCAGTAATTGATTTCGTACTCGCACTCTAACAATAGAAGCGCTGAATGGCTTAGTAATATAGTCCATCGCGCCTAACTCTAATCCTTTTGATTCATCAGCATGCTCTTGATTAGCAGAAATAAAAATAACTGGAATAGCCTGGGTAATAGGATTTTCTTTTAACTTAACAATAAGTTCAAAGCCGTTCATAACGGGCATTACAATATCAAGTAAAATCAAATCAACTTGTGTAATTCTTACAAAAGCAAGTGCCTCTTCTGCACTTTTAGCTAAAAACACGTCATGCTCTTCACACAACGTTTTTTCAAGTACTAACCTGTTAAGTGAATCGTCGTCAACTACAAGCACTTTAGCTTTTTTTGACATCCACCGCCTCCAAACCTCTAATAAATACAATAACCTGCTTCAACTGCATAATAAGCTCTTTTATGATTTGATATTCAGGGTCATTGGTCGCTTTAAGACTTTGTTCGCACTGCAGCGCACAAGACGATAACCGCTTAAAACCCAAGTTACCCGATACTCCTTTGATACTATGCACTAAACGTACCAAGTCACCTTTAGCGGTACATTCGTCAATTTGTTGTAATTGGGTCTCACATAGGCTAGAAAATTTATCAATCATAGTATTAAGTAACGCCTCATCAGCGCTAAATTGAGCTAAGGCAAATGCCCTATCAAAAAATACCGTTTTAGTGATCTGCATATCTGCAATGGCATCTAAAAGAACTTTAGCAACAACGGGCTTTGTTAAATGTTTATTCATACCGCATTTTAACGAACGCGCTACATCTGCAGGTTCACAATGCGCTGTCAATGCAAATATAGGCAATTGCTTATCGTCAAACTGTTGACGAATCAACGTAGTAGCTTGACAACCATCTATATGCGGCATTTGCACATCCATTAAAATCAGATCTGGTTTTAAAACTTGTAGCAGCTCCATACCATCAGATGCATTGGTTGAAGTGACAACATTTATGTTAGCCTTTCTTAGAACACTACTTATAATTTCTAAGTTTAGTTGATTATCATCAATTGCTAATATCAGTAAACCTGATACCTCCCTGCTCGGTTGCTGTGCCTGTATATTAGCGTCACTTGCAATTTGCTTTAATGCAAAATCACTACTTAAATTAAATAATCGCTGTCCAAGTGCAGATGCTTTTACATGCTGCGCTAATAAGCCTTTACTCATAGATGAACTAAAGGTTAGCTGATGATTAACGATAATGACCGATACAGCGTGTGAAGTAAGCGAGTCATATATTGCTTTTACACTTAATAGCTCAGGTAAATCCGCTTCATCAACAATGAGCTGCGTAAACCCCGAGAGCTTAATTGGGTAATTCAACGCTTCATTTAAGTCAATACTGGTTAACTCTGAATAGGCTGCTACAGCGCGTTTTAAAGCTTGGCTTCGCTGGGATATAATAGCCACAGCATCAACAGGCAAAAGCTGATTTTTTGTATCGTCTACCTGTAAACTAATGCTGAAATAAAACTCACAACCAAGGCCTTTTTCACTGTTTACGGCTATCTCGCCGCCCATGAGAGATACAGCATGTTTTACAATGGCCAACCCTAACCCTACACCTTGATGGGTGCGTGTTGATGATTCATCGCCTTGTGTAAAGGCATCAAATAAACGTAATTGGTCAGCCTCATTAATCCCGCTGCCAGTATCTTTTACACTAAAACAGATCGCTTGCTCGGTACTATCTCCCTCAATTAGCTCCATTTTTAAAGTAATACTGCCATTGTGAGTAAACTTAACAGCATTAGTTAATAAATTACCCAACACCTGCTGTAGCCTTATGCTATCGCAAATCAAACTAGGTGCAATTAAAGGGTCAACATCAATAATAAATTCAACCCCTTTTTGCTCACACAAGGGCCCTGTTAAGCTATCGCAAATATCAACGAGTTCCACAATCGTAAATGGGGCTAGTTTTAACTCAGCCTGTGCGCTTTCTACTCTGGCAAAATCGAGCATGCGGTTGAGCATTAATAGTAAACTTTGCGCAGCTTGCTTAGCTTGATCTGTTTGCTGAATTTGTCTTTGCGTAAGCCCTTGCTCTATAAGCATGTCAAGCAAACCTAACACCGCATTCAAAGGAGTACGTATTTCATGACTTAAGTTAGCTATAAATCGACTTTTAGCAAGGGTTGCGCGCTCAGCATTGTGCTTAGCTTTAGTTAATGCACTCACATCTTGTAAATGGATAACATAATACGAAGGATCTCGCTTTTCATCCCACACGAGCGATACACTGAGTTGAAGCCAGCTAGTCAAATTTCCACGCGCTAATGTTAAATGATAAACTTCTTTTTTATCATCGAGCAGCTGAGCTAATCTTGTTTTAATTTCTTGCCACTGACTATCATCAAATAGCAGTTTAAGTTGCTCACCTACCAACACATCTTGTTCAGTAAATAATTTTCTTGCTGCTTTGTTTACCTGCAATATAGTCTGATCAAGCGAAAGAAGCACAACACCGTTTGCAGCAAATTCAATAGCACTTCTAAATTTAGACTCAGACGCTTTTAGTGCATGTAAAGTTTGCTGCTGTTCTGTTATATCTCTACCGATCCCCATTGTGCCTAACAAGTGCTGATGCTCATTGTAAAAAGGCGCAATCGTCAGTTGGTAAGACTTATCATCTGTATCAACACGTTGCTGAACGTTACTGCGATTTTGTAAAACCTGTTTTTCAAGAATACTTATTTGTTCGTATTCGTCAGTTATGTCTTGTATGCGCCTACCGACTAACGCGCTTTGATCGCACCCAATGTACGCTTCAAATGCCTTGTTGCACCCTAAAAAAGACCCATCAATATTCTTAAAATATATAAAATCAGGAACACTATTTAGCATAGTGTTTAGTAAAGCTAAATGTCGCTCTTTAGCTTGATAACTGCGTGTTAGTTTTTCTGATTGCAATTGCAGCTTTTCGTCAAGCTCTCGGTTTACATCTTGCAGCGAATCGACTAGTTGTCTGTTTTTAGCAAATACTAGTTTTATTTTAGTAAACCATGGCTGCCAATTAATAGGGATTTGATAATTAGACTCTTTACTGTTGTCGCTATTGCTTTGCTCTAAGTAATGCATGAGGTGTGTCATAGGTTTTAAAAATATGCGCTGACTTAACCAAAAGAACACATAAAACATTAAACTTAAAAACAGCGTTAAAAATATAAACTCGAGTAAAATTTCATACCGAATAACATTTACAAAATCGGATTTAGGCTCATAAAATGCAGCATGTATTGGGAGGTTGCTTTTTGGCTGCATAAAAAAGTTTGTGCCACTGGTTAATACCGTTAATTTTTGTTGTGATGCCGCCATTTCAGGCCAGTATTCTTTAAGTGTGATCCCCTCAGCTATCGCATTTTTTGTGCTTGCAACAACCTGATCAAACCGATTAACAAATATATATTCTCCCTGACTTGGCGTAACTTTTTTTAGCCAGGCAGAGATAACCTCCACATCGTAAATAACGATAATATAATCACGCGAGCCAAGTTCTCGCTGGCGTCCGATTGAGTAGTAAGCCTTCCCGTCTATATTTACAATCGGGCTTGAAGATAAAAGGCTGCCAGAAAAGTCTGGTTTAAATCGCTCTTCAAGAATCTCTGTTAGTAATAAACTCTTGCTCTTATTACGCCTCGCTACAAATGCAGCGCCATTTTCATCAACATACGCAACGGCGCTAAGCGACTGCATAAGTGCCAGAGTTGTATTAAACGAAGGACCTAATTTAACTAACTGTTGCCACTTTGAAAGTTCATTTGGTGAAAGATTAAAATCCCCTTTACCTACAATCTCGGTGCCTTGTTGAGTAAAATGGCGATAGTAGTAACCTTCATACTGATTAATACCTTCAAATAAATTACGATTAGCAAGACTCAGTGCAGGCTGCTCGTATAAGTTAAGCATATTAGCCATTAAATCACTGATTGATTGCATGCCATGATTTATTTGGGCGGATATATTAAGAAAATCAGCGTCACGTTTTTCTACCGCGCGTTCAAGCTTGATATTGTAAAGATGTAAACACAGTAAAAAAGCAACGATTAAAGGCACCAACAGGGCAACAATTAAAGAGCGATAATAATGTTTGAGAGGTAAAAAATTCAACGTACAGTCTGCCATTTGGCCCGAAAATCAATCATTAGACTATCGAGCCAAATAGTTAAGCGCAAGTTATAAATTCTCTTCTGCAAATGAAGCCAACCGACTCCTTACTACACCATTAAGATTTATAGTTGCACTGCCTTCAAAGTTTTTAAAACGCTCTACTATGTAGGTTAAACCTGATGTGACTGGCGTTAAATAATTGCTGTCTATTTGCGCCAAATTACCGGTGCAAATGAGCTTGGTGCCTTCTCCGCAACGAGTAATAATTGTTTTAAGTTGAGACGCTGTTAAATTTTGGCTTTCATCTAAGATCACCACCGCATTTTGAATACTGCGCCCACGCATAAAATTAACCGACTTAAACTGTACATTGGCCTTTTCCATGATGTAATTTCGGCTCGATACTGGATTCTCGTCACCTTTATGGAGCACTTCTAGCGTATCGGTAATAGCAGCGAGCCACGGCGCCATTTTTTCCTCTTCCGTACCGGGTAAAAAACCAATAGACTCTGCAATTTCAGGGGTATTTCGGGTCACAAGCACTTTATCGTAAATACCTTTTTCTATAACCAATTCAAGCGCACACGCAAGCGCTAATAACGTTTTCCCACATCCGGCGGGGCCCGTTAAAATCACCAGTTCAATGCTGGTATCAAGTAATGCATCCAGCGCCATACCTTGATAAATATTTTTGGGCTTAACGCCCCATGCATGGTGATGCATTAACCGCTCAACACTAATATCTTTTATAGTAATGTGCTTATCATCAAACGACTTTACCCTGGCTGCAAAGTGATTACTCTCGTCAAGTAAATACTCATTACAAAATACATCGGGTATTAAATTTTTAGGCACATGATGAAACGTATCTCGCCCGTGTTGCTCTGTATTGCACTGCCCAACATGATTCCAAAAATCCCCTTCAATTTTTTTATAACCGCTAGTGAGCAAGCTTATATCGTCAATAAGTTGGTCGGTCCGGTAATCCTCAACATATTTAAGCCCTGCGCCTTTAGCTTTTAAGCGCATGTTTATATCTTTTGTTACTAATATTACTTTTGAATCACTGTGCTGCTTTTGTAAATGCACAGCACAGTTAATAATTCGATGATCGTTTTCATTGCCTGGCAAACCCGAAATTGAGTCTGCGAATAAATGGTCGTTAACAATAATGAGCGTGCCGGCAGAGCTCGACTTTGCTTTTTTATTACTGGGTAAGGCTACACCTTGTAGCATTTGTTCAGGGGTTGCGTTTTTAAGTACCTCATCTAAACCACGGATTGCAACGCGGGCATCGCGGCTTACATCGTGTTTTCGGTCCTTAATGTGATCAAGCTCCTCAAGTACGGTCATCGGAATAACCACGTTATGTTCTTGAAAAGACAAATAAGCGAGGGGCTCATGGAGGAGTACGTTGGTGTCTAGCACATACATTTTACTTTCAAGGTTCGAAGCTTTTTCCATAGCACTTTCCTTACGTTTTATGATTTTTATGCTATACCAAAATAACTAAGTAAAACGGGCAAAAATCAAAACCTGCAATACTTAATTGCCAAGGCATATTGAAAGTTTAGTCTATTTGCCATAAAAGTCCGTTTTATTACAACCTGAATTTAGTTTTTATTTACCTTTTTAATGGGTTAATAAATGGCGGTTTTATTCTTTATAATTAACACTTATAAAATTAATTAAAAGTGAGCTAAATAGCGCCTTGCAGTGGTGTTAGCTTACAGGTAACATAGCCGCCCTTTTCATCATAGACGAGACATACATGAATTTTTCCTTAGGTCAGCGTTGGATCAGTGATACAGAGTCAGATTTAGGATTAGGCACCGTTGTTGCCATTGAAGGCCGCCAGGTCAGCATATTATTTCCAGCCAGTGGTGAAAACCGTGTTTACTCTACAGCAGAAGCACCCGTTACCCGTGTGGCATTTAATCCAGGCGATGTGATCAAAAGCGTTGAAGAATGGGAATTAGAAGTCGAATCTATCGAAGTACAAGGTGAGTTACTTTGCTATGTGGGCACCCGTGTTGATAACGGCGAAGAAGCAAAGTTAAAAGAAACCTTTTTAGATCATTTTATAAAATTTAATAAGCCACAAGACCGTTTATTTGCCGGCCAAGTAGATCGTTTTGATCGTTACACGCTTCGTTACCAAACATGGCAACATAAATTTGAACGCGAACAATCACCTATAAAAGGATTGATTGGTCAACGCGCTAACCTTATACCCCACCAGCTTTACATTGCCCAAGAAGTGGGTAAACGTTTTGCACCACGCGTATTATTGTCTGATGAAGTTGGCTTGGGTAAAACCATTGAAGCAGGCATGATACTGCATCAGCAAATTATTAGTGGCCGCGCAAGCCGCGTACTTATTGTTGTACCTGAAAACCTGCAGCACCAATGGTTAGTCGAAATGCTACGCCGCTTTAACTTACGTTTTTCTATTTTTGATGAAGAGCGTTGCGACGAAGCCTTTGCCGACTCGCCAAATGTATTTGACACAGAGCAACTTGTCCTTACAAGCCTTGAGTTTTTAACCAAGAAAAAGCGCTGGTTTGAACAAGCCACATTAGCTGATTGGGATCTATTAGTTGTTGATGAAGCGCACCACTTAAGCATTAATAACGGTAAACCAAGTACTGAATATCAACGCATGGCTGAGCTAAGCCAAGATATTCCGGGCCTTATTTTACTTACAGCAACGCCTGATCAACTGGGCCATAGCAGTCACTTTGCTCGCTTACAATTACTCGACCCAGACCGTTTTTACGACTACGACTTATTCAAAGAAGAAGAAGCCAATTACAAAGATGTAGCGCAAGCGGCAAACCAATTATTGCAAGAGCAAGCTCTTGACGACAATGCAAAAGCAACGCTTATTGAGCTATTAAAAGAAACCGACATTACCGTCATTCTTGAAAAAGCGCAGCAAGGTGATTTACCAGCGCGTAAAGAAATACTTAATATGTTGCTAGATCGTCACGGTACCGGCCGTATATTGTTCAGAAACAGCCGCAGTGGCATTGATGGCTATCCAAGCCGTAAATTACATGCCTATCCAATGGCATTACCAAAGCAATACAAAACGGCCATGTCGGTACTTGGTAGCATGAGCGGTATTCAAAATGCAGAACTAAGTGCGCATCGTGCTCTTTTCCCTGAAAAAATATTTCAAGAGTTTGAAGGCGAAAGCGCAAGCTGGGGCGCATTTGACCCTCGCGTAGATTGGTTAATCGACACACTTAAAGCGCTTAAACACGAAAAAGTACTTCTTATTTGTGCCAAGGCCGAAACTGCTATTAGCCTTGAGCAAATACTGCGTGAACGCGAAGCGATTAAAGCCTCGGTTTTCCACGAAGGTATGACGATTATAGAGCGTGACCGCGCGGCCGCCTTTTTTGCAGACGAATACGATAACGCACAAATATTATTGTGTTCAGAAATTGGCTCAGAAGGTCGTAACTTTCAGTTCTCACATCACCTAGTGTTATTTGATTTACCATTAAACCCCGATTTACTAGAACAACGAATTGGTCGATTAGACCGTATAGGGCAAACACAAGATGTAAACATTCACGTGCCATACTTTGAAAACACGGCGCAAGAAGTGCTACTGCGTTGGTACAACGAAGGCCTTGATGCGTTTGAAACCACGTCAACGACTGGCCAGCTACTATACAAAGAATTTCGTGATGACTTACTCGAGTTTATTTCAGCCCATAACTGTGATGAAGACGAACTTGACCCACTCCTTGAGCAAGTAGCTCAGCAAAATACTGTGCTACGTAAAAAAATGGAAAGCGGGCGAGATCGTTTATTAGAACTGCATTCATCAGGCCAAGGCGCCGCCGACTCATTAGTTGCTGATATTGAAAAACTCGACAACCAGTTTGAGCTGCCCAGCTACATGATTAACGTGTTCGACACCTTTGGTGTAAGCCAAGAAGACAAAGGCGAAAATACAATTATATTAAAGCCTACAGAGCATATGTTAAGCGCGTCATTTCCATCGCTTAAAGATGACGGCATGACAGTGACATTTGACCGTGATACTGCACTTTCACAAGAAGATGTACATTTTATCAGTTGGGATCATCCAATGGTGCAAGGCACGATGGATATGATTTGTGATGATGACTTTGGTAGCGCATCGGTTGCTTTACTCAAAAACAAAAAACTCCCTGCGGGCACCTTTTTTGTTGAGCTTATTTTTGTAGCCGAAGCAATGGCACCTAAAGCATTACAAGTGGGCCGCTTTTTACCCCCAACGCCTATTCGTATATTGCTTGATAAAGCCAGTAATAACTTAGGCGAAAACGTCGCATTTGACGGGTTTAATCAACAGCTTTCAGCCGTAGGTCGTCAAACAGCAAGTAAACTTGCGGGTGCGCTTCAAAGCGCAATTCACCCTATGATCACAACTGCAAAAGACATGGCACAAGAAAAACTCGAGGTTATTCGTTCACAGTCGCTAGCTAAAATGCAAACGTCTCTTAGCGAAGAACAAGAGCGATTAAGCGCGCTCAAACAAATTAACCCTAATATTCGCCAAGAAGAAATTACCTTTTACGATAAGCAACGCAGCGAGTTGACTACGCATATTGAAAAAGCGCAGTTACAACTAGATGCAATTCGCTTAATTGTGGTTTCGCACTAGGGGTTTTGCACTTTTAGTTGTTAGTAAAAATTGCAAACAACAGCAGCTAAGTGAAGCGTGGTATTTATACCGCGCTTTTTTATATTCAAACATGGCATATAAATTAGAAGCCTTCGTACAGACTATCAATGTTTTTCTTGAGCCTTTGCCCTTGCTACCCTAAAATAGTGCCCTTCAAAATCATTAAGGTCGGCCGTGTTAGTTAATTACAATCCCCCAATGAACCCGTATTTAACCATACTTTTTCAAGACGACGACTTGCTCATTGTTAATAAACCCAGCGAATTATTGACCGTACCAGGTAAAGATCCTAAGCATGCCGACAGCTTAATTAACCGCGTTAATCGCGTATTTCCAACCGCAAGAATTGTTCATCGTCTTGATATGGCAACGTCTGGCATACTCTGCCTAGCTATGAATAAAGCTGCCCATAGGCATTTAAGCATGCAGTTTCAAGAACGTGAAACTGCTAAGCGGTATATTGCTCGCGTATTTGGGCAACTTGAACAAGACAATGGCTCGGTTGATTTGCCACTTATTTGCGACTGGCCTAATCGCCCAAAGCAAATGGTGGATCATGAAAATGGCAAGCCATCACTCACTCATTTCAAAGTACTTGAACGCGAAGAAAGCGCCACACGCGTAGAGCTCACTCCAATTACGGGGCGTTCACATCAATTGCGCGTACATATGCTAAGCCTTGGCCACCCTATCTTAGGTGACCGACTCTATGCCTATAAAGAGGCGCTTGCAGCCGCACCGCGTTTACAACTCCACGCACAAATGTTGCAACTAAAACACCCGGTAACCGAACAAGTAATGACCTTTGAAGCAGAACCCGAGTTTTAATGGGCTCAATTACTTAGGAAAAATTAAACTTTTAAACAACTATGCCGATACCTAACTAATGACGACTGGTTGAGCGTGTTATGGTGTTTTTGCAATTATTTAAAAAGGTTCTGTGTTACATGGCATTTAGCTGTGTAGCCCTTTTAGCACTGTGTACAACGGCTGCAGAACATATTGCCCCGCCTTCTTTATCAAGTATTGAAAATAGCGATATTAAACGCCTTTTACCTACCGACGAAGTAAAAACAATGCTAGCAGGTGAAACTGAATTTTTAAGTTTACGTAGTGAGTACATGAGCGCTGATTTTAGAGGGATTGTATTACTTATTCCCGATTGGCAATCAACCCCTACCAACAATGCTGGAATGAATTACTTGCGCAAAGAGCTTAACAATTTAGGCTACACCACCTATGCGATGACCACCCCTGATATTGATTGGCAAGCGAGTAAAATAGCTGAGCCTGCTGCAGAAACAGCACCACGTGCCGCCACTGAAACAGAGAGTCAAGCCAACAGTGAGTCAGAGCAGCCTAATGCTTCAAGTAAAAATGAAGCGCCTCATCATGTGGATGCCATTGAAGCCATCAGCGACGAAATACTCGATAACTACAAACTAAATTTACTGGCGCGCTACAAAGCCCTTTACCAAACCGCGATGGAAGAGCCTAGTAATATTGTTATTATTGCCCAAGGCACCAGCGCTGGGGTTTTAACTGAGTACTATGCAGACTTTCCACAAGAGCGTATTGATGCGTTTATTAGTGTAAGTAGCTATTTACCCAATGCAAAGCGTAATAAAAGCTTAAGCCAAACAACGTCTCTTGTTACGCCTGCACTTTTAGATATTTATTACGCCAGCGACAATCGTGACATTTTAATTAACTTAAAAAATCGCCAGCGCTGGGTTAACCGAAACGCCAAGTTTGACTACCGCCAGCGCCAGTTATTTGGGCTTCGTGATCAACCTCAACAACATGCTCGGCTAACAAAAGAAATAGACGGCTTTTTACGCCGCCTTTTTTAAATACTCATAGGCTGCTTGAATGTCTTGGCTTTTTTTAACGGCTAATTCCATCATGTGCTTTGGTAAACCCTGCGATACTAATTTATCTGGGTGGTGTTGCGCCATTAACTTACGGTACGCTACTTTTACTTCTCGCTCTGTTGCTCCCTCGTTAAGCCCTAAAAGTCCAAGTGCTTGAGTACGATTCATGTTGTTATTAGGTGGCACATGATGCCCTGAGCCTTCTTTATAACTGCTACTTTGCCCTTGCTGTTGTTGATAACGCTGTTGCTGTTTTCTAAAATTAAACTCAGCTTGATAGCGTTTAAGCACAAACGCAAAATGCGTTTTAGAAATGCCTAGCTGTTTACTTACTTCACTTAGTAACTGCTTTTCTTGCTCAGCCAAAACGCCATCAGAAAACGCCATTTGAATTTGTATTTCTAAAAATAATTGCAGTAAGTCATGACGCTTAGCAAAACGTTCTTTAAAATCATAGACGGTTTCTTTTAATGAAAAGTCACTTTGCTTACCCGCTTGAAAAGCATGCTGTGCTTCACGGCGCTCTTCGCCTTTCAAGCCCATTTCATCCATAAATAAGCTGGCGGCTTTTATATGTACTTCGCTTACTCGGCCGTTAGACTTTGCAATATGCCCCATCACTGCAAAGCAGCTTGAAAAGAATAGCGCTTGGCGCTCGTGGACATCATCACCATTAAATAAACTTGAAAAACCACCCGCCTTATCAAAATTATTTTTTAAGCTTTTATCAAATAAATGACCAAGGTATAACCCTAAAATAGCACCAAAAATTTTGCCAAACATAAAGCCAAAACAAAATCCGAGTATTTTTCCCCACATATAAACTACTCCTATTAATTATGTGTCGGCTTACGCCAAGCGCTCATTTAATGCCGTTAAACGCGCTGGTGTGCCTATGTCATCCCAATTACCAATATAAAGCTCGGTAGACACTAAATGCTTACTTAGTTTTTCTCGTAATAACGGCCCAAGCGGACGAATACCCGGCTCTAAACCATTAAAAAAGTCAGCCTGATAGCGGCTAATACCCGAAAACGTATATTTTGGACTCTCAGGCGATAAATGACTCAATGCAAAATCGCCATCAGGATTATGAGGGGGATTTTCAATAAGCACCAAATGTGCCTCACCTGGTTGCAAATGTAATTGCATGAGCGAGCTTACATCGTAATCGGTAAATACGTCGCCATTTATCACAATAAACGATTCACCTAATAACGGAAGTGCTTGAATAATTCCGCCTGCGGTTTCAAGGCCGCCTTCAACTTCTTGGCTATAAACAATATTGACACCAAATTCACTGCCATCTTTAAAGTACGCTTTAATTTTATCACCCTGCCATGCAAGGTTTATCACTATGTCGGAAATGCCAGCGGCCTTTAAGTTATTAACATGGTGCTCTATTAGTGGTTTATTTTGCACTTTAAGCATAGGTTTAGGCATAGCTTGAGTGAGCGGCATCATGCGCTGCCCACGCCCTGCGGCTAAAATCATGGCTTTCATAAATTTACCTGCTCTAATCTTTTAGTCACTTTTGGCACTATTGTATTTTTAACCCAGTCACTGAGTGAATTAAGTTCAGGATAGCGCTCAGCAACATCTACAATATATTCAAGGGTAGGCAAAATATTAGCTAAATAACCGGTCTTACCGTCACGCAAATACAGGCGACAAAATATACCGGCGGCTTTTAAATGACGCTGTAAACCCGTTAAGTCAAACCAAACCTTAAATTCTTCAAACGAAGTATTAGTGACTAAGCCTTCGCGTTTAAACTCGTTATATCCAAATGCTAATAGCTGAGCGAGTTCATTATTAGGGAGCTTAAAATAGCAATCGCGTAACAACGAAACTAAATCGTAACAAAGTGGGCCGCGTACGGTGTCTTGGTAATCAATTATTGCCCACTGAGAATCGCTGTGCATAATATTACGGCTGTGGAAGTCGCGATGAACTGTGACCGTGGGTTGTTCAAGCATGGTTTGAGTGAGTAGATCACAGCTCGACTCCCACATTTTAAGTTGGTTTGTATCAACGCTTTCAGCAATAAAATCTTTTACTAACCATTGGCTGAATATCGACAATTCAAGCGCTATAAAGTCTTTACCATAGGCCAGCATATCTGGAGCCTCAGGCGTTTTTGCCCACTTAGCTGATAAACTTATTAACTGTGTGTAGTAGTCGGTTCTATTTGCATCATTAAGCATGTCGGCTAAGTGTGTGCTGCCTAAATCAGTTAAAATAAAAAAGCCTTGTTGTTCATCACTTTTAATAATATGCGGTAACAAAAAACCCTGGTAAGTAAAAACTTGGTTCAAAGATAAATACGGTGCGTTATTGATCTTTTGTGGATCGGAGTCCATTACAATAAAGTGCTGATTATTAATTGTTAAGCGAAAATACCGCCTAAAACTCGCATCTCCGGTTATCGCCTCAAGTGTATCTGGCTGTTTGCCAAAGTGGGTCGTTATGAAGTGTTGTAAATTATCAAAGCGTGTCATTTTATAAGATATCTATTTTTAACTAAGTTAATTAGGTCAATTACTGTATTTGCCATTATTTTCCTTTATTATGTGTAAATTATATTTATACACACAGTATTAGGGTCAATAAATGAGCAAAACCTGGGGCATTTTGATGCTAAGCGTAGTTAGCGCACCATCGCTTGCCGAAACTGAACTGACACACAAACTTTGTGGCACTTCAATGCAAACCAGAGCTTGGCAACCGCTACCTGGCGTAAAACTCGGTAATGTTGACATTAAAGCTGATGATGTAGAACTCCTTGGTACTCAAAGCGCCGAATTTACCGGCAATGTTGATATTAACACCGTTAATATGAGTTTGTCCGCACAAACTGCATTGATAGACAAGCAACGTGGTTTACTTAATGCCACAGGTCCTATTGTATATCGCGATGCTGTTAGTAACGTAAATAGCTCAGGGTTAAATGCCGATTTAAATAATTCAGAAATTAGCCTGTTAGGTGCTGATTACAAGCTAACAGAACAACAAGGTAAAGGCGGTGCTGAAAAGCTCACTATAAATGATTCTGGCTTAGTACTGATGAATGCAAGCTTTACTGCTTGTCCGGGCGAAACCCCAGCTTGGGAAATTGAAGCCGACGAAATTAATTTATCTCGCGAAGAAGGCTGGGGCGAAACTCATAACGCCATACTTCGAATTTTAAATACCCCTGTTTTGTATTTACCTTATTTTACTTTCCCATTAGACGAGCGCCGTAAATCGGGATTACTCACGCCTAGTATCTCAAGCTCAGACAAGTATGGCTTAGAAACCATTACTCCTTATTATTGGAATATTGCGCCTAACTTAGATGCCACCATCACACCACGTTATATGGCTAACAAGGGTTTGCAATTAAAAACAGAGCTTAGATATTTAACCAAGCAACATGAAGGTCTAGTGGGTATAGAATACCTAAACAAGGACGACTCAGAGCCAGCGCTTGGTGAGCGCTACATGTTTCATTGGCAGCAAAAAAGTTACTTAAACGAAAATTGGCGAGCAAGTGTTGACGTTACCAATGTAAGCGACGATAACTACATTACTGATTTAGAATCTAGTTATGCGAGTAAAACCGACACTCAACTTTATCGTACCGGCGTACTGACTCATTTAGGAGACACATGGCGGACCGATATAAAAGTTCAAAACTTTGAGGTACTGGGTGATCACTTAGAGTCGTACACTGCTATCCCACAAATTAATTTCACACAAACAGCACCATGGAAATTTGATCATTTTGATTTTAGCGTGTCTGGTGAGTTGAGCCATTTTACCAACAGCTCTGCAATTATAGATCAAGCAACTCGAGTTCATATTGAGCCAAAAGCACGGTTTGATTACGACCAATACGCATGGTCATTTTTATCTGAAGTAAGCTTATTACAAACAAATTACGATCAACAAGGTGACCTTTCTGGCACACAGTTTAAACAAAGCGTATCGCGTACTTTGCCAAAAGTACGTTTATATTCACAGCTTAATTTTGAGCGCGATACTTCCTTCCTTGTCCAAGACGGTATTCAAACACTAGAGCCGCAAATACAGTATTTATATACGCCCAATAAGGATCAATCTGATATTGGTTTATACGATACAACCAAATTACAAGACGATTATTACGGCTTATTTAGAGACACACGCTTTTCTGGTGTTGATCGAATAGCCGCTGCAAACCAGTTTACGCTCGGTGCAACAACGCGCTTATTTGATAAAAAACAAGAAGAGATTTTTAACTTTAGTGCCGGACAAATATTTTATTTATCTGATGATGCCAAGCCAACCGAGCAAAGCTTAAACTCAGATACCAATTACAATGCATTATTTGCAGCGCAAACCATGGTACATTGGCATCGTCGTTGGTATTTTTCTGCGGGTATACAGTACAACACTGATAGCAAACAAATGATTCAATCAAATGCCACTTTAGATTACAAAGGTGATAATAATCAGCTAGTGCAATTGAACCATCGCTATGCAAATGATGTCTCAGGAAATACAATCGAGCAAACAGGTGTGTTTACAAGTATTCCAATAAGTGACGAATGGCAGTTTATTGCAAGCTATCATCGCGACCTTGAAAACAACCGAAGTGTCGAAATATTAAGTGGGTTGCAGTATGAATCGTGCTGTTGGGCGTTTCAAATTACTGGTCACCGCCAAATCGAAACTGATTTAAATCAGTCAATAGGTACAGAGCAAGCCACCTTTGATTCAGGTATTAGTTTTAATTTTGTACTAAAAGGACTGGGAAGTAAAAGCCGCTATGATGCACAAAAACTATTACAACAAGGTATTTTTGGCTATCGTAGACCGTATTTTCTTAATAACTAGTATCACAAACGTACTATTAGCAAGAGTAGTAAATAGAACATGACTTTAAAAAAATTATTAGTATCAACCGTTTTAAGTATCAGCCTGTGCCAAAATGCATTTGCTGAACCAGTAGAAATTGACAAAGTTGTTGGCATTGTAAACCAAGGTGTTATTTTACAAAGCGAAGTAAACTCCATTGTTGATCGCGTAAAAAAGCAAGCCCAAGAACAAGGTCAACAATTACCTAAAGACGAAACTTTACGTGTGCAAGCCATGGAACGTTTAGTTAGCCAAGCACTGATGATGCAAATGGCTGAGCGCATGGGTTTACAAATTTCTGACAGCCAATTAGATCAAACGCTTGCTAACATTGCAAAAGAGCAAGGCGGTACAATTAGCGATTTACGACGTACGGTTGAAGCATCTGGCGATAGCTTTCAAGCATACCGTGAAGAAATACGTAAAGAAATCACAACACAACAAGTTACCCGCGCAAACGTTGACCGCCGCATTTATATTAGTGAGCAAGAAGTCGATAATTTATTAAAAATAATGGCTAGCCAAGGTCAAAGTGCAGAAGAGTATGATATTGGCCACATCCTGATCGATATTCCTAACGAAGCAACAGCAGATGAAATCTCAGCGGCTAAAATACGTGCTGATAAAGTTATTGAATTACTTAACGACGGCCAAGAATTTAAACGCATTGCAATTTCATCATCAAGTGGCTCAAAAGCACTTGAAGGCGGTCAATTAGGTTGGATGGGCATAAATGAGATGCCTTCTCTTTTCGCTGAAGCTGTAAAGAGTAAAAAGAAAGGTGCTATCGTAGGGCCACTTCGCTCAGGTGCTGGCTTTCATATTATTAAAGTTCAAGATGTGCGTGGCCTACAAGTTGTTGAAACAACAGAAGTGCGCTCACGCCACATACTTATTGAACCTTCAATTATTTTAAGCGAAGAAAAAGCACGTAACATGCTTGCTGGTTTTGCTAAAGACTTACGTGCTGGCAACGCTGATTTTGGCGAGCTCGCCAAAGAATACTCTGAAGATCCAGGCTCTGCACTCAAAGGCGGTGAATACGATTGGACTGATCCAACTACCTATGTCCCTGCGTTTAGAGATACATTACTATCGCTCAAACAAAACGAGATTAGCGAGCCTTTTAGAACACAGTTTGGTTGGCATATAGTACAGCTACTCGACAAACGTGTTGCTGATAAAACTGAGTTAGCAAAACGTAACCGCGCACATGGCATGCTATTTAACCGAAAATTTAAAGAAGAAAGCTTCAACTGGCAGCAAGAAATGCGCGAACAGGCCCATGTTGAAATTTTCCCTACAGACGAATAAATATGACCTTAAGAATAGCAATTACACCAGGTGAACCCGCTGGCATTGGTCCAGATTTGCTTATTACGCTTGCTCAGCAAGCGTGGGACGCACAACTTGTTGTGCTTGCTGATACCAAACTATTAAAAGAACGTGCAAAGCTTTTAGGTTTACCCATAAACCTTATTGAGTTTGATGAAAACGCCCCTGCTAAAGCAACACCAGCAGGCAGCGTGTATATTTATCAAGTCAATTTAGGTGATGATGTAGAGCTAGGCGTACTTAACGATGCTAATGGCCAATACGTGTTAGACACCTTGCGTATCGCAAGCGAAAAAAACATGGATGGCACGTTTGACGCTGTAGTTACAGGCCCTGTTCACAAAGGGATTATAAATAAAGCCGGCATTTCGTTCAGTGGCCACACAGAGTATTTTGCACAACAGTCAAACACCGCAGATGTTGTCATGTTATTAGCCACAGAAGGGCTTCGTGTTGCACTTGTGACAACACATATTCCGCTGGCTTATGTATCGCGTGCAATCACTGAAGATCGCCTGACTAAAGTTGCCACTATATTAGATCACGACTTACGGACTAAGTTTGGTATTGAAAAGCCACGTATATTAGTTTGTGGGTTAAATCCGCACGCTGGTGAAGATGGTCACTTGGGCCGTGAAGAAATAGACACAATTACCCCTACCCTTGATATTTTAAGAAGCCAAGGGATGAATTTAATTGGTCCACTACCTGCCGATACATTATTTCAGGATAAATACCTTTCTGAGGCCGATGCAGTACTTGCTATGTATCACGATCAAGGTTTACCTGTGCTAAAATACAAAGGATTTGGTAAATCGGTGAATATCACACTGGGTTTACCTTTTATTCGCACTTCAGTTGACCACGGTACAGCGCTAGATTTAGCTGGTACAGGTACCGCCGATGTTGGAAGTTTTGAATTAGCGATCCGCGAAGCAATTAAGCTCGCCCATGAAAAAGCACAAAATCAATGACCGATAAAGTACATTTAGGACACCGCGCCCGAAAACGTTTTGGACAAAACTTTCTATTTGATGAAATGATCATCGATAAAATAGTTTCAGCAATCGATCCTAAACCAGAAGATAATTTAGTAGAAATAGGCCCAGGCTTAGGTGCGATCACCGAACCTGTGGCTGAACTTAGCGGACACCTAACAGTTGTAGAGCTAGATAAAGACCTTGCAAAACGCTTAATTGAACACCCATTTTTAGGGCCAAAATTAACGGTAAACCAAGGCGATGCAATGAAGTACGACTTTGCAAGCTTAGTTAAAGACGACAAAAAGTTAAAAGTGTTTGGTAATTTACCTTACAACATCTCCACGCCATTGTTATTTCATCTTTTTGAGTTTGCCGATAACATTGAGCACATGCACTTTATGCTTCAAAAAGAAGTTGTAAAGCGCATGGTTGCAGGCCCTGGTAGTAAAACATTTGGTCGTTTAAGTGTAATGACGCAGTACTACTGTAATGCAATGCCTGTAATTGAAGTGCCGCCAGAATGTTTTAAGCCCGCTCCTAAAGTTGACTCTGCAGTTATTCGCTTAATTCCTAAAAAGCCTGAACAACGAACAGCTAAAAGCGTAAAAATACTTAACACAGTCTGTTTAGAAGCGTTTAATCAACGTCGTAAAACATTACGAAATAGTCTTGGCAACTTACTAACAGCCGATGAAATGGCAAGCATAGGTATTGATGCTACATTACGCGCTGAAAGCTTGTCTCTACAACAATTTATCGATATAGCTAACTGGATTTATGACAAAGAGCAGTAGTATTGGGTCACCTGTAAAGGTGTCTGTAGAAACATTTTATGTTGAAGGTCAATCGCAGCCTGAAATCGAAAAGTACGTATTTGCTTATTCTGTAACAATAAAAAATCATAGCTTATGCAGTGCTAAGCTATTGCACCGTTATTGGTTAATTACAGACGCAAACGGCAAAGAAGTTGAAGTTGAAGGCGAAGGCGTTGTTGGCGAAACCCCAACAATTGGCCCAGGTGAGAGTTACAAATACACCAGTGGTGCTATCCTAGATACACCTGTAGGTACAATGCAAGGCCACTACACGCTACGCAATGAGTTTGGTGCAGAGTTTGAAGCACCTATTAATGTATTTCGTTTAGCTTGCCCTAATATTTTGCATTAGTAAAAACGCTACATGGCCGATTATGCAATAGGTGATTTACAAGGGTGCTTCAAAGAATTCAGCACCTTATTACAACGGGTTAATTTTAACCCAAGTAAAGATCACCTATATTTAGTGGGTGACATTGTTGCCCGTGGTCCAGACTCACTTGCTTGTCTTGATTTCATCTATCAACATCAAGACAGCATGACCATCACACTGGGTAACCATGATTTACACATGATTGCTTGTTATTTTTTAAATAAGCCGACTAACCCAAAAGATAAATTAGCCCCTATTTTTAAAAGTAGCTTACTAAAGCGTTATATCTCTTTTTTACAAACCCAACCACTCGCTTTATATTTAAAAACACATAATTGCTTTATCTCCCATGCAGGCTTAAACCCTGATTGGTCAATTGAAGACGCATTGCAACACGCAAAATTTGCTCAAGATTGCTATCAATCAAAGAATGCAAAAAACTTTTTTGAGCATATGTACTCTCCTCATCCTAAAACGTGGTCAACAACACTTAATGACTACGAAAAGTTTAGGTACATAGTCAATTACTTTACCCGAATGCGTTTTTTAACCCGCAATAATATGCTTGACCTTAATGCAAAAGGCGCAATAGCAGATAGTAATTCGTTAACACCTTGGTTTATGCACAAGAATATTCTCACACTTAAGGATGAGCTTATTTTTGGCCACTGGGCATCGCTTGAAGGTAAAACAGGCCTCAATCACATTCACGCGTTAGATACAGGCTGCGTGTGGGGCAACGGGATGACGTTAATGAATATAAAAACAAAAAATCTAATTATAGAAAATTGATTCTTTTCACCTAAATAACCTGAAAAATTCCAATACATCTGTTAGATTTATAAACTAATAGTTAAAATTAATTAAAGTAATTGATTTTAATTACTTAACTTATCCGGATAAAAGCCGATAAGTTTTAATTAAGTATCTTTGAGTGGAAATCCATATGAATCTAACAGTGAGCCAACGTATTTGGGGTGGTTTTATATTTATCACGCTATTACTTTTAATTATTGGCGGCAATTCGTTAATTAAAATAGCTAATATAGACCGTTCTACTCAACAGGTGAACCAGCTATCATTACCCGCCTTAAACAAAAGTTCAGAGCTACAAGCTGAATTCATATTAATGAGTAAGGCAGCACAAGCAAGTTTTTATACTTCATCTGCAAGTGAGCTTGAACCCATTAAAAAAAGAGTATTCGAACAAAAAAAATCATTCAACGAACTCCATGCACAGCTTCAGAGCGTTGTTAAAAACGATCCTGAACTAAGTAAAAGTAGCCAAAGTGTTGAGCAAACGTATAAAAACTTTATAGGTATTGTTGAAAACTTACTCGAAGATAAAAATAAACAACTGGCGCTAAATAAAACACTCTCTGCACAAATTGAAGCCATTGAGCTTAGCGCAGAAGATGCTAACTCAGTAGTTTTAGACATAATAGATATAGATGGTTTTGAACAAGACCACCCTCGTGCTTTTCAAGCTGCAAATAACTTGGAAAATAATTTTATGTCAGTGGTTACCAACAGTACCGATATGTTAACAGTAAAAACATTAACCACATTAGATATAGTTAAAAGCGAGCAAACCTACTACCTTGAAGAAGTAACACGCACTGTTGCTCTGATTAAACCGGCTATAGAACAAAGCCATAGCGACTTGTTTAATGACCTTAAAGAGCATGTTGAAGCACTTGAGAGTAACGTAAAAGGTAATAATAGTTTAGCTGCGAATAAAAAACGTTTAATTGATTCAATTGCGCTCACTGAAAAAGAGCTAGCCGACTCAGAAGCCGCAACAAAAATAGCACTTAACCAAATTGACGAGTTAGTTTCGCAAGCAAGTAATGTTGCTTTTGAGCTGCAAAAAGGCGTTCGTAATGACGTAGACTCAGCAAACTTATGGACGTGGGCGGGCATGATTATCGCAACTTTACTCGCTATCGCCATTGCATATATAACCGTAAGCCGTATTACAAAACCACTTGCCGAAGTAAACAGAATTTTAGATATTGTAGCCAGTGGTGATATGACTCAACGCTTAGATGACAGCGCTAAAGACGAATTTGGCGAGCTATCAAAAAGCTGTAATACCTTAATAGACAGCTTACGCAGCTTAATTAAAGGTATTATTTCTCGTTCAACTCAATTAGCAGCTGCATCAGAAGAAACCTCAGCCATTACTGCTGAATCAAGCCAAGCTATTAGCAATCAGCAGGCGCAAGTGCAGCAAGCAGCAACAGCAACGACTGAAATGAGCAGCACATCGCAAACAGTAAGCAATAGTGCACAGCAAGCATTAAGCGAAATTAAAAACGCAGATAAAGAAGCTGAACGTGTTAAAGGTATTTCCAACAATAATAAATCAACTATTGAGCAACTTGCGCGCGAAGTCGATGACGCTTCACAAGTTATTAATAAGCTTCACCAAGATAGCGCATCGATTGGCAGCATACTTGATGTTATTCGTGGAATTGCAGATCAAACTAACTTACTCGCGCTTAACGCCGCAATCGAAGCCGCCCGAGCAGGCGAATACGGCCGTGGCTTTGCCGTTGTAGCAGACGAAGTACGCTCACTGGCAAGCAAAACTCAAGAGTCGACACAAGAGATCCAATCAATGATTGAATCGCTACAAACGGGCGCAGAAGCGGCTGTAACAGCAATGACCAAAGGTAAGCAACGTGCGGTATCGTGTGTGGAGCAAACTGACCTAGCAAGCACAGCGCTTGATTCAATTACCTTTGCGGTATCACAAGCCCATGACGTGAGTGAAGAAATATCTACAGCAGCACTTGAACAACAACAAGTGGCTGAAGAAATTAGCGAACGTTTGGAGTCAATTGTTGCTATTGCAGAACAAACAGCTGAAGGCGCAAGCCAAACTAACATCTCAAGTTCTGAAGTTGCAAAACTCGCCGAAGAGCTGCGTTTATCGGTAGACGAATTTAAAGTATAAAACGCTTTGCATATACTAAAAACCTCGTTAACACACTGTGTTAACGAGGTTTTTTATAGCATTAGAAAGTAAAGGTAGTTACTTTTGGCAATGTGAACAAAAAACGGTACTACGCTGCCCCAGCCTTATTTCTTCTAACTCATTATCACACGTTAAACATGGCTTTCCTTTTCGCCCATATACCAATAATTCTTGTGCAAAATAGCCTGGCTTACCATCACTTTGTGCAAAATCTTTAAGCGTGGTACCACCTTGAGTGATAGCGGCAGCAAGCGTGTCTTTTATTATAGGGATAAGCGCTTGATAGCGTTTAAGAGAAACCTTCCCAGCTTCGCGTTTTGGATGTATCCCTGCTTTAAACAATGACTCATTAGCGTAAATATTTCCTACACCAACAACCACAGCGTTATCCATAATAAACTGTTTAACCGGTACTTTTTTATTGCGTGATTGCTCGTATACGCGCTTTGCGAAAAAGTTATCCGTTAAGGGCTCTGGGCCAAGCTTTGAGAGTAACTTATGCACCTCACCTGGCTCTTGCCATAAGCAACACCCAAAGCGGCGAGGATCATTCAAGCGCAGCGCTTTATCATTAGCAAATACAAATTCAACATGGTCGTGCTTTTTTAAAGGCTCGCTCTTATCTACAACCCGTAGGTTACCTGACATACCTAAATGTAAAATAGTGCTACCAAGCTCACAATGCAGCAATAAATATTTTGCACGGCGCTCAATATTGGTAACAGTTAACCCCTCTAGCTGGTAAACATCGTCAGGTACTGGCCAGCGCATACTGGCATTATAAATATTAACCTTGGTTACAACTTGGTTTTTTATGTGAGGAGTGATTCCCATACGACTCACTTCTACCTCTGGTAATTCAGGCATTAATTAGACCCACTTTGTGAAAAATCAAAACTAGGAAACAACTGTGTAGCTATAGTTATATCAAGTGAAAATACGCGTTGAGTACTTTTTTCGAGTAAATAATACTGATTATTTCCTTTGTAAAGTAAATACACCCAAGGCAAACTTTCCCCGGCTAATTCAAATGTGGCAACAAACAAAGGCGCATTTGGGTTAAAAACCACAGACTCATTAACTACAGGCAACTGTATTCCTTGCCAAATATTAACAAGTTCTTGTAGTTGTTGCTCTGATGGTTGCCAAAAAACAGGCACATCTTTCTTTATTGCAGTTGTACGCCAACTAGTACCAATACGCTCAATTTTTTGATCAACAAAACTAAGGGTTAAAACAAAGCTTTGTTTAGGTAACACCGCTTGTAATGTGGGCTCTTGTTCACCACTTAAAAACTGCTTATGCCAACCATTTAAAAAGAAAATCATAATCAGCATCGAGAAGATTATAACGTTATTCCACCCCTTACGGCCCAGTCGCATATTTATACACCTAGTAAATTCAATATTTTAAAGTGTAACTAAAACTTAATTGCACTGTCTATATGTTAAAGGGCGCAGACTTTGTTAGAATATCGGCAAATTTAAAGGAGTTCCGTCAATGTCTATGTATGTAGTGGGCCATAAAATCCCAGATTCAGATTCTATTTGTGGTGCAATTGCACTGGCTTATTTAAAAAACCAAATTGATGAGCCGGCAATACCAACTCGTCTTGGTGATGTTTCACCAGAAACTCAATTTATCCTTGATAAATTTGGCTTCGAAGCACCTGAGCTTAAACTAAGCTACGCGGGCGAAGATGTGTATATTGTGGATCACACAGAAAAAACACAAGCACCTGATGATATCGACCAAGCCCGCGTTGTTGGCGTGGTAGATCACCATAAATTAGGTGACTTAACATCATCTACTCCGCTTGAATGTTGGATCCGTCCTGTAGGTTGTTCAAACACCATTATTAAAATGATGTACGATTTTTACAGCGTAGAAATCCCTAAAGACATCGCAGGTATTATGATGTGTGCAATTTTAAGCGACACCGTAATATTTAAATCACCTACATGTACCACTGCCGATATTAAATGTGTTGAAGCACTTGCTGAAATTGCGGGTATTGAAGACTTTAAAGAACTAGGCATGGATATGTTCCGCGTTAAGTCTGCAGTAGAAGATACACCTGCACGTGACTTAGTTATGCGTGACTTTAAAGATTTCAACATGAACGGTAACCTAGTAGGTATTGGCCAACTAGAAGTAATCGACCTTGCTGTGTTTGACGATATTAAAGCTGACCTTGAAGCTGATATTGCAAAGCTTAAAGCCGAAGGTAATCGTCACTCAGTATTTTTGCTGCTTACCGATATTATGAAAGAAGGCTCACAAATGCTCATCGTATCAGACGATGCAAACTTAGTTGAGCAGGCTTACGGCGTAAAACCAGAAAATGATAAAGTATGGTTAGATGGTGTATTAAGCCGTAAAAAGCAAGTAGTACCTCCACTACAAGATGCCTTTGCTAAAGCCTAATAGCTTTAATAAATAACACTAAAAAGCCGATATTGCATAGGCATTATCGGCTTTTTTGTTTTTAAATTTAAAGAGCAAACTAGCATTAGATTTTACTTTTTATTTCATCATAAACTTTTGCATGGCTTTTTGAGAATTCCACATTAGTTCTATCTATTTTATTTAACCACAAAGCCGCTTGTGTTTTGTTACCCAACTCCCAATACGATTGCGCTAAACGTAAACTATAGGTTGCTTGGTAAATGCTATCCGGTTCGATGTAATTGAAGGCAGTTTTGAAATATTTTACAGCGTTATTAAAGTCATTATGCTTAAAATAAGAAAACGCTAAATTACCTAATGCTATTGCCGTTTTTGCATGATGCTTTGTATTTTTTATAGCGTTATACGCTTTTAAGTTACTTTCTACCGCTTGAGAGTATTGTTGCCAGTTATAAAAAATATGCCCTTTATTAATGTGCAGCTCAAAGTGAAAAATAGCATCACTGCTTTTTGCATAACGCTTTTCAGCATCAAGCAATACCCTTAGTGCCTTTTTTTTATCACCAAATATGTGCTGTAAATTAGCCAGTTCTATAAGCCTTAAAGGATCACCAAATACATTATAAATTTCATCAAGTTGAGCAAATGCTTTTGCCGCATAGGCTTTCGCTTGTTGCTTATCACCTAAGTAATTAAGCAATTTAGCATAATAAAAATAAACTTGTATTTTAAATGCGCCGGGTAATTCTTCTTGGTCAACAAAGGGGCTTAATGCGCTATGAAGGTTATCGAGTTTTTGATAATCAAAATAATAGTCAAACTCGTAGGTTTTCAATTTATACCAATTAGAAGAGTTCTTTTGTGAATTTAAAAGGCGAGATTGAATGTAAGTTAAGCAATCTTGGTCTGTTTTCATACAAAACACTTCATGATCACTTAAGTTTTCAGAGGCTTTTGCACCCATGCTTACATAAAAAAGCAAAAAACCAATTAAAACATGCTTTAACATCAGAACACTCATATTAGCCACATAAGCTTTAAGTGTAATATGAGTGTGCTCTATTTAACAATGAATAAAATAACTACGCGTATTGCCCCGCTGCAAAGCCACAACTCCAAGCGTACTGAAAGTTATACCCACCAAGCCAACCAGTTACATCGGTAACTTCCCCTATAAAATACAAGCCTTTTGATTTTTTGGCTTCAAACGTTTTAGAGCTTAGTTCATCTGTATTTATACCACCAAGGGTTACTTCCGCAGTTCTATAACCTTCGGTTCCGTTGGGTTTTATTTGCCACGCATGAATGTAGTTAGCAAGGTCTTCAATTTGACTATGGGTAAGCTGATTAATATTGCAATCAGGTATTGCATTGCTTTCATGTAGTATTTCAATGAACCGTTTAGGTAGTATTGTTGCTAGGCTATTTTTTAGTGATTTTTGAGGTTGCGTTTCTCGCCAGTCTGCAAGCCGCTGTTTTAAATCTAGCTCAGGAAGTAGGTTAATAGTCACAGCCTGCCCTGCACGCCAGAATGAACTTATTTGTAATATAGCGGGGCCAGATAAACCACGGTGCGTAAATAATATATTTTCTTTAAATGTGGTGCCGTCTTCACTTGTTACTTCGCACGGTATGCTAACGCCTGATAATCCTTCAAAGCGTTCTTTGTCGTGTTGGTGAAGGGTAAATGGTACAAGCGCGGCCATAGTAGGTAGTACGTTTAAACCAAACTGCTCAGCAATTTTATAACCAATAGGTGTAGCACCAAGCTTGGGCATAGTAAGCCCACCCGACGCAACCACTAACGACTCGCAATGCAAGGTCTCTTGCTCTGTGGTAACGCTATAACCCGACTCTGTTTTTTGTACATTAATCACTTCACTGCGCAAGGCTATATTTACACCTGCCCACTCGCATTCAGTAAGAAGTATATTCACAATATCTTGCGCACTGTTATCGCAAAATAGCTGGCCTAACGTTTTATGATGGTATGCCAAACCGTGGCGGTCCACCAGCTCAATAAAGTCATGTTGCGTATAACGGCTCAAACATGATTTAACAAAATGTGGATTACTACATAAGTAATTTTCTGGTGCTGCATTCTCATTTGTAAAATTACAACGCCCGCCACCGCTAATTAAAATTTTACGACCCGGCTTTTTACCCATATCAAGTACTGTAACACATCGGCCTCGGTATCCAGCTTGCGCCGCACACATTAATCCAGCCGCTCCCGCGCCAATTACAATTACATCTACCTGGGTCATCTATTTATCTCACTTAACAATTTGCTCGATTATAGCAAAATTTAATCGTCGGCAATGCACAGAATTCATTATTACAAATAACACAATAAATATACTTTCTACTTTTTAGAAGTATTAAAAACACAAATCAAAAAAACAATACCTTTATATCATTTTTATTTTATATGACAAATACAAAACAATGACAAACACCTTTAAAACACTCGTTATAACTAAATGAAATAGGGACATAATGATTTAGTATTTTAATTTTATTAACACATAATTTACCTTTGTACCTGCATTGTGACAATCCATCACGATATAACTAATAAAAAAATCTAGGGAAAATTATGACAACAAGTAAAACATTTAATAAGTGTGCAATAGCACTTACCATTAGTACGCTTTTTGCTACTGCATCAAGCATGGCCAATCCGGCACAACCAATTGGCCCTTCAGTGGCTGATACAACAGCTAAACTTCAAAATCAAAGTGGCTTTGAAACGCAATTCATCATTAAATATAAAAATAACAACGTTGATGCACTGAGTTACTCTACTGCAGATGAAAGCCCTGTAAACATGAAAGCACGTGCAAAAAACTTTGTTAAAAACTTTGCCTCTAAAAAAGGGAAGATAAAAGCAAAGTACATTCGCGCAATGGCACTAAATAACCACCATGTTATGCGAGCAGATAAAAAACTTAGCGCAGCAGAAGCACAAGAGTTTATGCAAGAAATGGTTGATTCAGGCAACGTTGAGTACATTGAAGTTGACCAAATGTTAAAACCTTTTGCGACACCTAATGATCCGCGCTATGGCGACCAGTGGCACTACTATGAGCAAGCTGGCGGTCTAAACTTACCAACAGCTTGGGACACCGCAACAGGTAGTGGTGTAGTAGTGGCTGTTCTTGATACAGGTTACCGCCCTCATGCCGATTTAAACGCTAATATTTTGCCAGGTTACGATATGATTTCTAACCTATCGGTTGCTAACGATGGAGGCGGCCGTGATAGCGATGCACGTGATCCGGGCGATGCAGTAGCAGCCGGCGAATGTGGTAATAATGGTGCGCAAGGGTCTAGCTGGCATGGTACGCACGTTGCGGGTACTGTTGCAGCCGTTACGAATAATGGTGAAGGTGTTGCCGGTGTTGCTTATGACGCAAAAGTAGTCCCTGTGCGTGTACTTGGTAAATGTGGTGGTTTAACGTCTGATATTGCCGACGGCATTATTTGGGCATCTGGCGGTAACGTGTCAGGTATTCCTGGAAACCCTAACCCAGCAGATGTAATTAACATGAGCTTAGGTGGCAGCGGCTCTTGTAGTTCTACAACACAAAATGCGATCAATACAGCTCGCAACAATGGCGCTGTTGTTGTCATTGCTGCTGGTAACGATAACGATAACTCAGCAAACTACAACCCAGGTAACTGTAACGGTGTTGTTAATGTAGCATCAGTTGGTCGAAATGGTGGCCGAGCTTATTACTCAAACTACGGAAGTAATATTGATGTCGCTGCACCCGGTGGCGCGCAAAGCTTTGCTAACGATTCTGAAGGTGTTCTGTCTACATATAACTCGGGATCTTCTTCTCCATCAACCGATAGCTATTCATTCTCTCAAGGTACATCTATGGCCGCTCCGCACGTAGCGGGTGTAGCTGCACTTATTAAGCAAGCAAAACCAAATGCTACGCCTGATGAAATAGAGAGCATTTTAAAATCGTCTACTCGCTCATTCCCTGCAACATGTAACAACTGTGGTACAGGTATTGTTGATGCAGCAGCTGCTGTTGCCGCAGCAAGTGGCGGTACAACACCACCTTCAACAGGTGATAGTGAGCTTGTTGATGGCGAAGCTAAAACAGGCTTAAGCGGTGGAGCTAACGCACAAGACTTTTACACAATGACCGTACCAAACGGAGCAACCAATGTGACGTTTACAATGAGCGGTGGTACAGGTGATGCCGATCTATACGTTCGTGCTGGCAGCCAACCAACGACATCAAGCTACGATTGTCGTCCGTACAAAGGCGGCAACAGCGAAGAATGTTCTATCGATAATCCAAAGGCAGGTACATACCATGTAATGCTTCGTGGCTACTCTGCTTACTCTGGTGTTAGTTTGGTAGGTAATATAACAGGTGCGTCTTCTGGTGGCGATTCAGGCACTCCTGAAGCAGGTGGCGGTGCTGTTAGTGACGTAAGTGCAAGTGCTGGTCAATGGAAACACTACACACTAGATGTGCCTGCAGGTATGTCTACATTTACAGTAACTACTTCTGGTGGTACAGGTGATGCTGATTTATTTGTAAAATTTGGTAGTCAACCAACATCGTCTAGCTACGATTGTCGTCCATATAAAAATGGTAATGCTGAAACATGTACTTTTAATAACCCACAAGCAGGTACATGGCATTTAAGTGTAAATGCTTACAGAACTTTCTCTGGTTTAACTATTAGCGGACAATACCAACCATAATAGTAATTTCATAATCTTTGGGATAGCAAAGGCCAAACTGACTGTTTGGCCTTTTTTATGAATAAGATAATTTTTAGTTTAATGAGGCTTAATACTAACGAGCTATTTTTAGACAACCAAGCCTCGTCAATCACTAGAGGAAGCTTTGTTATATACCTGTTTTATATAAATATTAAACATACAATATCGGTTTTATTTCCTAAAACTGGTTAGGTATAGTTGCTAATGAACATACGTATTAGTTCAAATATATTGCTAACTTATCACCAGAAAACAAAAAACCCAGCCTAAGCTGGGTTTTTAAATTCTAAAAAAACTAAAATTACTTGATTTTAGCTTCTTTGAAAATCACGTGTTTACGAGCCTTAGGATCGAACTTTTTGATTTCCATCTTTTCAGGCATGTTACGTTTGTTTTTGTCAGTAGTGTAGAAAAAACCAGTACCGGCAGTTGAAACTAAACGGATTTTATCGCGCATGATTCAGTTCCTTAAACTTTTTCGCCGCGAGCACGGATTTCTGTAAGAACCGCGTCGATGCCTTTTTTATCGATAATACGCATACCTTTAGTAGTAGTGCGTAATGTTACAAAACGTTTTTCACTTTCAACCCAAAAACGGTGTGTTTGTAGGTTAGGTAGGAAACGACGTCTAGTCGCGTTTCTCGCGTGTGAACGGTGATTACCAACCGCTGGACGCTTACCTGTAACTTGACATACTTTAGACATGTCTATATATCTCCAATAACTTCGCTCGAGCTTAATTTAATCTAAGGCCGTGTATTTCTGCCCTAGATAAATCGAAGGGCGCTCTTTATACAGCTTTTACAGGCAAAGATCAAATACTGATCTATCCAACCAGCTCATATGTAAATTTGATAGCGGCCAATTATAAAGATCGAATGCCCTTAGGGAAAGTAAAAACTGCATTTAAATTAAACTAATTTGCTAAAATGCATTAAACCGCTCATTTTTAGCACATTTCTATATTAAAGAGAGTTAAATAAGGCCTCGCTCGGCAAACGAAACGCATGTTTCACCTCCCACAATGATATGGTCAAGCACATTTATGTCTACTAATTGCAGTGCTTGCTGTAATTTATTAGTAATAAGTTTATCGGCTTGGCTAGGCTCTGCAATACCACTTGGGTGATTATGGGCAAAAATAACGGCCGCGGCATTATTTTTCAGTGCAGCTTTAACCACCTCACGGGGGTACACACTAGCGGCATTAATAGTGCCGTAAAAAAGAATTTCATCTTTTACTAAGCGGTTTTGACTATCAAGATAAAGCACCATAAACACCTCCTGCTGTAGCCCACGCATTTGAATCGTCAAATAATCATATACTGAGTTGGGGGAGTTAAACACGGCATCTCGTTGGCAGCGCTCCTGCATATAACGCTGACTTAATTCAAGTACCGCTTGTAATTGAACATACTTCGCCGTTCCTAATCCTTTTTGCGAACAAAATTCGTCCATGCTGGCATTAAACAAGTTATGTAATGTTTTATTTTCGTTCAGCAAGTGCTGAGCCAATTCTATTACGTTCATCCCCGGTAACCCGGTACGTAAAAATATGGCAAGGAGCTCTGCATCACTTAGCGCTTTAGCGCCTTTTTCGATAAGCTTTTCACGTGGGCGTTGAGCATTGGGCAGTGAGGTTAGTTGCATTTTTTCGTCCTTGAATAACTCATGTGTCTTATAAATGTAATGCAAAATAAAAATTTAGCTTGTAATTTTAAATTAAAAACTTAGCTGAACGAGTAAAGATTTGTTATTTTAGGCGCCATATTTAATAAGATTGACAGACAACCATGATGACGTTAACAAACAAAAAAATTGTATTGGGTATTAGCGGTGGAATTGCAGCCTATAAATGCGCTGAGCTCGTAAGACGATTAAAAGAGCATGGTTGTGAAGTAAAAGTTGTCATGACTGAGTCAGCTAAGCATTTTATTACGCCACTCACAATGCAAGCCGTTAGCGGCGAGATCGTATCGGATTCATTGCTCGACCCTGCCGCCGAAGCGGCGATGGGACACATTGAGTTTGCCAAGTGGGCTGATCTTATTTTAGTCGCTCCTGCAACATGTAATATCATTGCAAAAATGGCGACCGGCATTGCAGACGACTTACTGACGACTTTACTGCTTGCGACCCCAGCAAAAGTTGCAGTAGCCCCAGCTATGAACCAGCAAATGTATGCACATGCTGCAACGCAAGCAAACCTAGCCACCTTGAAAGCGCGTGACGTACTGATTTGGGGCCCGGGTAAAGGAGAGCAAGCGTGTGGAGATGTCGGCTCAGGACGTATGCTTGAACCACATGAGCTTGTAGCGTTATGTGTTGAAGAGCAACCTCCTCAAATTTTAGCTGGTAAAACAATTACGATCACTGCAGGCCCAACCCGTGAGCCGCTTGACCCTGTTAGGTTTATATCAAACCATAGCTCTGGAAAAATGGGTTACGCACTTGCAGAAGCCGCGTTGTTACTCGGTGCTAACGTTAATTTAATTTCTGGCCCTGTAACTATCAAAGCCCCTACTGGCGCAAATCTAATAAATATAGAAAGCGCAGAGCAACTATTAAATGAAGCACTAGTATACGCACCGCAGTCGGATGCGTTTATTGGCTGCGCAGCTGTTGCCGATTACAGAGCTGGCGAAGTAGCAACTCAAAAAATGAAAAAGCAAGGCGACGAGCTAACACTAACGTTAGTTAAAAACCCAGATGTAATTGCAGCGGTTGCTAATATAGAAAAAAACCGCCCTTACACTGTAGGTTTTGCCGCTGAAACGCAAAACGTTGAGAGTTATGCTAAAGGTAAATTAGTTAATAAAAACCTAGATATGATATGCGCAAACGATGTATCACAAAGTGGTTTAGGGTTTAATTCTGATCAAAACGCGTTGACTCTGTACTGGCAAAATAAACAGTTAGAATTGCCCGTTAGCAGTAAAAGTACAATTGCTTTAAAAGTGATCGAACAGCTGGCTAAACATCTATAAAAGGCTGGAAACAAACTGAATAAAACATTAACATATGCTTTTCATTTGAACAAAAAATGATTAACCCCAGCCAAGAATAACTAATAAAAAAGGAATGTTCATGCCTGCGACAAAAAGAAGTAATCGCAAAGAGCAAATACTGCAAGCACTCGCACAAATGTTAGAAACAAGCCCTGGTCAACGTATCACCACAGCTAAACTAGCTGCTGAGGTTGGTGTATCTGAAGCGGCTCTTTATCGTCACTTTCCTAGCAAAGCGCGTATGTTTGAAGGCTTAATCGAGTTTATTGAAGACACTCTTTTATCGCGCATTAACCTTATTTTAGAAAACGAAAAAGAAAGCCAAACCCGTGTTTATAATATTTTACTTTTACTTTTAACATTTGCCGAAAAAAACCCTGGTATTACCCGTATTTTAACCGGTGATGCGCTGCAAGGTGAACAAGAGCGCTTACGTGAACGCGTTCAAAGCTTTTTTGAAAAATTAGAAACCCAACTTAAACAAGTGCTTAGAGAACGTAAGCTTCGTGAAGGAAAAAACTTCCAAAGCGATGAGCTTACACTGGCTAACTTTTTACTTGCCTATGTTGAAGGAAAAATGAATCAATTTGTGCGCAGTGACTTTAAAACTAAACCAAGCGTGCAATTTGAAAAACAATGGCCTGAATTGCAAAAAATTTGGCTCTAACATAATTATACCCGCTGAATTAATTTTTAAATAAAACGACCAAATGGTCGTTTTATCGTTTATACCTGTTACTTATCGCCACCACCTGCCTTCTATCCTATCTGGTCGAAATATTAGTCAAACTCGTTACAATAAAATAATGTTAAAAAACGAGATTCAATAATGAAAACAAAGCTCACTCTCCTAAGTAGCGCACTTATTACTAGCTTAGTCTGCACCGCGCCTAATGCAAAAGAGACATTAGAATTTACAGATGTATTTAACTTTAAATCAGCCAAAGGCACACAACTATCTGAAGATGGACGTATTTTATCTTTAAGTGCCACGCCATACCGCGGCAATGCTGCAGGTCAGGTTTACTCTTTAACCTCAAATAGTTTAATCAGCGAAGTGGACCGCGGCACCAAGCCGTTTATAAACAAAGCAGCCAACTGGACTGCATTTATACAAGTACCCACATTACTCGAAAAAGAAACCACCAAGAAAAAAAACACGCTTAAAAATAACTTAGTACTAGTAAATACAGAAACAGGTGAGCAAAAACGTTTTGAGAATGTAAAAGACTACGCATTATCAAACGACGGGGTATGGCTTGCGTATCGTTTAGATAAAAAAGCAGATAAAACTGATAATATAGAAAAAAGTACAAAGAATGAGAGTGAAGATGAAGACAATAGCGCCATTTCACCTGACAAAAAAGACAAGGTTTACTCGCTCGTTATTGTTAATTTAAAAAACCAACAAAGTGAAACTATTGATAATGTTTTTAGTTACAGTATAAGTGATACCAATGATCAGCTTTTGCTAAGCCAAAGTTACCCTGATGGTAACGACAACCAAATAAAGCTAATCACACTAACATCTTTTAAAAGTGAAGTGCTAATTGATGAACCCGGTGTTATTGCTAATAAAATAGCATGGCACCCAATCGAAGCAACCGTAGCATTTACATTGGGTAATTATGTAAACGAAGATACCCGCCGTCGAAACCACTCACTACAATTATGGAAAAACGAAACACTTTCAACTATTGAATCTACAAACAAAGAGTGGACTATAGGCAAAACCGCAAAACTAAGCTGGTCAGAAAACGGTGAACGCTTATACTTTGAAAACCGACCAAAACTTGCAGCGAAAGTAAAAGCCAAAGAATTCGTAGATGAAACCTCACTCTATGACATTGATACTATTCGCGAGCAAAAAGGCTTGGATGTTTGGCATAATAAAGACCCAGAGATAAAACCACGAGAAAAACAGCAATGGAACGCGGTTAATAAGCACCGTCACTACGAAGCCGTATATCATGTAAATTCACAAAAAGTGGTTCAACTAAGTACCCCTGCAATGCCTAGTGTTGCTCTTAATACAGAGCGCGATACTTCCTTGCTAGGCTCGTCAAATACTCCCTATTTAGAAAAAATAATGTATGGCGGATTTTTTGCAGATTACTACGCCGTAAACATTAATACAGGCAAGCAAACTCCTATTGTGACTAACAGCCCTTTTAGGCCTTCTCTTTCTCCTAATGGCTTATTTGCGGCTTACTTTGCTGACAACCAAATACAACTAAAAGAATTAGCTAACAATAAGGTTACTCCGGTCACACAAGCCATAAAAGCAACCTTTGCCGACGACAAACACGATTACCCATCAGATCAACCAGGCTATGGTTTTGCAGGCTGGATGAGCGATAGCAGCCAAGTACTTGCTTATAGCAAATATGATATTTGGGCGTTTAATGTAAACACCAAGCAAGCTAAACGCTTAACAAATGGAAAGCAGACTAATACACAGTATCGCGTCATTAAGCTTGATAGAAACCAGGTAGGCTTTAAACAAGATGAAACACTGCTAGTTACTGCTGTTAACCTTCAAACAAAGCAAAGCGAAGTGGCTAAGCTTGATTTAGAAAACACGACCATCACTAAAGTACTCAGTGGTGATAAACGTTTTGATATTGTTAAAAAAGCCAAGAAAGCAGATAAATACCTATTTACAGAACAGACTTATCATCAGTTCCCAGATTTTTATCAAACCGACTTAAGCTTTTTAAGCACACAAAAAGTAACTGATTTGAACCCTCAAACCGCAAATTTTGCTTGGGGTGAAAAACCTGAACTCATTAGCTACAAAGGCTTTAATGGTGAAGACTTGCAAGGTGTTTTAATAAAACCTGACGGTTACAAAAAAGGCGATAAAGTACCTGTTGTCGTTTATTTTTATCGTTACATGAGCCAGCGTATGTTTGATTTTCCTAAAATGGAGTTAAATCATCGCCCTAATTTCCCAATGTTTACATCAAATGGCTACGCCATCTTTTTACCTGATATTCGTTTTGAAATAGGTCACCCGGGCAAATCGTCAACGCAAACCATGATCAATGCTACCCAAAAGTTAATAGATCTTGGTATTGCCGATCCAAACAAAATTGGCTTGCAAGGTCACTCATGGGCTGGGTACCAAAGTGCATTTATGATCACCCAAACAGATATGTTTAAAGCGGTTGTATCAGGCGCGCCGGTATCTAACATGACCAGCGCATACAGTGGTATACGCTTAAAGTCAGGCCTTGCTCGCCAGTTTCAATACGAAACCGGACAAAGCCGCATAGGTAAAAACTTATTTGAGGCGCCAGAGTTATACATTGAAAACTCGCCTGTATTTTTTGCCGACAAGGTCAATACGCCAATTTTAATCATGTTTGGAGACAAAGATGATGCGGTGCCTTGGCACGAAGGCGTACAGTATTATTTAGCACTTCGTCGTGCAGGCAAAGATGCCACTTTTTTACAGTATGAAGGTGAACCGCATCACCTTAAAAAATTCCCAAATCAGGTCGATTTTTCAGTCCGTATGATGCAGTACTTCGATCATTACCTAAAAGGTCAGCCTGCAGCTAAATGGATGATTGAAGGTGAAGCATTTATAAGTGAGTGAACTGAGACATTCATAAATAAACATGATAAAAGCTGATCAGAGTACTCAGACAGATAGAGGCCGATATTACTCAGTAATATCGGCCTCTAAATAGTCAATTATTTTTCCAGCAACAAAAAAGCCGCGATAATCGCGGCTTTTTTTAAATTACTAATAATTACAAACCAGCACGGTCTTTAATTACAGGAATAAGCGCAGAACCTGCGTGATTGCCTTCAGCCCAGGCTATGTCGGCACCGTCTGACAATGAACTTTTAGATAAGTTTTTAACAATATACTCACCTGCATTTACTGCATTGCTGGCAACAGCATGACGCAATAAGTTATTACCGTTACATTGAATAGAATCATATATGTTACGAATTTTTACACGAGAGCTTTTTAACTTACTACGTAAACGGTTTTTATCATCTGCTGCGATATACTCGCAAATAGATATTGCTAGTTGATCATCAGCTTTTACTGGAGCTGTGTACGAAAGTGAAACTGCAGCGATAGCAGCAATAACAACTAACTTTGATAATTTAAACATTGTCGACCCTTGTTTGGTACTTTATTCCTACGTTAACTGGTTAATATTGTACCAACCTAGTTAACCTTTCGCAATAACGTTAGCAGTATTTATATAAAGTTACGAATTTATAACTATGTTTATTTTTTTCGTCTGGCTGTTTAGATTGCTCTTCTTTCACTTCCCAATTTGCAATAGCTTGGTAATCAGGGAACTGTGTATCGCCTTCAACATCGAGATCAATAAAGGTTAAATATAAGCGCTCAGCTTGTGTTAAAAACTGCTGATAAACATTTCCACCACCAATAATCATCACTTCTTCAACATCACAAACCAAGCTCAGCGCGGCCTCTGGGCTTGTTACCGTTTCAATACCTTCGACCTTATATTCAGTGTTGCGCGTAATAATAATATTGCGTCTACCAGGTAAAGGACGGCCAATAGACTCAAAAGTTTTACGACCCATGATCACAGGCTTGCCTGTAGTAACGGCTTTAAAATGTTGGAGATCTGCAGGTAAATGCCACGGCATTTTATTATCAAGACCAATAACACGGTTATTTGCCATAGCGGCAATCATTGAAATAATCACATTAAATACCTAATACTTTACTATTAAAAAACAAAAAAGGAGCCACTGCTCCTTTTTATATTTAATGAAAATTAACGTTCGTAGACTACTTCTACATCGTAATCATCTTCATCCCAGTCATCCCAATCATCATCATCGCCCTTAGTGGCTTTCTGATGGTAGGTATCCCATTTAAACTCTATCTCTTCATCTTCAACTTGCTCAAACTTCTCTTTAGGCATGCTATCAAGCAATGTCATAATATCGTGTATAAGCGGTTGAGTATGCAGCTTGTTAATAGCTGAGATTTGATAAATATTTTCAGACTCACCTAGCTCTTGTGCAATCGCATCGCATAGTGCTTGTGCTTCATCTTCAGGCAATAAGTCTATTTTATTAAATACTAACCAACGCGGCTTTTCTGCAAGCTTAGGACTGTATTGATGCAGTTCGTTAATAATTGCAAACGCATTATCGACTGGATTTGATCCATCCACAGGCATTACGTCAATGACGTGCAATAACACACGACAGCGCTCTAAATGCTTTAAAAATCGGATACCTAAACCGGCACCATCAGACGCACCTTCAATCAACCCAGGTATATCAGCTATTACAAATGACTTGTTAGCTTCCGGACGCACCACACCTAAATTAGGAATAAGCGTTGTAAATGGGTAGTCAGCCACTTTAGGTCTTGCTGCTGACACACTGCGAATAAAGGTCGATTTACCTGCATTTGGCAAACCTAGTAAACCTACGTCAGCTAGCAATAGTAACTCTAATTTTAAGTTACGTACTTCTCCGGGGGTACCTAATGTTTTTTGTCGAGGCGCTCGGTTAGTACTTGATTTAAAACGTGCATTCCCCAAGCCGTGGAAACCACCTTTTGCAACCAAAATTCGTTGACCATGTTGAGTCAAATCCCCAAGCCCTTCTTGCGTATCAACATCGGTAATACGCGTACCCACTGGCACCATTACAAATAAATCATCTGCTTTTTTACCTGTACAGTTTCGGCTACGCCCGTTTGTACCGCGCTCAGCTCTGTGAAAGCGCTCAAACTGATAATCAATAAGGGTATTTAAGTTTTCATCAGCCTGTAGATAAACACTACCACCGTCTCCACCGTCACCGCCGTCAGGCCCACCATCTGGGACATATTTTTCACGTCGGAAAGACACGATACCGCTTCCGCCGTCTCCGGCCTCTGCGCGAATTTCTACTTCATCTACAAACTTCATGATTACTCACTTTAGGGATTGGCTTGCTAATTTATACATTATATACCGAAGCCAAGCCGATTGCAGGCTTGGCTTCGGTATATATTTTTGTCTCAAAACAAAAAACCCCGCAAAGGCGGGGTTTTTTAACTACCTTACTGATTACTCAGTTACGATAGTTACGTATTTACGGTTTAAAGGACCTTTTTGTTCAAATTGAACTTTACCATCTGCTTTTGCAAAGATAGTGTGGTCTTTACCGATACCTACGTTTGTACCAGGGTGGAAACGTGTTCCACGCTGACGAACAATGATGCTACCCGCTAGAACTGATTCGCCACCAAAACGCTTAACACCTAGGCGTTTGCTTTCTGAATCGCGACCGTTACGAGTACTACCAGCTGCTTTTTTATGTGCCATTTCTAAGTACCTCTAATTAAGCGCTAATGCCAGTGATTTTAACTTCTGTGAACCATTGACGGTGGCCCATTTGCTTACGAGAATGCTTACGGCGTCTAAATTTAACAACCTTAATCTTCTCACCGCGACCATGTGAAACAACCTCAGCTGTTATCTTACCACCGTTTACGAACGGTACACCGATCTCGATCTTCTCACCATCAGCAACTAAAAGCACTGAATCAAATTCAACTGCCGCACCAGTTTCAACGTCTAATTTTTCAAGACGAATCGTTTGACCTTCAGTCACACGATGCTGTTTACCACCACTTTGGAAAACCGCGTACATAATTAACTCCGTCTGTGCACCCTCAAATCGGCGCAACTAAAATATTCTTCGATAGGGCGCGAAGTTTACGCTAACGCGAAATAACTAGCAAGCCTATTTTGTAATTAAAATGAATAAAAAGTAGCTGCTTTGAGAGCAATTCAATATTTTCTCCATTTTATATTAATTAAGCCTTTTGCCAAGCGCTTTTTAACTCTTTGCAAAATAATCTTACTAATAAAAATACAACCTGCGTCGTACATTATGTAAACTCAAAAACCATCTTTCATCGTCTATTAATTAAACGCATTTGTGATTGAATTAAGCACTTTAGGTAGGTTTTTTAAATCAATCGTCACAAAATATCGAGCTAGTGCGTTTTTTGTTGTACAATCTGCGCCGTTCACACATAAAAATTGGCTCGGAGATCAATGGATATAAAAGCTATCCAGGCGTTAATAGAAAGCGATATGAATGACGTCAATCAACTTATACATGCGCAAATGCGCTCAGATGTGGCGTTAGTAAACCAACTTGGTTTATACATAGTTAACAGCGGCGGCAAACGCGTTCGCCCTATGTTAGCTATTCTAGCAGCCAAAGCGCTAGGATATACTGGTAAAGACCACATTACGCTTGCGACCATTGTTGAGTTTATTCACACCGCGACCTTATTACACGACGACGTTGTTGACGAGTCTAATTTGCGCCGAGGCACGCCTACAGCTAACGCTGAATTTGGTAATGCTGCAAGCGTATTAGTTGGCGACTTTATCTACACGCGCTCATTTCAGTTGATGGTCGGTTTGGGCAAAATGCAAATTATGCAAATACTTGCTGATGCAACCAATATTATTGCTGAAGGTGAAGTGCTGCAACTTATGAATTGCAACGATCCAGACACAACCGAAGCCAGCTACATGCAAGTTATTTACTCTAAAACAGCTAAGTTGTTTGAAGCTGCAACTGGGCTTGCAGCCATTATTACCGACAATGATGAAGCCACGCTCAATGCGTTAAACTTGTATGGCATGCACCTAGGCACGGCATTTCAACTTGTTGACGATGTGCTGGATTATAATGCCGATGCAGACCAGCTAGGTAAAAATATTGGTGATGATTTAGCCGAGGGAAAACCTACCCTACCACTCATATATGCGATGCAACATGGTAACAGTGAGCAAAAACAGCTTATCCGAGATGCCATTGAGCACAGTAACGGAATGGACAACTTAGAGGCTATATTAGATGCGTTAAAGCATACCAATGCTCTAGAGTTCACAATGAAAAAAGCAGAGCTTGAAGCCGATAAAGCAATTGCTTGCCTAAACTTTTTACCTGAATCTGATTACAAACACGCATTAGTAAGCTTAGCCCGCATAGCAGTGGACCGTGACCATTAATATTTAGTGGCTCGATGTAAATAAATTTAGATCAACAAAAAAGCCTGCAAATGCAGGCTTTTTTAATGCTCAATTTGGCTATTACGCCATGAAATCAACACCTTCTTTGATGTCTTTTTTCAGAGTCTCAAGCATGTCGTTTTTCGCTTTTTCTTCAAAAGCGCTAAGTTCGCCATAAGAAAGAATTTCTTCAACGCCGTTTTTACCTAAGCGTACTGGGTGTGCAAAATACTCTGCATCACCACCTTCAACAGCAACGTAAGCGTAATCTACAACTTCTTCACCTTGTAGGCCTTTAACTAAAGACATACAAAAACGTGCTGCAGCAGCACCCATTGATAATGTAGCTGAACCACCACCTGCTTTAGCATTTACTACTTCAGTACCTGCATTTTGGATACGTGGAGTAAGTGCAGCAACTTCGTCTTCAGTGAAAGTTACGCCTTCAACTTGAGAAAGTAGAGGAAGAATAGTTGTGCCAGAGTGACCACCAATTACGGGGACTTTAACTGTAGCAACGTCTACGCCTTTAAGTTCTGCAACAAATGCTTCTGAACGAATCACGTCAAGCGTAGTAATACCAAATACACGGCTTGCATCGTATGTGCCTGCTTTTTTGAACACTTCAGCAACAATCGGTACTGTGCCGTTTACTGGGTTAGTAATAATACCCACAAGTGCTTTAGGGCAACTAGCTACAATGCCTTCAGCTAGTGTTTTGATGATACCGGCATTTACGTTAAATAAATCTGCACGATCCATACCTGGTTTACGTGGCATACCCGCTGGGATTAAAACAATATCAGCACCGTCAAGCGCTTTGTTTAAATCGTCTGCGCCAAAACCTGCTACTTTAACATCAGTTGGGATGTGTGATAGGTCAACAGCAACACCTGGTACAACTGGTGCAACATCGTAAAGTGATAATTCAGAACCAGCTGGTAAGCCTGTTTTTAATAGTAAAGACAATGCTTGACCGATACCGCCTGCAGCACCTAATACAGCAACTTTCATTGGAATTCTCCGTCATTTGAGGTAGGAAATACTTGTGGCCCTTAAGATAATGAAATTAGCGCCTAAAAACAAATTTATCGGGCCTATTTTGCGATATTTTCGACCATAGTTGTAAACTTTGGTGGTTTATCGCATCAAACTGCCAAGTTGACTAAACAACTGCTGCATAATTATTCATTTTTGTGTAGTATTTACAGCATAAATAACAATAATGAATAAAGACTATGCAACCTCAAGATAAACAAGAAGCATTGGTAAAAGCGTTCAAATCACTTTTAAAAGAAGAAAACTTTGGCTCCCAGGGCGAAATAGTTGATGCACTCAAAGAACAAGGCTTTGATAATATAAGCCAGAGTAAAGTGTCACGCATGTTAAGTAAGTTTGGTGCTGTGCGTACCCGCAACGCTAAGCAAGAAATGGTTTACTGCCTACCCGCTGAAATGGGAGTGCCGACAGCTAAAAGCCCATTACGCCAGTTAGTTATTGATATTATGCATAATGAAATGATGATCATTATTCGCACCAGCCCAGGCGCTGCGCAGCTTATTGCCCGCTTACTTGACTCGTTAGGAAAGGCCGATGGTGTACTCGGTACTATTGCCGGAGACGATACTATATTTATTGCTCCAGCAAAAATTTCTGAAATAGACGTAACACTTGAACGTGTACGTATTTTGTTTGATACGGTTTAAATTTGCTTTAAAAACCCAACTGAGGGGGCAAAAAAAGCTGACCCCATATCGGCTTGAGTAAAATCAAGCCAATGGTCGTAACACTCCCCCTCTCCTAAACGGCTATTTAATACAGTCTCAAATGCAGTGCCAGTACTGGCGCAGCTTATGCATAACATACCTTGCTCATAAACATCGCCATAAGGCATGCTTTGATTCAACAAAAGGGGTTGCCCCTCTTCATCTTTTAATTCGCTACGCGTGGCATGACTGGTATTTAGTGCTGGGGTTATAAGCGTATTATCAAGTCGTGTACGGCCCATAATTTGCTCTTGCTCACTGAGCGATAAATGCTGCCAAACAGTTAAGTCGTGTTTATAGCGCTGAACATGAATATAACTTCCCTGATCTTCGAAACAACCAGGTTTATTAATTAAAGCAGTTGAACGCTTTTTTCTTCCGTGTGGCGTATCACCACCATAAATAAAACCATTAAAATCTCGGCCATCTAAAAAGCGAAAGTTACGGATTTGCTCCACCAGCTCTACATCAGGTGCAAAAAGCTTTAAAACTTGCAATGCAAATAAGTGGTTTACGTCTTCTCTGTCTGAACGCACCTGCACAAATAAGTCACACGGCTGAACACTCATTTGGTGATCTGCATGATTTATATTGGGAAAGCTTTGCAGCTCACTAGGAATATATTCAGGAAGGATATGAGGCCAATATTGGGCACCAATGGCAACAACGCACGACAACATTGACTCTGAAAACTGATCGTTAAACTCTTCTTCAATAGCGCTTACTTGCTTTAGTTTAGCGCGCAATGATTCGTCTTGACCATCAAACACATTAAAAAATAAATGCAAACCATGTAGGTTTGCTTCAGCACAAATCCCAGATTGCGCTTGCGCCATTGTTATTCCTCAGTTTTACAGATATAAACACAGTAAATAACATTTGATTACGATTCAAAAAAGTTCACTGTGTGGGGTTTTATTTTTATTATAACCTGCTCATTGATTTCAAATGATTGGCCATATTGCGCTGCAACTTCAAGCGTTTGCTCGGCTATGACAACTTTATAAATATGAGCAGAACCAATAAAGCGACGACTTAATATTGTAGCCCGTTTACTGAGTTTGTCACTTTGACACTCTTTCACAAGTTCAATTTGATGAGGTCGCACATATAACTCACCACTACATGAATGGTGGCTTGCTTGCGTATTAGACTCAACAGTACCAAAAGATGTTTTATATTCAGTTGCCGTTAATGCTTGTGCGGGTAAGTATATGCCTTGACCAAGAAACTCTGCAACCACCTTTGACCTAGGAGCAGCAAAAAGCTGCTCTGGCGTGCCTTGTTGTGCAACTTTTCCACGATGCATAATGGCAAGCGTGTCTGAAAAAGCAAACGCCTCTTCTTTGGAATGGGTAACAAATACCGCTGATACTTGTTGCGCCTTAATAATGCGGCGAATATCAGCAATTAACTCAAACCTAACTTGAGTATCTATATTAGAAAAGGGCTCGTCGAGTAATAACAAACTAGGTTTGTAAGCCAATGCACGTGCAATCGCAACACGTTGCTGCTGCCCACCGGAAAGCTGGTGAGGAAACCTATCGGCACAACCCGACAAATGCACTAACTGAAGCATTTCATCTACACGTTGTTGTTTTTCGGATTGGCTCATTTTACCTAACCCGAACGCAATGTTATTTGCTACGCTCAAATGAGGAAACAACGCGTAATCTTGAAACATCATACCTATATTTCGATGCTCTGGTGCAATAAATGTTGATTCATCACTGACAAGTTTGCCATCAATAAATACACTTCCTTGCTTAGCCTCAACTAAACCTGCAATGGCTTTTAGTGTGGTGGTTTTACCGCAGCCACTCGCACCAAGTAAACACACAATCTCGTCTTTACCCACCGTTAAATCTAAACCTTCGATCACCTTTGTACCGTTATAGTGATAGCTTACACCTTGCAAAATTAAACTACTCATTTAAGTGTGTTGCTCCATAGAACGGTTAATAAAATACAAGGGAATAAATCCAACAATAACAATAGATAAAGCAGATATAGAAGCCAGCTCTAACTGCTCATCACTGACGTACTGAAAAACATGCGTTGCTAGACTTTCAAAGTTAAATGGTCTGAGTAATAACGCAGCAGGAAGTTCTTTCATGCATTCAATAAAAACGAGTAAGGCAGCTGTCAGTAAGCCTCTTCTTAATAATGGTAGGTGCACTAAACGCAATGTTTGGCCTTGGCTTTTACCCATAGACTGGCTTGCCATATCAAGCGATGGACTAATACGCACAAAACTCGATTCTATTGCACCGTGAGCAATCGCATAAAACCGAACGACATAAGCAATCACAATAGTAAACACACTGCCTGTTAGTAACAGGCCTATATCTAAATTATAAGGTTCTAATACATTATTAATACTACTTTCTAACAGTGTTAGAGGTAATAAAACGGCAATTGCTAATACGGTGCCAGGCAGAGCGTAGCCCGTACTAGCTAGTCGCCCAGGAATAAGTGGGTACGAATGTGATGCTATGCGTTGATAAAAAACAACAAAAACACCTAATGCAATTGTGATTACGCTCACAACTCCTGCCACTTTTAAGCTTTGCCAGGCATAATTGAAAAACTCAGCATTCCACGCTTTTTCAAAATAGGTAATCGCGTAATTAAGTAGAACCGCAATGGGGATCACAAAAGACACAAGTAAAACCGTGCCACAAAATGCCGTTGCTAACCAAGCCGACTTACCCTTTAAAATATAAAGTGCCTCGCTATTTACACCCGATTGACGCTCAAACACGGCTTGATTACGACGACTAAAGCGCTCTGCCATAAGCGCTAAAAATAGCAATAACAACATAACACCTGATATTTTTGCAGCGGCAGTCAATGAGTAATACCCAAACCATGTGTCGTAAACCGCCGTTGTTAGCGTGCTAACAGCGAAATAACTAACGGTTGCAAAGTCAGCCATTGTTTCCATACTGATCAGCGCAAGGGCCGCAACAATAGAGCCGCGAGATAATACAAGACTCACTTTAAAAAAGCTTTTAGTTGGAGAAAGTCCCATTAATTGGCTTGCCTGTACCAATTTAAAAGATTGTTCTCTCAAAGCTGTTTTAAAAATTAAAAATAAATAGGGGTAAAGTACCAAAGCAATCATGACTATTGCACCAGGCAAAGTGCGAATATCAAAAAACCAGTAGTCACTGGGAGATTGCCAGCCAAACCACTCCCTTAGAGTAATTTGCACGGGTCCTGCGTAATCAAGTAAATCAGTATACACGTAGGCAATAATGTAAGTAGGCATAGCAAGGGGAAGCATGAGCGCCCATTCAAAATGTTTTTTACCGGGAAAGTTACAATAAGCAGTTAGCCAACCAAGTGGCAACGCTATAACACTACTGAGTGCACACACACCCAATATAAGTAGTACAGTATTAGAAATGTAATCCCAAAGCACAGTGTCCCAAAGGTGAGAAAAAACCTCTGAGTTGCCTTGTAGCGATTCAAAAAGAAGGAAGAACAACGGGGCCGACAAAACTAACCCTGTCGACCACGCGAATAGCTGCCATTTAGACAGCTTAAATTTATAAGTCATTAAAGATCGAACTTCACCTCATCAATTAACTTAAGCGCTAACGGACGATATTTACTGATTTCATCAAGTGGTAAGCTATCTTCTTTAAAGCTGCCCCATGATGCAACCAAACTGGATAATTGCACACCAGGCTTAACTGGGTATTCCATATTAAGCGATGCATACATGTTTTGCGCTTTATTGTCGGTCATATACTCTATGAGTTTCAAGGCATTTTCAGGGTTTTTAGCATATTTAGTAATAACAGCACCCGATACATTGATATGTGAACCACGATTAATTTGATTAGGGAAATTAATGTGTACCGCCTCAGCCCATGTTTTTTGTTCTTCGTCTTGCAACATTTTACCTAAGTAGTAACTATTGCCTAACGCAAGATTACACAGCCCCTCTTTAACGGCTTTAACTTGAGCACGGTCATTGCCTTGTGGTTTACGTGCTAAATTAGCCTTTACGCCTTCAAGCCATGTTTTAGTTTGCGCTTCACCGTGATGCGCAATCATTGAAGCAACTAACCCTAGGTTATACGGATGTTTACCTGAACGAGTACAAATTTGCCCTTTATACTTTGGATCGGCTAGTTCTTCGTAAGTGAGCTTTGGTAATGCACCCAAACGATCTTTTGACGAATATACATTTCGCACGCGTTTTGTTAGCGCAACCCATTGACCATCTCCATCTCGAAAAGCAGAAGGTACGTTAGCATTTACATTATTGCTATTAATTGTTTGAGTTAAGTTTAAATCTTCTAATTGAATGAGTGCACTAAAATTAGAAGTAAGAACTAAATCAGCTTTACTATGTTTACCTTCGCGTTTTACACGCTCGATTAAGCCTTTTTTAGCAAACACAACATTTGTTTTAATACCGGTTTGTTTAGTAAAGTCGTCTAAAATAGGTTGTATTAAAAAAGGTTGGCGAAAAGAGTAAATATTAACAACATCATTTGCAAAGGCTGGCGCCGATACGATAAACCCGAAAGCGATAGCGAGTGTTTTCTTCATTATTCCACCTAAATAGTAATTATTATCAATAATTCTACCGTGAACAGTTAAAAAGTGCACACCCTAAATAACCATAAATACTAAAAAAGCGTCCAAAACAGAAATACCTTGTAAGAGATATCTCACGGGTGTGCCAGCTTATAAGTAAAACGCCGATTAAAAACCTACCAAAAATAACTTAAACCATTGATAAAATTAACTTTTATAGTGTTTAACAATAATAATACATAAACTGTATGGTGTTTTTGTCCTACTTTAGTTAGGCCATTCGCCTATACTTAACCCATCAATTAAGCAATGACGCTTAACGAGTAAAAGGACAGGGATTAATTACTCGATAAACCAGTGACTGGTTATAAATGACAACACGGAGTTAGGACAGGCTCAGGATGAGTATCGCAACGGAGTGTTAATAAAAGGACAGCATCAGGAAGATGCATAAAGGAATGTAACACTGGAATGTTGCTTAACAGGATGTTGAAGGAATAAAAAGGACAGGCCTTATTAACAGGCAACACAATGGATTGATAACAACATGGAAGCACTAGGACGTGCAAATGAAGGATTTGGTAATAGGTTTTACACAACAGGACGTTCAGGAATAAAGGAGATAAGCCCGGATTGGCTTATATTGCATAGAACTAAAAAGTAATATAGCAATAAACATGGAACAGTAAAAATTGGAGTTGATTAAGTTCAATTGCAGGATGCAGAAAATTAGAAGATTCCGCAAGCGCGCCTAGAGATAGAGCGCGCTTTTCTTTGTCCTAAATTTAATACTACCACTCAATACAATCGGTATTAAAGAGACTCTGGTCTGCCTTTATTTCGTTTTCCCATAAGATACGCATCTCGAAACTTTATAAAGTGATCCTCAAGCTTTTTAGCTGCATCCAGTTCACCCGCAAGTGCTAGCACTAAAATACCCACTTCAGCTGTGCCTAACTGATGCGCGTGAGGCGCAACTCGTAAACGGTAGTCTGATAACTTATCAGCTGTAATAGACAATACGGGCAAGTTATCTAAATATGGACTTTTACGAATCATTTTTTTCGCTTCACGCCATGTGCCATCCAAAAAGATAAACAGCGGCCTTTTACCATGCTCAATATTTACTTGTGTAATTGCCCGCCCCGCTTCTACATCTTCAGCAGGAAAAATAACCATTGGCTGATATTGCTCATCATTAATGAGCGCTATTAGCGCATCATCTGGGTTAGTTCTATCCCATTTAAAAGCATGGTTATCGGGTATAATTTCGGCAATTAAACGCCCCGTATTCGAAGGTTTAAAACTTTCGTTATGATACATTAATAAGCACACTGCAGCATCGCACTGCGCTTTCTCTACGCCTTCACAAATACAGTAGTGCTTTGCAATTAAGCATTGCTCACAACGTGCTAACTTAGCGCCACGGGCATTAAATTCGCGACGAGATTCACTAATTTGCTGAGCGCGTAATACCAGTACTGAATTATGGGAAGAGTGAGTCACTGTGATTAATTACCTTAAATTTGATCGGCGCATATTGTAGCTAAAAACGTGATGAATAGCTATCAGCTATCAGCTATCAGCTATCAGCTATCAGCTATCAGCTATCAGCTATCAGCTATCAGCTATCAGCTATCAGCTATCAGCTATCAGCTATCAGCTATCAGCTATCAGCTCATAATAAAATGGCATTTTATTAAAGCAAGTTTTGTTTATGTTTGGATTAACAGCTATAAAAACAAAAAACCCAAGCCGAAGCTTGGGTTTTAAAAAAGCGTTGCTAGTTAAAAGAATTTACTTCTTCTTTTTAACTGCTTTTTTGTTTGGTAAATCAGTGATTGAACCTTCAAAAATTTCAGCTGCAAGGCCAATTGATTCGTTCAATGTTGGGTGAGCATGAATAGTAAGTGCTAAGTCTTCACCATCTGCACCCATTTCAATACCTAAACCGATTTCGCCAAGCATTTCGCCCGCGTTAATACCAATCATAGCACCACCAATTATACGACCGCTTTCTTTATCAAAAATAAGCTTTGTAGAACCCTCAGTACGAGAAGATGCAATTGCACGACCTGAAGCAGCCCACGGGAATACCGCAGTTTCAATGCTTAAACCTTGCTCTTTAGCTTCTTTCTCAGTAACACCTACCCATGCAATTTCTGGGTCAGTGTAGGCAATTGAAGGAATACATTTAGGGTCGAAGAAATGCTTCTGACCAGAGATAACTTCAGCAGCAACATGACCTTCATGAACCGCTTTATGCGCAAGCATAGGCTGGCCAACTAAGTCACCAATTGCAAAAATGTTGCTTACATTAGTGCGTAACTGTTTATCAACGTTAATAAAGCCGCGCTCATCTACATTTACGCCTGCTTTTTCAGCATCAAGTAAATTACCGTTAGGCGTACGACCTACTGCAACAAGTACTTTGTCGTAACGTACTGGCTCAGCGGGTGCATTTTTACCTTCAAATGTAACGTATAAGCCATCGTCTTTCGCTTCAACAGCAACAACTTTAGTTGAAAGCATAACGTTAAACTTATCGCTTACGTATTTTTGGTAAATTTTGATAATATCTTTATCAGCTGCAGGAACTAATTGATCAGCAAATTCTACTACATCAATGGCAGAACCTAATGCGCGGTAAACAGTTCCCATTTCAAGACCGATGATACCACCACCTAAAACAAGTAGTTTTTCAGGAATATCTTTAAGCTCTAATGCGCCAGTTGAGTCAATTACACGGTCATCTTCTGGAATGAAAGGTAAATTAACTGGTTTTGAACCTGCGGCAATAATCGCATTGTCGAACGTGATAGTAGTTGTTCCGTCAGCACCTTCAACAGCTAAAGTGTTGCTACCCGTAAATTTACCATAGCCTGGTACAACTTTAACTTTACGCATTTTAGCCATGCCGTCTAAGCCGCCCGTAAGCTGACCAACAACAGACTCCTTCCAAGAGCGGATTTTGTCTAAGTCAATTTGTGGTGCGCCAAAAGTAACACCATGAGATGACATTTCTGCAGCGTCATCAATTACTTTAGCTACGTGTAAAAGTGCTTTTGAAGGAATACAACCCACATTAAGACAAACACCACCTAATGTTTCACGTGATTCTACTAGTGTAACTTCTAAGCCCAAGTCAGCAGCACGGAAAGCTGCAGAGTAACCACCTGGGCCACCGCCTAGTACAACAACTTGAGTTTTTAATTCGTTGCTCATGCTATTACCTTAATTGTTTGAACGGGACACTGCCCTAAAATTTAACTGCCATGTTTCTGCATGGGCAGAAAATCAGAGCAATTCACAAATAGTGCAAAGATTGTATCATTGCATATAGTAAAAATCCCAGCTAAAAACAACTGGCTGGGATTTGATTTGATTTTATTTTTCTTGCTAACATCAATTGAATTAAATTAGCGAGCAATTATTGCGACAGATAAATAGCGCTATAACAAGGTAGAAATTACGCTGTATAGTTTTACCTATACCAGTAATTTCTGACGCCGTGAAAGTGCTATTTAAATCCCTAGAACGATCGCCTTTTTAATAAAATTGATATCACATCACTAATTGACGTATATCGCTCATGTAGCTCGCAAGCGTTGCTGTAAAGCGTGCAGCTAGTGCACCGTCAATCACACGGTGATCGTATGACATAGACAGCGGAACCATTAATTTAGGCTCAAACTCTTTACCGTTCCACTTAGGTTTCATTTCAGATTTAGATACACCTAAAATAGCTACCTCTGGTGCGTTAACAATCGGCGTAAATGCCGTACCGCCAATACCGCCTAAGCTTGAAATGGTAAAACAGCCGCCTTGCATGTCTGATGCAGTTAGCTTGCCTTCACGCGCTTTTTTAGATACTTCCATTAGCTCACGAGATAGCTCAATAATGCCTTTTTTGTCCACGTCTTTAAACACAGGAACAACTAAGCCATTAGGCGTATCTACAGCCACACCAATATTAATGTACTTTTTAAGAATCAAGCTTTCGCCATCTTCAGACAGCGACGAGTTAAACGTTGGGAACTCTGCAAGTACTTTAGCTGCGGCTTTCATCACAAACACAAGTGGTGTAATTTTAACGCCAAGCTTTTTCTTCTCGCTTAAAACGTTTTGTTCTTTACGGAATACTTCAAGGCTTGTGATATCTGCTTCGTCAAACTGTGTAACATGCGGGATTTGTACCCAGTTACGGTGTAGGTTTTTACCCGACAGCTTTTGAATGCGAGACAGTTTTTTCTCTTCAATTTCACCAAATTTAGCAAAATCTACTTTTGGCCAAGGAATTAAGCCAAGCTCACTACCACCAGAGTTACCTGCAGATGCTGAAACTTGACCAGACTCAACTTGCTTAACCAGCTGCTTAACATAGTTTTGCACGTCTTCTTTAACCACACGGTTTTTACGACCCGTGCCTTTAACGTTTGCTAGGTTAATACCAAACTCACGTGCTAAACGACGAACAACTGGCGATGCATGAGCATACGCGCTATTGTTTTCAAAACTTTCGTTGCTAACTTTAGCTACAGGCGCAGCCTGTGCTGGCGCTGACTCTGTTTTAGCAGGTGCCGCCGCTGGCTTTTGTTCAGCAGATGCTGAAGCTTTTGCTGGCGCACTGCCCGCAACTTCAAATACAAAAATAAGTGAACCAGTTTTAACTTTATCGCCCGCTGCTACTTTAATTTCTCGAACTATACCTGCAAATGGCGCAGGTACTTCCATAGCTGCTTTGTCGCCTTCAACGTTCAAGATAGATTGCTCTTCTTCAACAGTATCACCAACAGCAACCATGATTTCAGTTACTTCAACTTCATCGTCACCAATATCAGGGACGTTTACTTCTTTTGAGCTTGATGCTGAACTTTCAGCAGGCGCTTCTGGTGAAGACGTTTGCTTAGGTGCATCAGATGCGGGTGCGCTCGAACCGGCAACCTCAAAAACAAATACTAATGAACCTGTTTTTACTGTATCGCCAGTAGCTACTTTTATTTCTTTTACAGTACCTGCAAACGGTGCAGGTACTTCCATAGCCGCTTTGTCGCCTTCAACGTTTAAGATAGATTGCTCTTCTTCTACGGTGTCGCCAACAGCAACCATGATTTCGGTTACTTCAACTTCATCATCACCAATATCTGGTACGGTTACTTCTTTAGTTGAAGAACCTGAAGCTTGAGCCGGTGCTGTTGATTCAGCAGGTGCTTCTGGTGCTGCATCAGCACCAGCGCTTTCGCCTTCAAATATAAACACTAAAGAGCCCGTTGTTACCGTGTCGCCAACATTTACTTTAATTTCTTTTACAGTACCCGCTTGCGCAGCAGGTACTTCCATTGAGGCTTTATCGCCTTCAACAGTCAGTAAAGATTGGTCAACATCTACTTTGTCACCAACGCTTACTAAGATTTCGGTTACTTCTACGTCATCGCCACCGATATCTGGAACATTAATTTCAATACTCATTGCAAACCTCTTATGCGTACAGTGGGTTTAGTTTATTGGTGTCGATGTTGAACTTCTTAAGCGCGTCAACAACCACAGACTTTTCAACTTCACCGCGTTTAGCAAGTTCAGATAACGTTGCAACAACAACGTAGCTTGCGTTAACTTCAAAGTGACGACGTAAGTTTTCACGACTATCAGAACGACCGTAACCATCAGTACCCAACACTTTATAGTTATTGCTAGGAATAAATGAACGGGCTTGCTCTGCGTAGTTTTTCATGTAATCGGTAGCGGCGACAGTTACTGAGTCGTTTAATACGCTCGTAATGTAAGCTGTTTTTTGCTCGCTTTCTGGGTTAAGCATGTTGAAACGCTCAACATCTTGACCATCACGGGTAAGCTCATTGAATGACGTTACAGAGTAAACGTCTGATGCAATGCCGTAATCTTCACTTAAAATTGCCGCTGCTTTGCGTACTTCCGTCATGATAGTACCTGAGCTTAATAGCTGTACGTTGGCTTTTTTACCTTCGTAGCTTTCAAGCTTGTAAATACCTTTACGAATACCTTCTTCAGCGCCTTCTGGCATTGCTGGCTGATGATAGTTTTCGTTCATAAGCGTTAGGTAGTAATAAATGTTTTCTTGGTTTTCACCGTACATACGACGAATACCATCTTGAACAATGACTGCTACTTCAAATGCGTACGTTGGGTCATAAGAAATACAGTTAGGAACCGTATTTGCAAGAATATGGCTGTGGCCATCTTCATGCTGCAAGCCTTCACCATTTAGCGTAGTACGACCAGCCGTAGCACCTAATAAGAAACCACGTGCTTGTTGGTCACCCGCCATCCATGCCATGTCGCCAACACGTTGGAAACCGAACATAGAGTAGTAAATGTAGAATGGGATCATTGGTAAATCGTTCGTGCTGTATGATGTTGCAGCAGCCACCCATGACGACATTGCACCTAGCTCGTTAATACCTTCTTGAAGTACCTGCCCTGATGTTGCTTCTTTATAGTAAGACACAATATCACGGTCTTGAGGGGTGTAGTTTTGACCATGCGGGTTGTAAATACCAATCTGGCGGAATAAACCTTCCATACCAAAGGTACGCGCTTCATCGGCAATAATTGGAACAATATTTTTACCAATGCCTTTATCTTTTAATAGAATATTAAGTGCACGAACAAAGCCCATTGTGGTTGAAATATCACGTTTTTGCTCTTCAAGTAATGGCTTAAACGCTTCTACTTCTGGCAACTGTAACTTCTCAGAAAACTCAGCAATACGCGTTGGTGTATAACCTTTTAAGTCTTTACGACGAGCATGCAAGTACTTGTACTCTTCAGAGCTTTCATCAAGCTCTAAGTAAGGTAAGTCTTTAATTGCTTCTTCAGAGACTAAATCTTGTAGGCCTAAACGGTCACGTAAGTGTTCAACATGACTCATGTCCATTTTTTTCACTTGGTGCGCAATGTTTTTACCTTCAGCTGCTTCACCCATGCCGTAACCTTTTACAGTTTTAGCTAGGATCACAGTAGGACGGTCGTTAGTTTGCTCAGCCTTTTTGAATGCTGCGTAAAGTTTTGATGGCTCATGACCACCACGCTTAAGTGCAAAAATTTCGTCATCGGTCATATCTGCAACAAGGGCTGCTGTTTCTGGGTAACGACCAAAGAAATGCTCACGAACGTACGCGCCATCTTTTGCTTTGTATGTTTGGTAATCGCCGTCAATAGTTTCGTTCATTAACTGCAGTAATTTACCTGTTGTATCTTTAGCAAGCAGAATATCCCAGCCGCTTCCCCATACCACTTTAATTACGTTCCAACCAGCACCTTTAAACAGGCCTTCTAGTTCTTGAATAATTTTGCCATTACCCATTACTGGGCCATCTAAACGCTGTAAGTTACAGTTAATTAAGTAACATAGGTTGTCTAGCTTTTCACGAGCAGCGAACGAGATTGCACCACGTGATTCTGGCTCATCCATTTCACCGTCACCTAAAAACGCATATACACGTTGGTTTTTAGTGTCTTTTAAACCGCGGCCGTCTAGGTATTTTAAGAAACGCGCTTGGTAAATAGATGCAATTGGACCTAAACCCATTGATACCGTTGGAAACTGCCAAAATTCAGGCATTAATTTAGGGTGTGGGTACGACGGTAAACCTTTACCATCTACTTCTTGGCGGAAGTTGTCTAGTTGAGCTGCACTTAAACGCCCTTCAACAAATGCACGCGCGTATATACCCGGAGAAATATGGCCTTGGTAATAAACTAAGTCACCACCGTCTACCTCGTTTGGCGCTTTAAAAAAGTGGTTAAAACACACTTCATAAAATGCTGCTGACGATTGGTAAGACGCCATATGGCCGCCTAAGTCGAGATCTTTTTTAGATGCACGCAGAACGATCATAATCGCGTTCCAACGAATAATTGAACGAATACGGCGTTCAAGGTTCACATCACCTGGGTAAGCAGGCTCTTGATCTACAGGAATAGTATTAACGTAGTTCGTGGTAATACCCGTTGGCATATCAACGCCATCTAAGCGGGCTTGCTCTAATACTTGCTCAAGTAAGTACTGAGCTCGTTCAACACCTTCTTCGCGCACAACTGATTCAAGAGCTTGTAACCACTCTTGTGTTTCTAGCGCGTCTACGTCAATTTTATTGACTTCAGACATATGGAGGTTTCCTTATGTTTAAAATACGAATGTTGTTAATTTAATACAACTGATACTTAACTTAGTGTGTTCAAGTAATAGAGTATTAGCTTAATTTTGTTTTGTGCGTCTTAAACTACGTTCAATTCGCGAATATTCTTTGCCCGCTTCAAGTAATGCTTCTTCAATAAACGCTAAATGCGCATTACTTGCTAAACGAGCTTGCTCTGGATTGCCGTCTATTACGGCATCCATTAACAAACGCCTGTGCTCGGCTAACTGACTGCTAATAGCAGGTTTTTCTAATAAAACCGTTAAATTTTGCAATACGTTTTGCTCAAGCAGCGCTTGCATCCCTCTCACCAAGTGCAATAACACAACATTATGTGAGGCCTCAGCCACACTAAAATGAAAGGCATTAATTGCTTTTGCTTTTTGCTGTAGGTCATCATGCGAAAGCGCAATTTGATCAAAGCTTTGTTTTACTTTAGTAAAATCATTACTCGTTCCTCGTAGTGCTGCGTAGTAAGCAGCAATACCTTCTAGTGCATGACGAAATTCGAGTAAATCAAATTGTGATTCAGGGTGTTTACTTATCAGCTCAAACAACGGATCAGTTAACCCTTCTTCCAGCTGATTTTTTACAAACGTACCACCGCCTTGACGACGCGTAACGAGCCCTTTTGCTTCTAGCTTTTGAATGGCCTCGCGCAGCGAAGGACGAGACACTTCAAACTGTTTTGCTAGTTCACGCTCTGGAGGCAGCTTTTCTCCTGGTGCTAACGAGCCCTCAAGAATCATATTCTCAAGTTGCTGTAAAATAACATCAGATAATTTTGCTGCTTTAATCTTTAAAGACATGAATCAACGTCCGCGTTGTATAAATACCAAGCCCTAAAATTTGGGCTTAAAGTTATAAGATTTACCCAAAAGGTAAATTGGTCATACCAAGAATTTGCAATACGTTATCAAAAACCCATATAGCTGTCAATTTACAGGTTACTTGCACGGGGATATTAGCGTAACGCATTTTGAACGAAGATCAAACAATACACAATATAGCTTAATTTTGAGTAACTGATAAGGTGGTCATTCAAATGGTCTGACCAGATGGGTTTAGAGTTTTAACTCTATTTCAAGGGAGGGGCTGATCGCTATGTTTAAATAGGAAAGGTAACCAAAAAGCAAAGCACTTTGACATCAATAAGTGCTTTGCTTTTAAATTGGCTGTAAAAATAAATAAGGTGTTAAGACAAACCGCCAAACAGGGTAAGTAATGCAATTAAAACTAAATAAAAGAGCACATTACGCTTAACTAATTTAATCATACACGTTGCCTCGTAAGTGCAACCATAATAACGCTTTTCTACTTGCTCTGCTGCAAGCGCAGTATAGGTGACGACCTTTCGGTTAGGGCTTGAAAAATCAAGCGCATAATGTAACCAGCAGCTAGTGCCTTTATTAAAGTTACCAATCACTAAGTAACCAAAACTCGCTATACGTGCGGGTAACCAATCCAACCAAAATAGTAGTTTATGTATAAGCTTAAAATGTTTAACAAATATTACTTTGTGGTTGTCTCGTACTAAATCAGCAAAGGTACGTACAAGAGCATATAAAACAGCGCCTGGTGCACCCAAAACCACAAACCAAAAAATAACCGCACAGTAAAATCTAAAGTTTACCCAAGCAAGTGTTTGTCCAAAGGTTTCACCGCCTTGTTGATCTTCAGTGCGTTTTTGCCCCATTTGCAATGCATATAAAGACGCCGCAGTACCATCATCTCGCGTAAGTGCATTTAAATATGCTTTATATAAAGCACGCTGCTTTGCACAACCAAAACAAACAAGTAAAACAGCAATATTAATAGCAAGCTCCCACAACACAAAGTTTGACAAGCTATAAATGCATGCCATGGCTACTACAGGTAAAAACAGCCAAATTAAAAAGCCAATTGCCGAACTAAATAAACCGTTATGGGCAAGTAAGCGATCGGAGCGCTTTAAATAGCCATTGGCGTAATAGCTTATTTGCCAATAGTTAGACCGTGCCCCTAAACGCTCTAAAATTAACGCTAAAATAATAGAAACTAAAATCATGACAGTGACTCTCTCAACTTGGTTGCTCAAGCATATTTAAAAATAATGGCCAGTTAAAGCTAAGGCCGGGGTCTGTTTTACGACCAGGTGCAATATCGCAGTGCCCCACAATACGCGAAGGGGTAATTTTTGGATAGCGCTGCATTATAGATTTACTTAAATCACATAACGAGGCGTACTGAGCGCTGGTATAAGCCGTTGTATCGGTACCTTCAAGCTCAATACCAATACTGTAATTATTGCATGCAGTTTGTCCTTCATATTCAGATACGCCCGCATGCCAAGCCCGCTTGTTAAATGGCACGTATTGGACCACCTCACCGGTGCGTTTAATAAAGCAATGTGCTGAGACGCGCAGCCCTTTTAAATCACTAAAACTTGTATGGGCATTGCAATCAATACACCCCATAAATAAATCATCCACAAAGGGGGTACCAAACTGCCCTGCAGGGAGTGAAATATTATGAATGACCAACAAGGTAATATCTGTGTGTTCTGGGCGCTCATCATAGTGCGTACATGCTCGCTGAGTTGCAGCTTTTAAAACCCCATTTAAATCTATTGCCATTGCATTATTACCAAACTATTCATAACCTTGATGCTAAAGGATTTATAAAAATAATGATAGTAACCAAACCCCGCCTAAATAGGTAAGCAATTAAAAGCGCCTTACATTTTGCTATTAAAGCTCTAAGCTATACTCTAATAATTAAAAGCGCTTCTATTCATTATTTAAACATAGTAAAATTTTCTTTAATTTATTAATGCTTATGAGCTTTTAGCTATGTCTATTTCGCACACTTTACTTAGTCAACTTGTTACCCTTGCGCTCGACGAAGACTTAAACTACCAAACCGCAGCCGATGGAGATATTACCGCTCAGCTTATCCCACAAAACGAGCAAGCAAGTGCCAAAGTTATAACCCGTGAAGATTGCATATTTTGTGGAAAAGACATCATAATTGAAGTGTTCAAACAAGTGGACCCAACAGTACAAGTATCAGTACTGGTAAACGATGGCGACGTTGTCACTGCCAACAGCACATTATTTACAGCAAAAGGATCAGCCCGCGCAATTTTAACCGCTGAGCGCACCGCACTTAACTTTGTACAAACACTTTCTGGCACAGCAACAACCACAGCGCATTATGTAAAAGAGCTCAGCGGCACAACGACACAATTACTCGATACCCGCAAAACGATTCCAGGACTCAGAGCGCTGCAAAAATATGCAGTAAAATGCGGCGGTGGCGCAAACCACCGTATTGGGTTGTTTGATGCGTTTTTAATTAAAGAAAACCATATAGCAGCCTGCGGAGGTATAGACAAAGCCGTTGCTCAGGCAAAACTAAACCACCCAAGTAAACCGGTTGAAGTTGAGGTTGAGTCGCTTCAAGAGCTAAAGCAAGCCATAGACGCAGGCGCCGATATTATCATGCTTGATAACTTTAGCGTTGAACAAATTAAGCAAGCGGTTGTTTTAACTAACAAACGCGCTAAATTAGAAGTGTCTGGCAATATGACGTTAGAAACACTCAAAACGTATTCTCAAGCGGGTGTCGACTTTATATCTAGCGGCGCATTAACAAAAAACTTACAATCAATCGATTTATCGATGCGTTTTGAATGATACATAGCCAAAGTAATAATTTAGTTCTACATTTAATAAATGCTAAAGCGTTGACAAGTTAAAACAAAAGTAATTTAATAGTTAAAAATAACTAATTGTAACAATTTGTTAAATTAATTAGCTGTTTTAGGAAAAGTAACGTGCTATTAACTAAAATAAAATGATACACTTGTATTGCTTTATTATAAAAGTTCGTCATAAATAATGAGTTATGAACTTTTAAATTAAAGTTAATAAGCAACTTAAGCTATTTATTCCTACACTTTTATTGGCTGCTGGTAGACTTTATTTGTATCCAATTTATAAATAGCAAGTTATACATAAAATATAATGAATTCACACCTAGCTTTTGTGTTTCATACCCTGAAGCTAAAGTGCAGTTATAGCGCAGATAATCTTATTCAAACCGAGAGATAGCGCAAAAAGTTTATTTTAAGCAAAACTGTAAAGTAAATCAGTTAAATTAAGTTCGGCATTTTGCCAATTAAGTGATTTAACTTACACAATCTATCCTTTAGGAGAGGAAACATGAAAACAATGACTCAAAAACAACAGGGTTTCACCCTAATCGAATTAATGATTGTTGTAGCAATCATCGGTATTCTTGCTGCAATTGCACTCCCGCAGTACCAAGATTATACAGCGAAATCACAAGCAACCGCTTGTTACCAAGAAATTGTGCCTGGTAAAACTCAATTTGAAATATTAACGTTAGATGGTACTGGGGTTACAGCAAACACTACCAGCGGTGCGCAAATCGGCTTAGGTGAAGCAAATTCTTGCTCTAATCATGCTGTTACAGCAACTACTATTGTAGGTACTATGCAAGGTAGTGCTCCTATCGACGGTGAAACTCTTACACTCTCTCGTGATGCTACTACTGGTGCATGGACTTGTGCTGCGAGTGCGGGTGTTACTGATACTTCATTGTTACCTGCAGAGTGTCGATAGTAAACCATATTGAACTCCTAAAAACCCGCTCTCGAGATTATGAGAAAAAACGGTTTTTCTATAACTGAATTAATGGTATCAATACTTATACTCGCTATTTTAGCGAGTATAAGCTTTTCCATATATCAAAAATTTTATGCAAGGACTCTCGTCCTTAGTTGCTTTGCTGAAATATCAACTGCACGTTCCGCTTTTGAAATAATAAAAAATGAAAATATTGATATCATACCCTCTGATAACCTAACTCAGTTAAACATTAATTCGGCAATATCCTGTAAGCATCATCAATTAAAAATAGATGAGATAATTGGTCATATAGCAGATGGAAAAAACGTATCAGGCTCAAAAGTAAGTTTAACTAGAGATCCATTAAGTGCAGAATGGCAATGTCATATTTATGACTGGCCACCTACATTTCAAATTGATTACCTTCCTAATGGTTGTATATTGAACTAAGTTACATAGACTAATCGAGGCACTAAATGTCTACAAAAAATGATAAAAAAGACATAGGTACATTCCAATGGGTAGGAGTAAGTGCCCGAGGGAAGAAACTTGAAGGAGAGCTCACAGGTAATAGCATTGCACTTGTTAAAGCACAATTGCGTAAGCAGGGTATTACACCTTCAAAAGTAAAGCGTAAGCCAAAGCCTTTATTTGGTATTCAAAGTGTTCAAAAAATCACCCCTAAAGATATAGCGCTTGTTACACGCCAAATCGCTACCATGTTAATGGCGGGTGTACCGCTTATTCAAGCTATTGAAATGATTGGCTCAGGCTCAACCAACAAAAGTGTTGGTAAACTAATGGAAACCATTGGCGATGAAGTAAAAGCAGGTCAACCTTTATCGCAAGCACTTAGAAAGCACCCTCGTTATTTTGACGACTTATATTGTGACTTAGTGGCATCGGGTGAGCAATCTGGTGCACTTGATAAAATATTTGATCGTGTTGCATTATACAAAGAAAAATCTGAAGCGCTTAAGTCAAAAATTAAAAAAGCCATGTTTTATCCAATATCTGTATTAGTCATTGCAGGTATTGTAACTTCTATTTTGCTAATTTTCGTAGTGCCACAGTTTCAGGATATATTTGCGGGTTTTGGTGCTGAACTACCCGCATTTACTTTATTTGTAATTGGCATATCTGAATTTATGCAAGAATATTGGTGGGTGATTTTAATTGCAATTGTTGGTTTTGGTTATGCATTTAAAGAAGCAAAACTCAGGAGCTTAAAGCTCAGAGATGCAACCGACAGAGCTATATTAAAGCTCCCTGTTATTGGTATGATTTTAAATAAAGCCGCTGTTGCACGCTATGCGCGTACACTTTCAACCACTTTTGCTGCAGGTGTACCACTCGTTGATGCGCTTGACTCTGCTGCAGGTGCCTCGGGTAACGCAGTGTACCGTTATGCTATTTTAGATATTAAAGCCGAAGTAAGCTCAGGTAACCAAATGAACTGGGCTATGCGTAACTCTAAAATATTTCCTGATATGGTAATTCAAATGGTTGCCATTGGTGAAGAATCTGGCTCACTCGATGGCATGCTGGCAAAAGTAGCGACTATTTACGAGCAAGAGGTTGACGATGCGGTTGATGGCCTTTCAAGCCTGTTAGAACCACTTATTATGGCCGTGCTTGGTGTACTTGTGGGTGGATTGATTATTGCTATGTATTTGCCTATTTTCCAGTTAGGCTCTGTAATTTAATTAATCAAATTTACAGAAATTAAAGAGAGCCTTATTTTTATAAGGTTGGCGATTTAGTCTTCTCATTTGCTCTCTTTAACTTCTCTTTGTGATAATTGTTTTCACTTAATTTTTTGCCCTCTAATTTTTAGAATAATTTTCAGGTATGTAATGCAAAGTATTATTGAAGTAATGCAAAGCCAACTGTGGTTTTATTTAACCACGGTTGGCTTAGTTAGTTTATGTGTGGGTAGTTTTTTAAACGTAGTTATTTACCGTTTACCACTTATGATGCAGCGAGAGTGGCAAAGCGAGTGTAGGCTATTATTAGATGATGAGCTCAATACAAACCAAGCTAAACCAAAAAATACCAGCGAACCTTTTAATCTTGTAAAACCAAATTCCACCTGCCCTAAATGCAAAACGGCCATTAAGCCTTGGCAAAATATTCCTATTATTAGCTGGTTAATACTTAAGGGTAAATGCGCAAGTTGCTGTAACCCTATCTCTATTCGTTACCCTGCGGTTGAGGCTGTTACGGCTCTATTAAGTTTAGTGGTTGCTTATACCTTTGGCGCAACAGAACAAGCATTATTATACATAGTGATCACGTGGGCACTTGTAGCACTGACCTTTATTGATATAGACCACATGCTACTGCCCGATCAGCTAACTTTACCGCTTGTTTGGCTGGCACTTATTGCCGCCGTTGCCGGAATTACAATTACACCAACCGATGCCATTATAGGTGCCGCCCTTGGTTATTTAAGCTTGTGGAGTGTTTTTTGGTTATTTAAATTGCTCACAGGCAAAGAAGGCATGGGCTATGGCGACTTTAAACTGTTAGCGTTATTTGGTGCTCTGTTAGGCTGGCAATCGTTACTCACTATAATACTGCTTTCAAGTGTTGTTGGCGCCATTATCGGTATCGCTTTATTAAGTATTCAGGGTAAAGATAAGGCAACGCCCATTCCATTTGGTCCTTACTTAGCAATAGCCGGGTGGATCACGTTACTGTGGGGTAACCAATTACAAAGCGCGTATTTTAACTTAATTGGGTACTAACTTGAGTGCTAACTAAAATGAGTGACACCATAAATAAAACATCACCTTGGGTTCTTGGCTTAACAGGCGGTATAGGCTGTGGCAAAACGGCTGTAAGTAATATGCTTGAGCAGCTTGGCATTACAATAGTTGACGCCGACATTATTGCGCGCCAAGTCGTAAAGCCTAAAAGCGATGGCTTAAATGCCATTGTAAGAAAGTTTGGTCAAAGCATTTTATTGAGCGATGGCACACTAAACAGAAGCGCTTTACGTGAACGTATTTTTACTAATAGTGCCGACAAAGAATGGCTAAATAATTTATTGCATCCACTCATTAGAAACAAAATACATAACGACCTTACTGCCGCAAAAAGTCCATATGTAGTACTTGTAGCACCACTTTTGTTTGAAAACGGGCTAGATAAATTGTGTAACCGAACGCTACTGATTGATATCCCTCAATGTGTACAAATAGAGCGCACAGCTTCGCGTGATAATGTAAGTGTAGAGCAAGTAAAAGCGATTATTGCAGCGCAAATGTCACGCGAAGATAAACAAAAAAAAGCCGATGATATTTTAAATAACGACCGTGCACTTAACGACGTTAACCACGACTTATTAACGCTACATAAACGTTATCTGCACAAGGCACAAATGCAAGCAACTTAAATTGTAAAATCGAGTCAAAACAACCTAATCTCCTATATTAATTAATAAATTTAGCCTAGATTGTGAAGAGTAATTTAATCCCCTTCTTTTTTCTGATAAATTACTCTCTCTGAAGGATTAAAAAGGTGCGCAATGAATATTAACTCACCGTTATTAAGAAAGTTTCTTACGCTTGGGCGTATTGATGCCGATACGGTAAAAGCAAAGCAGCAAGAGTTTGCCTCAACCGCTGAACTGATTTCTAAATGTGGAAAAATAGACAGTAAAGAGTTAGCAGAGCAATGTATTGATTTGTTTCGTGTTCCCTATTTTGATTTAAAAGACTTTGATCCTGCGTCTATTCCTGCCGATCTTGTAAAAGAAAAACTGATCCGCAAACACCATATTTTACCGTTGGTACAAAAAGGCCGAAAAGTGTATGTGGCAGCCTCTGATCCAACCGATTACGGCGCCTTCGAAAACTTTGAATTTAGTACCGGCTTTTCATGCGAAATCGTCGTTGTTGATTATATTCAGCTCGATAATAAAATTGAGCAATTGCTAGATGCAACCGGCAGCTTAAATTTAAGCGATGATGAGTTTAAAGAGTTTGCCGACCTAGATACAGAAAGCCAAAAAGAATCAGCACCGCAAGATGACGACAAAGACGATGCCCCAATTATTGTGTACATTAATAAAATTTTAATGGACGCGATAAAAAAAGGCGCATCGGATCTACATTTTGAACCTTACGAGCATAAGTACCGAATTCGTTTTCGTATTGATGGCATTTTACACGAAGTGGCAAGTCCGCCTAATACATTAGCAACCAAGCTTTCTGCTCGTATTAAAGTAATGTCGCGACTTGATATTGCCGAAAAGCGTAAACCACAAGATGGCCGAATTAAATTAAAAATTACTGAACGAAAAAGTATCGATTTTCGTGTCAGTACTATGCCCACGCTGTGGGGCGAAAAAATAGTAATGCGTATTCTTGATTCATCAAGCGCTATGCTAGGTATTGATGTACTTGGTTACGAAGAAGAACAGAAAAAGCTATACATGGATGCACTTGGTCAACCACAAGGTATGATACTCGTTACAGGCCCAACCGGTTCAGGTAAAACGGTATCGCTTTATACGGGTTTAAACATATTAAACCAACCTGAGCGAAACATTAGTACCGCTGAGGATCCGGTTGAGATAAACCTTGAAGGAATAAACCAAGTACAAATTAACCCCAAAGCCGACATGACCTTTGCTAATGCATTGCGTGCGTTTTTACGTCAAGATCCCGATGTAGTTATGGTAGGTGAAATACGTGACCTTGAAACCGCAGAAATTTCAATAAAAGCGGCGCAAACGGGCCACTTGGTTTTATCTACGTTGCATACCAATTCAGCGCCAGAAACCATCACCCGACTACTAAATATGGGCGTTCCCGCCTATAACGTAGCCAGCTCCATTAGTTTGATTATTGCACAGCGGCTAGCACGTCGTTTATGCCCTAAATGTAAAACGCCAGAGCAACTGCCAAGCGAGGAGCTTTCTCGCCAAGGATTTAGCACAGCGCAAATTGAAGATATGACTTTATATGCACCTAAAGGGTGTGATGGCTGTACCGATGGTTACAAAGGCCGTGTAGGTATTTACGAAGTTATGCAAATCACACCAGAAATTGCACAAATAATTATGCGTGGCGGTAACTCATTAGAAATCGCTGAGGTATCATTAAAAGCCGGTTTTAATAATTTACGCCTATCGGGTTTACGTAAAGCCGCTGATGGTTTAACGTCACTCGCTGAAATAAACCGCGTAACTAATATGTAAGACTATTTAGCGCTTTGCTTACTTTAAATACAGCAAGCGCTAATGGTAACCTGTTGAGAGTAAAACATGCCTACTGTTGTAAATTGTCCAACCTGTAAAACAAATGTTGAGTGGTCTGAGCAAAGCCCTCACCGCCCATTTTGTTCTAAGCGTTGCCAACTCATTGATCTGGGTGAGTGGTCGTTTGAAAATAATAAAATTTCAGCGCCAATCACATCGGCTGATCAAATAAGCCAAGACATGATTGAAGACATAGAAGCCATGATGGCTAAAAACGAAGATGACTTTTTTAAGTAATGTCATATAGTTTTTATGTAAACAAAAGCCAGCTAAATGCTGGCTTTATAGTACTCACTTAAAAGTTAACCTCAGGGCCTGTTAGCTTTTTTGCTTACGGTGCTTTTTGCCCATACGCTTTTGTATTTTAGCAAACTTCTCTTGCTGCTCAGCGTTAAGTACCTGCATTACTTGATGCTGCGTTTTTAGCTTAATTAAACCAAACTCTTCGCCTTTACTTTGGCGTGCATTCAATAGCTCTTTAGCTGCATTTTCGTCAAATGTTGCTGCGCTAAGTAATGCGTCCATTTTTGCTTTGTGCGCTTCACGCATCGCTTTACGCGCTTCTTTATTGCCGCCTCGTAGGGCTTTCATTTGCGTTTTCTGTGCTTCAAAAATAGCTTTAAGCTTCGTCTGCTGCTCGTCGGTTAAATCAAGTTTTTCGGCGCCGCGCTCAGAGAGTAAAAAACGCGCTTGAGAGTGGCCTTGCTTATCATTCATGCCGCCTTTAGCTAGTACGCTACCTGCACCAAGTGTGGCTGTTGCTAAGCCACAAATAAGTACCAATTTTGAAAGTGTATTTACTTTAGTCATAATCATCACCTTAACTGTTGGGTTGGTTGTGGTTGGCTGTCGTGTAATTGCTTAGCCAGTGAGTTAACTATAACTAACTCAACGCAAAGTAACGCAAAGCAGTGTAAAGGTTGTGTAAAGATTCACTTTTGAGCAATTAAGGGCGTAAAATAAAGAAATGAAATATTGCCTAAGGGTTTGTAAATGAAACTATTAATGATTGACGATGATACGGGTCTTTGTGAATTACTAAGCGAATACCTTTCTGCCCAAGGGTTTGAAGTACAGAGCGTACACGACGGCGAACAAGGCCTAAAGTTAGCACAGGCCAACGACTACGCATTAATATTGCTTGACGTCATGCTACCTACTTTAGATGGCTTTGAAGTACTAAAACAGCTTAGGCAAACAAAACTTACGCCCGTTATTATGCTCACTGCGAAAGGGGAAGACTTTGACCGTATTTTTGGATTAGAGCTTGGCGCTGACGACTACATACCAAAGCCGTTTAATCACAGGGAGTTACTAGCCCGCGTAAAAGCGATTACACGTCGTATAGAGCATATAAACAGCTTAAATATCAACACAACTAATAAGCTGCTTGTAAATGGTGTAACAATTAACCTTGCAGCAAGAGAAGCCTCTATTGATGAGAATACACTCACGCTTACTGGCACAGAGTACGAAATACTGGCGCTTTTATGTAAAAACGCCAGCCAAGTTGTTAGTAAAGAGCAAATTAGTGAAGAAGTGCTAGGCAGGCGCTTAGCATCGTTCGACCGCTCTATTGATATGCATGTAAGTAATATCCGAAAAAAAATAGCAGAGCACATTAAAACAGAACGAATTAAAACAATGCGAGGCAGCGGTTATGTTTTCATCCAAGGCGAGTAAATCAGGCGCTTTATCTTGGCTTAAGCACCCTCGGCATTATTTATTTTTTAAAATATTTGTTTGGTTTTGGCTAACCATTATTGGCACCGTTACTGCGCTTGTTTTTTTAAGTAATATCAGTGTACTGAACTTAGTAAGTAATGAACCCTTACATGGCCCGATGGAAAAAAACCTAGCTTATACCGCAAGAAGTATTGAGCGCTCTGCATATAAGCATAAGCGTTCGCTTGAGAGTATTCTTTCGCATCCACGCTTATCTAAACGTAAGCTTTTATATTTAAGCGCTGAGCAATCAGATATTTCTTTTACCAATAAAGAAACACCTATAAACATAGACCTAAGCCTTCTTAATTTTACCAAAAACATGCCACCGCAAATTGTTTTTACTGAGCAATATCAAGCCTTTGGACCAGTTCAATTAACCGTCCCCGAAGGAGTATTTTATTTATATGAAATTGACATAAACAATCAGCCACCTCTGTTTATACGCTTAAAGCTAATGCCCGGCTGGATCAAAGTATCTATTGCAATTATTGCCTCTTTAATTTTAAGTTTTCTGTTTAGTCGTAACTTAATTGCACCAATTAACAGCCTTAAAAAAGCAGCTATAAAACTATCTTCTGGCGATTTAAGCGCACGTGCTGCTATTTCAACTAACAGAAAAGATGAGCTAGGGGTACTTGGTCGAGACTTTAATAGTATGGCAAACCAGTTAGAACTATTAATAAGCTCACAAAAACGCTTGCTTGCTGACATATCCCATGAGCTACGTTCGCCACTTACCCGCTTAAAAATGGCAACAGGTCTTGCTCAAATGCAAGCAAACGAAGCAAGTCAGCCCTACTTAGTAAGAATAGAAAAAGAAGCGAACCAGCTCGACAAAATGATTGCTGACGTTTTGCAAGTCTCTCGTTTAGAGGCGAAAAGCCAAACCCTTGCAATGCAAAAGCAATCACTAAACGTTATTGTTGAACATGTTTTAAACGATGCAAAATTTGAAGCAAAACAATATGATAAGCAGCTAACAATATCTGGCGATACAAAAGTAACCATTAACTGCGATGAAGCCCTTATTGCCAGCGCGCTTGAAAACCTACTGCGTAATGCAATTAAGTATGCAAATAACACTATAAATATAAAGCTATCGCATGCAGATACCGTGCATATTGAAATATGTGATGATGGCCCTGGCGTCCCAAATAACCAGCTTGATAAGCTATGTGAGCCTTTTTTTAGGCAGTCTGATGCAAGAGATAGAGTCAGTGGCGGAACCGGTTTAGGCTTAGCTATCGCAAAAAATGCAATTACAGCTCATAATGGCACCTTAGTTTTATCGAACAAAGATCAGGGCGGCTTGTGTGCTAATATCACACTGCCAATAATCAAAGAGTAAACCATGTTTTATAGTAGTGAGCGCGAGCTTAAAGGTAACCAATCAGCCATTAATGATTTTTATCAAAACACATTAGTTAAAGCGTATTTAAATACGCCTAATGGGCAGTTATTTTACGCGCATGCCCAGCCAGATAAAGCTCATGTTGCCATAGTTATTAGCTCAGGTAGAATCGAAGGGCTCGATAAATACAAAGAGTTGTTATGGGAACTTTATACTAATAATTTTGCTGTTTTTATTGTTGACCACCAAGGACAGGGGCGCTCTTACCGCTATTTAAAAAATAAACATAAGGGCTATGTAAATAATTTTGGTGACTACAGTGCCGATCTTAATTTATTTAACACCCAAATAGTCGACACCGTTTGGCAAGGTAAAAAACTATTAGTGAGCCACTCGATGGGCGGTGCTATTGCATTTGATTATTTGGCAAACTATGAGCATAGTTTTAGCGGTGCGTTTTTATCAGCCCCTATGTTTGATATACACACAAAAGGTATTCCAAAGCCTTTAGCCCGAATAATTGCAAGTAATGCAGTACGTCTTGGTTTTCAGTTTAGCTATGCCCTTGGGCAAACCGACTACACTCCAGAAGAGTTCCCTTTAAACGTATTAACAAGTTGCGAATTACGCTACAACCTATTTAGGCAAACATATAATGAGGAGCCTTTACTACAACTTGGCGGGGTTACCTATGGGTGGCTAAATTCAACCTTTACTTTTTTATCATCAATAGATGAGCTTGATGTTGATATTCCACTTTATATTGCAAGCGCAAAAAACGATGTAGTTGTCGATAATGAAGCGCACTACAGACTAGCTAATAAGTACGCGAATATTACCCTAGAAAGCTTTGCTGACGCCAAGCACGAACTATTCTTTGAATGTGATGAAGTACGCCAGCCAGTGCTTAAGAGTCTGTATAAGTTTTGTGACTCGGTGACGGCTTAGTCAGAACCGATAGCGGATCGAGGTGGATTAATATATCAACCTCAGATTCAAAACGAGCACCTATCATCGCTTCAACTTCATCGGCCACAGTATGAGCTCGAATTAGACTTAAATGGTCATCAAGCTCTAAATGCATTTGAATAAACTTAATTTTACCACCCTGGCGAGTACGGATCCCGTGTACGCCATGCACATCGCTGTGCTCTTTAGCAATATCAAAAATGCTTTGCTTTTCATCGTCTGGCAGTTCTTTATCCATTAAATGATCAGCGCTATCTCTGGCAATATCCCAACTATTATAAAGTAGGTAACCTGCTACCCCTATTGCAAAAATAGGATCGGCATACATCATTCCGTAATAAGATAGAGCAATCGCAATTAAAACTGCTGCGTTTAAAATCAAATCACCTTTGTAATGCACCGAATCTGCTTTTATAGCAATCGACTCGGTATGCTGAATAACCTTAGTTTGTACAAAAACAATGACCAGAGTACATGCAATTGCAAAAGCACTTACCCATACACCTAATAATGAATGTGTAAGCTCTATAGGGTTAAATAAGCGCTCTATACCATGAAATGCCAGTAAACAGCCCGAGCCTGCAATAAATGCAGCTTGCCCAAGCCCTGCTAACGCCTCGGCTTTACCGTGGCCAAACCGATGATCATCATCGGCTGGACGCAGTGCATAGCCTAAAACTAAAAAACTCATAAATGTAGCGGTAATGTCCATCAATGAGTCTGTCAAGGAGCCAAGCATTGAAGCAGAGCCTGAAGCAAGCCAGGCCCACGCCTTTGCCGCAATCATTAAACTCACCATTATCATGGTAATAATACTAGAGGCTTTAACCCAAAATTCGTAACTGCGGTTATGCACAATTTTATCCGCTAATAAGAGTATTCAATACCTTGAGTATATCATTTTTTTTAAGGGTTTCGTGTATACTGCTCTCGTCAAATACCATTTATTAAAAGGCTAATTATGCTGGATATTGTTTTATACCAACCTGAAATTCCACCAAACACAGGGAATATTATCCGCCTTTGTGCAAATACCGGCTTTTCGCTGCATTTAATCGAGCCTTTAGGGTTTGAGTGGGACGACAAACGTGTAAAGCGTGCAGGCCTTGATTACCATGAATTCAGCCATGTTCAGCGTCATGCATCATTTGAAGCATATCTTGAAAAATGTAAACCTAAAAAAGTGTATGCATGTACAACCAAAGGCAGCCAATTTCATCATGAAGCACGTTACGAAGCCGGCGATTGTCTAGTATTTGGTCCAGAAACACGCGGGCTACCCGATGAGATGATTCAAGCGCTACCCAACGAGCAGCGCGTGCGAATTCCAATGCAACCCAATAGCCGAAGCATGAACCTATCAAACGCAGTCGCTGTATTTGTTTACGAATCATGGCGACAGCTGGGCTTTCCTAACGCGCAGTAATACCTGCTTTATTAAAGCAAACAAAAACCGACATTACGTCGGTTTTTTAGTTTTACTCACAATGATGAAAGCTACTCTGAGCGTTGCTCTCGGCCTAACAATGCCATGGCAGCAGCTTTCATGTCTTTATTTTCATAAAGTACTTTATAGATTTGTTCAGTGATAGGCATTTCAACGCCTGCACGCTGGGCAAGTAAATACACTTCTTTGGTGTTTCTAAAGCCTTCTACCACTTGGCCTATCGACTCAATAGCAGCTTCAACACTTTCACCTTTGCCCAGTGCTAAACCAAAACGGCGGTTGCGTGATTGGTTATCGGTACAGGTTAAAATTAAATCGCCAAGGCCTGCCATTCCCATAAAGGTTTCTGGCTTTGCGCCTAGAGCGCAACCTAACCGAGTCAGCTCTGCAAGACCTCGTGTGATCAGGGCCGTGCGAGCATTGGCTCCAAAACCAACACCATCAGAAATACCCGCGCCAATAGCAATTACGTTTTTAACCGCACCACCTAGCTGTATGCCAATAAAATCGTCATTGTTATACACTCGAAATGAACGACCACAATGCAGTAAATCAGCCAATTGCTGTGCAAACTCAGGTGAGGTAGACGAAACAGAAATAGCTGTTGGTGAGCCCATTGCCATTTCTTTCGCAAATGTAGGACCCGAAAGTACCGCAAGTGCAATGTCATCACCCAACTCTTGCTGCGCAACTTCTTGTAATAAACGTCCCGTATTTGGCTCAAGGCCTTTAGTCGCCCATGCTACTTTTGCACCGGTTTGCAATGCAGGTTTTATTTGCGCAAGTGTGTCGCCAAATGCATGGCTTGGCACAACAACAAGCACAATAGAACTACATGCAACTGCACGTTGTAAATCGGCTTCTAGTACTAGAGTGTCTGGGAAGGGTGCATCTGGTAAGTAACGTTGATTTTTTCGCTCAGCTGCAAGCGTAGCAACGTCGTCGCTATTGCGTCCCCAAAGCGTCACTTTATGACCATTTCGGGCTAAACAAATAGCAAGGGCGGTGCCATAAGACCCCGCCCCCAATACAGTAACAGCTGAAGTTGCTGTACTCATAAGTTATGCGTCTGCTGTAACCTGGTCAGCTTGCGCAGTACGTTGTTGCATATACTGTGCAAACAATGCGTCAAAGTTTACTGGCGCAAGGTTTAACTGTGGGAAAGTGCCACGGTTAACTAGGTTAGATACTGCTTCACGTGCATAAGGGAACAATACGTTAGGACAAAATGCACCTAGCATATGAGCAAGTTGTACTTCTTCAACCTCAGCAATAGTAAAAATACCCGCTTGTTGAATTTCACATAAAAACGCAGTTTCTTCGCCAATTGATGCTGTCACAGTTAATGCTAAAACAACTTCAAATACACCTTCGTCTAACTTGTTAGAGCGAGTATCTAGGTCTAGCTTAACTTCTGGCGTCCATTCTTTTTGAAAAATTGCCGGAGAGTTTGGCGTTTCAAACGACACGTCTTTAGTGTAAATGCGTTGAATAGTAAATTGTGCGCCTGCGTCTTGTGCCGCTGCTGCGTTTTGAGTTTCTTCGTTCATTGTTATTCCTAACTTGTTCGTTATTATAATTAAATTAAGCGTTAAGCTTAGCGTCAAGTTTACCTTGAGCCTCAATAGCCATCATGTCGTCACAGCCACCGATATGTTCATCATTAATAAAAATTTGCGGTACAGTGCTTGCGCCACCGGCTTTAGTAATCATTTCATCGCGAAGTTCAGGTTGTACACCAATATCAAAATTAGTGAATTCAACGCCTTTGCTTTTTAAAAGCGCCATAGCGCGCTGACAAAATGGACAATATGCCTTGGTGTATAAAACAACGTTACTCATAATAAATCCTCTATCGGTTTAGCTAAACGAGATTAGCGACCTGTTATCGTTGGTAAGCTTGCAGATTGCCATGCACCCATTCCGCCCGCTAATACATAAACCTGTTCAAAACCAGCTTTATGCATTGCTGTGGCCGTGCCTTGGGCTGTCATACCTGTAGTACATACCAATATAATGGGTTTAGTCTTGTACTTTTCAAGGCCTGAAAAGTCAGATTTTTTTGCATTTTCAGGGCTTAAGTGTTCAGCACCCGAAATACGGCCAGACGTAAACTCTTTTTGCGCGCGCATATCAACTACTTGACCATCTTCACGATTAATAAGTAGCGTTAGTTGCTGAGGGTTTATTTGACGAATAGCTGAAAATTTACTTTTTATCCAACCACTGACAATAAGAAAAACAATACCAACCCAAGCAAGGCTTAAAATAGGGTGATTGCTTATAAATTCAATATATTGATCCATTCGATTTCCACTATAAATTACATCCTAAAACGCAATGTTTTAGACATTTTAGACTTTAGCCACGCAAGTATACCCAAACCAACTTAAAATGCGAGTTTACACAGAGTTTAAAAGTATGAAAAACACCCCATATAAAGGTTATTAACCGCACATCAGCATCAATACGATATTCAATTAAGTGAAAAAAATTAATATGCTGTTTTGTATGCTGATTCAAGTAACAAAACACGGTATGCTAAAGCCAAACAGGTGCCAACTTTTAGGAGTGACTATGACTGAACATAAAAAACCACTGGTATTAATGATTTTAGACGGTTGGGGATATCGTGAAGACGAGCAAAGCAATGCAATACTAGCAGCGAATACCCCCGTATTAGATAACTTATGGGCATCTCGCCCTCGCACATTAATTTCAGCATCTGGTTTTGATGTAGGTCTTCCTGATGGACAAATGGGTAATTCTGAAGTTGGACATGTTAATTTAGGTGCAGGACGTGTTGTATACCAAGACTTTACTCGAATCACCAAAGCAATAAATGACGGTGAATTTGACTCAACCCCTGCACTTGTTGAAAACATTGATAAAGCAGTAAATGCCAGCAAAGCCGTTCATGTTATGGGATTATTGAGTCCGGGTGGCGTTCATAGCCATGAAGATCATATTGTTGCAAGCATAGAGTTGGCTGCAAAACGCGGTGCTAAGGAAGTCTATTTTCATGCATTTTTGGATGGTCGTGATACACCACCGCGTAGTGCCAAAGAATCGATTGAACGTATAGAAGCGTTGTTTGCAAAACTTGAATGTGGTCGGCTAGCAACACTGGTTGGTCGTTATTATGCAATGGATAGAGATAACCGCTGGAATCGTGTAGAAAAAGCCTATGACGTAATGACCTCCGGTATTGGAGAGTTTAACTACAGCGATGGCTTAACCGCATTAAACGCAGCTTATGAGCGCGACGAAAACGATGAGTTTGTTGCTCCTACAACTATTACGCCAGCAGGTAGAGAAGCGGCGCAAATTAATGATGGCGACACCGTTATTTTTGCAAACTTTCGGGCAGACCGAGCACGTGAAATTACACGCGCCTTCGTAGAGCCTGAGTTTGACGGCTTTACTAAGAAAAAATCCCCCGCTCTCAGCGCATTTGTCATGATGACAGAGTATGCAGCCGATATAGACGCACCCGTTGCATTTGGTCCAACTCCTCTTACTAACGTATTAGGGGAATGGCTTGAAAAACAAGGGAAGACACAACTGCGTATTTCTGAAACAGAAAAATACGCACACGTCACCTTCTTTTTTAGCGGCGGACATGAGGACGAATTTGAAGGTGAAACGCGTGAATTAATCCCTTCACCGCAAGTGGCTACTTACGACTTGCAACCTGAAATGAACTCAGAAATGCTAACCGATAAGCTCGTAGAAGCAATTAAAAGCGGGAAATACGACGCCATTATATGTAATTATCCTAATGGCGATATGGTTGGCCACTCAGGTGTATTTGATGCCGCTGTAAAAGCTTGTGAAGCCGTTGACACCTGTATTGGCCGTGTAGTTGATGCATTGAACGAATTTGGCGGTGAAGCGTTAATCACAGCCGATCATGGTAATGCAGAACAAATGGCTAACCTTAAGACGGGCCAAGCACATACCGCGCATACAAGTGAACCGGTGCCATTTATTTATGTTGGTCGCGATGCGACACCATCAGAGGGTAAAGCATTAAGTGATGTTGCCCCTACTATGCTGCACTTAATGGGCATGGAGCAGCCAAGTGAAATGACTGGCACACCCATCATGACGTTGAAATAACCCATGATTAAACGTGTTAACCGATACTTTAAGTGCGGCTTAATACTCGCCTCATTGGTGACTGCATCAGCAGTTGCCAATGAAGCTCGCACTAAAAAAGATCTCTCACAGGTGAAACAAGCGCTTGAACAAAGCCAATCTGAGTATAATCAACAACGAAAAAAAATATCTCAACTTCAAAAAAATCTTAAAAGCCATGAGTTTGAAATAGCTAAAAACGCTAAAGCACTTAATATGGCTGAGCAGTCTGTTAAAAAAAACCAACAACAGCAAAATCAACAACAAAAAAAAGCTGATGAACTCGATAAAAAATACATCGAATTTCAACGGATTTTAGGGGCGCAACTTAAAAGCGCTTACATGGCAGGTGGTGATGACTACTCTAAAATGTTACTGAATCAAGAAAACACAGCGCAATTTGAGCGAACACTGAGCTATTATAATTACCTAAACAAAGCACGAATTGAACAGATAGAAGAATTAAAAGAACTTAAACAACAAATCGCGTTAAACCAAGTTGCACTCAATAAAACAAAAGAAAAACTTTTAGCTTTGTACGACGAGCAAAAAAGACGTCAAACAGCCTTAGTAAATGCACAAAGTGAACGTCAAGCAAACCTTAGGAATCTTCAAGCTCAGCTTACGAGTACTAAAAGCTCTATCGATTACTTAAAAGAAAACCAACAAACCCTTGTTAATACAATTGAAGAATTAGAAAAAGAAAAAACAAAAAAAATAGAATTACTTGGCCTCAATAAAAATAAAGGCAAATTAAACTGGCCTAGTAAAGGTAAATTAAAACACACATTTGGCCAGCGCAAACATGGCGGTATTGATTGGAAAGGCGTGTTAATTGGCGCTAAAGAAGGCGAAAATGTAAATAGCGTGCACAATGGACAGGTTGTATTTGCAGATTGGTTAAAAGGTTATGGTTGGGTAATTGTCGTCGATCATGGTGAGGGATTCATGAGCCTATACGGCCATGCACAAACATTACTAAGAGACGTAGGTGACATGGTACGCCAAGGCGAAACATTAGCGTTGGTTGGTCAAAGCGGCGGGCAGGCAACTTCTGGTCTATACTTTGAAATACGACACAAAGGACGCGCAGTAAATCCCGTAAAATGGTGCAGACGTATTTAATTGAATAAACCGCTGCTCCGCTGAGGAGCAGCTGATGAAAAACAACAATGTAATACCCGCATTTAAAAAAGCAGGCTATATTTTCAGTCTGCTTTTATTCACTTTTATTTTAGTACTTAACAATGTATTTGCCAGCTCAGTAAAAAACCTTAAAAGCCAACAAATAGATGAAATTTTATTTAACATACACGCCTATTATGTTGACGATTTAGAGCTACAAAACAGCCATTATGTGCAATACAACAGCAAACAATTTGAGCGCTTATACTCAAAGCTAGACCCCTACTCTAAATATCTTAACGAACACGAGCTCGATGCCTTATTTGATAATACCAATGGCCAATATACGGGCTTAGGTATTGAAGTAAAAAAGGTCGATACTGACATAAAAATAGTTAACGTGGTAAATAACTCACCAGCGAAAAAGGCGGGTATTTTAGCTGGCGATATTATTGTTAGTGTTAATCAAAAAACGGTCAATTTGCTCAGCGTTAGCGAAGTCGCGACTTTAATAAAAGAAAATAAATTTACAACAATTAATCTCACCCTTAAGCGAAATGAAAGCCCAGAACTTTTGTCGTTTAACGTAGCTCGTACGCAAATACAATTAGAGAGTGTAACCAGTGAAGTTTTAGAGTCCGGCATTGGCTATTTAGCTATTAATAGTTTTTCTAATCACACGCTACACGAAGTTGCACTGCAAATTGCAGCGATGCAAAATAGTTATGATTATCCATTATTAGGGCTTGTAATTGATCTACGTGACAACCCCGGAGGCACACTAAAAAGTGCGATTGCGGTCTCTGATTTATTTTTAGAAAGCGGAACGATAGTAACAACGAAAGGCAGATACTTTGACGCTAACCAAGCCTTTTATGCTAAGCGGGGCGACATACTCAAAGGCGCACCAATTGTTGTACTTATTAATGAAAATTCAGCCTCTGCGGCCGAAATTTTGGCCGGTGCCTTAAAAGACAACAACAGAGCAAAAGTGGTTGGAAGCCAATCTTTTGGAAAAGGGTCAGTGCAATCACTTATACCATTAGGTGATGGCAATACCGCTTTAAAACTCACTACCGCAAAGTATTTTACACCTTCTGGTGAATCAATAGATGGCGTTGGAATAAAGCCCGATGTGACGATTAATCAAACAACACTTTCACAAAACAATAAAGCCGTTATAATAAAAAATGAGCAAGTAAAAAATAATCAACACCAGCTTGTTAACACCTTAGCTGATTTACAGTTAGTTAAAGCAAAACAATTACTCAGTATGCAGTAATCTATTCTGTTTGAACGTTACTGGGCATAAAAAGATAATAAAAATTATAAACGTGAATACTATTAACATAAAAATACGGATGTGGCTTTTTTTCAGTGTATGTATTGCTTGCTTTAGCGCTAATGCTAAACAAATAGCGATAGTCATTGATGATATAGGCTATCACCAAAGAGACTTAGAGTTTTTAACCTTACCTGGGCAATTGACCTATTCAATTTTGCCTCACACACCCTATTCGCAGGTTTTTGCAACACGTGCTAGCAAAGCAAATAAAGAGCTGCTTTTGCATGTGCCTATGCAGGCACTTAACGGCAAAGCACTAGGGCCTGGAGCGCTTACTCTTGATATGGACAAAGCTCAACTACAACAAACGCTAGGAACAGCACTAGCAAGTTTACCGCAAGTTAGAGGTGTTAATAATCACATGGGCTCTGCATTAACTCAGCAAAGCCAAGCCATGAAATGGACAATGGAAGTACTTAAAAAGCGCGAGTTGTACTTTTTAGATAGCCGAACAACTGGCTTAAGCCAGGCACAAAATGCTGCAAACTTTTTTGGGGTTGAAAATATTGGTCGCCATGTTTTTTTAGACAACATAACAACAGCAGATCAGCTTCAGTTTAGGCTCGATGAACTAAAACAAAAAGCAACAGATCACAATTTTGCCATTGCAATTGCACACCCTTATCCTGAGACCATTGCGTTTTTACGTAAAGCCCTGCCTGAGCTTACTCAACAAGGCTATGAGTTAGTACCTGTTTCTCAGTTAGTACAACGTAAATATATTCAGTTAGCGCAAGCTCAGGGGAAAACGATTAGCGCGCGATAATTAAATAGGGTACTTATTCTTTCTTGCTTGTGCCTGATAGTATTTCAAAATACTCTTTTGGCCGTCTTCACTAATTGGTTTCAGTGTTATTTTTCGTGTTTTTAGCTTTTCATCTTCCATCAATGTAAGAACTATGTATTCATCTAGCTTTTTTGCACTTACAACCGCGCTATTAGCTATTAACCAACGTGAACGAATTAAACCTTGTTTAACCTCTGAGTATTTAGAATAAAACCTAACCACTTCAATATTGCTATTAACAAAATACATAGTAATGAGTAGTACACCATAAAATGCAGCCATTGGTATAAAGAAGGCTCCAGGTAAAATTAATATACCTACATATAATTGTATTTGCAGTTTACCTTTATCAACTTTAATAATACCTGTAGGTTTATCGATGGTTTCTGTTGTCATTTTTCAGTGTCCTTTTGAATAGTAATTTAGCATGATCATCCATCATGTTTCTGATTGCGTAGATACCTATCAGGCCAATAGGCACAAAAAAAATAAAGCCGAGCATTGCTACAAAGCCAAATATCTTCTTACCAGTTAATCTATAAATAAAACCAAACATTGTGAGCAAAAAAGCGGGGGCTAATATGTAGTTTACTTCGTAATAGTCAGAGTTATGCGAAATGCTAATAATCACTCCAAGGGCGATAATTAGCGACATTAAGTAGTAATTCAAAGCAAAATCCTTTTAAAGCTTTTCAGTAATTAAAAACAAACTATATGAATGCGCATAAATTTTCAACAAAAAAGCCCTGCATTTTCATGCAGGGCTTTTAAAATTTTACGCTTTTAGAGCGTATCAGCTCATAGCGCTTTGTAGCTTTTTCATTGCTGTTTTTTCAAGCTGGCGAACACGCTCAGCAGACACACTGTATTTTTCAGCAAGTTCTTGTAGTGTTGCTTTGTCATCAGATAACCAGCGCGCACTTACAATATCTTGTGAACGCTCATCTAGTGTTTTAAGTGCACTAAACAAACGAGTATGAGATTGTTCTTGCCATTGTTGCTGCTCAATGTCATCAGCTAAATCAGCAGAACCATCCGTTAAATATTGTACCGGCGAATAAGTGCTTGTTGGGGCGTCATCGTTATCATCACCCGTTAAGTCAAAGCCCATATCTTGACCGCTCATGCGAGATTCCATTTCACGCACTTCTTTTTCGCTTACACCCAGCTCACTAGCGACCGTGCTCACCTCTGCTTGGTTAAACCAGCCTAAACGCTTTTTATTTTTACGAAGATTAAAAAACAATTTACGCTGTGCTTTTGTAGTAGCTACTTTAACTATACGCCAGTTCTTTAGGACAAATTCGTGTATTTCGGCTTTAATCCAGTGAACTGCAAACGATACTAAACGAACACCCACGCTTGGGTCGAAACGTTTAACCGCTTTCATCAGGCCTATATTGCCTTCTTGTATAAGGTCAGCTTGTGGCAAGCCGTATCCCGAGTAGCTTTTAGCTATATGCGCTACAAAGCGCAAATGCGACATAATGAGTTGCTTTGCAGCACTAAGATCGCCTTCTTCCTGAAGTTTCCTAGCAAGCTCTTGCTCTTCTTCAACTTTAAGCATAGGGATTGTGCTGACCGCTTGAAGGTAGCCATCCATGCTTGCGCTTTGTTGTCCAACTGTAAGTGCCATTGCGTATAAATCTTTACTCATTTTTCACCTCGGTGATAAACATTTGAAACCATCTTAGCACTCTTTCCTTAAGAGTGCTAACCCCAATTTAAAACTTTTTAAAAGCATAAATCAAGCAGTTTTTTAGTGTTATTGAAGTCTACTATAAGCGACTGAATAAGCGATGAATTAAGGGATTGCAGGTGATTAACGCCAGCTTTTCACTCTATTTACAATTCATGCTTGATATGGAGGGTAGTAGATAAATGTGACAGTTTTTATAGAGGCTGCACAACCCAACCCAGTAACGTACGCGCTAAGCGCTGAGTTAGTTCACTTGTACTGGCTTATGCGGAGGAAGAAGGGGTCAACACACGCATAAAGTTAAATGTATATCCAAAAAGTCTGCTTTAAAGCGAATAAAACACCAATAGCATAATCTATATAGCTCGCTTGATTAACAGCGAGCTATATAGATACGTATTACACTTTGTCTGGCTCTATTTCTTTTATGTATCGATTTACAGATAAGTAAGAGCCAACAAACCCTAAACTTGTAGCAAGTAAAACTAAAAAGCCAAATTCGCTAAGCGTTAAACCAATGAGTAAAAAGTTAGTTTGATACACACCGGCCACACTGTTTACGGCTGAAGAAAGCCACCACATCATCAATGCAACTGATATAAAAGCAAATAATCCACCAATAACGCCATACCAAATTCCAGTCCATAAAAATGGTGCGTGTATAAACGTATTTGTAGCACCTACAAGTTTCATTACTTGTATTTCTTCTTTTTTATCCATAATCGATAGGCGAATAGTATTACCGATTATAAGGGTTACAGAGGTTAATAATAACAAGGTAATGGTTATTACACTTTCTTTTAGCAAGCCAAGTAGTGCATTTAAGCGCTCTAACCAGGCTATATCAAGCTTGCCAAAATCAACCTCACGCTCTGCTTCTAGCTTAGTTAAAAGCACCTTTGCAGCATTAGGCTGGCGATGCCGCTTAGTAGGTGTAACGAGCACAACATCGGGTAATGGGTTACTATCTAAATATTCTAGCGCTTGTCCAAAACCTGACACCTCCTGAAACTCTTTTAGTGCTTGCTGTTTTGAAATAAACGTTACACTCTCTACTTCAGGATATAAGGCTAGGCGCTTAACTAACGTTGCTGTTTCTTGTTCCGTCATTGTTTGTTTTACAAATAACGATATTTCACTGGCCTCTTCAAAGCCACTGCTTACTTGCTGCACATTTTTAACCACTAAGTAAAGTGTGGCAGGAAGCGTTAAGCTTAATCCAAGTACCGCAATTGTCATCATAGATGCCAGTGGTGTGCGCCACATTTCACCCAAACTATGAATCCCTTGACGGAAAATATTAACGATAAAAAAATAGCCATTTGAAATGAATGATTTTTTTTGTTTTTCGTTTTTGTTTTGGCGGCTTTTAAACAATAAACTCATAATGCCCCCTGCGCTAATGGATCTTCAAGCATTCTGCCATCCTTTAACGTTAAGCTCCTATACTTCATGCGCGCAACAAGCCCTAAGTCATGGGTAGCAATAAGTACGGTTGTGCCGTGTTTATTGAAGTCTTCAAATAATTTAAGTATTTCCATAGACAGTTCAGGATCTAGGTTACCCGTTGGCTCATCGGCAAGTAAAATTGGCGGAGAATTTACAATAGCACGTGCAATACCGACTCGCTGTTGCTCACCACCTGACAACATTGATGGGTGACATTTAACTTTATCGATTAAACCTACTTTATCGAGCGCACCATGAACACGCTTTGCAATTTGATTACGGTGAGTACCTTCAATGATCAGCGGTAGTGCGACATTATCAAATACAGTGTATCGCTCTAATAATCGATGATTTTGAAAAATAATACCAATATCTCGTCGTGCATAAGGAATTTGACGCGAATTAACTTTATTCAAATCAATACCATTAATAAACACATTACCGGCTGAAGGGCGTTCCATTAAACTAATTAATTTTAAAAGCGTACTTTTACCTGCGCCACTGTGACCTGTTAAAAAGGCCAATTCGCCGGGCTTGATATGAAAATTAACTTTTTCGAGGGCTCGATGCCCCCCTGGATAGGTTTTACTTACTTGCTGAAAGTTTATCATTTTTTATTATGCCAACCTCATTAAAGTGTTAATGCAATTGGTATTCCTTGCAATTAAAAAGGGAGCAAGCTCCCTTCTTGGTAAATTAAACGTCGTCCTCATCTTGGCTAAATAATGCATCAATAAAGTCATCGCTCTTGAAAGAACGTAAATCATCAATACCTTCACCAACACCAATATAACGAATTGGAATGTTAAACTTATCAGCTACTGCAAAAATAACCCCACCTTTTGCTGTACCATCAAGTTTTGACAAAGTAATACCCGTTAAACCTACACATTGGTTAAACAAGTTTACTTGGCTAATCGCATTTTGCCCTGTGCCAGCATCTATTGTTAACATGACTTCATGCGGTGCATCAGGATCTATTTTTTTCATTACGCGAGCTATTTTTTCAAGCTCTTGCATTAAATTATCTTTATTTTGCAGACGACCAGCTGTATCAGCAATTAACACATCAACATTACGCGCCTTTGCAGCCTGAAAAGCATCAAATACAACCGACGCACTATCGGCTCCGGTGTGCTGTGCTATAACCGGGATGCTGTTACGCTCACCCCATACTTGAAGTTGCTCAACCGCAGCGGCTCTAAAAGTGTCGCCCGCAGCAAGCATGACCGACTTACCTTCATTTTGAAATTGCTTAGCTAGCTTACCAATCGTAGTTGTTTTACCAACCCCATTTACGCCTACCATTAAAATCACAAACGGTTTTTTTTCTGCTGGTATTGTTAATGGCTGTTCAGCAGTCTTTAGCATCGCTGCCATTTCTTGCTTCATTAGCTCATATAAAGCATCACCATCCTTAAGCTGCTTTCTATTTGCACCGTCTGTTAATCTATCGATTAACTTCATGGTGGTATCTACGCCTAAATCGGCCGTCAATAATTGAGTTTCAAGCTCTTCAAAAAGATCATCATCTATTTTTTTACCACTAAAAATAGACGAGAATCCTGCGCCAATATTAACGCGGGTTTTTAGTAATCCTTTTTTAAGACGTGAAAAAAAGCCTTCTTTCTTAGGCTTTTCTTCTTTCTTAGCTTGCTCTGCTGCAATACGTTCTTGCTCTATGCGCTGCGCTTCTGCTTGCTCTGCTGCAATACGTTCTTGCTCTAAGCGCTGCGCTTCTGCTTGCTCTGCTGCAATGCGTTCTTGCTCTAAGCGCTGCGCTTCTGCTTGCTCTGCTGCAATGCGTTCTTGCTCTAAGCGCTGCACTTCTGCTTGCTCTAAGCGCTGCACTTCGGCTTGCTCTGCTGCAATACGTTCTTGCTCTATGCGCTGCGCTTCTGCGTGCTGTGCTGCAATACGTTCTTGCGCTAAGCGCTGCACTTCGGCTTGCTCTGCTGCAATACGTTCTTGTTCTAAACGCTGCGCTTCTGCTTGCTCAGCAAGGCGATTTTGTTGCTCCACTCTCTGCTGCTCAGCTTCCGCCTGTTCTTTTGCTAACAACTCAGCATTTGCTTGTTCTATTGCTAATTTTTCAGCTTGCTCTACAGCAACACGCTCTTGTTCGGCTTTTTCAGCGACAACGCGTTCTTCTTCTAAGCGTTTAGCTTCTTGCTCTACTAAAGCTTGTTGTTTATCAGCCTCTGCTTTTTGTTCGGCTTGTTTTTTATCTGACTTACCAAAGCCGAGCCAAGACATTAATTTACTTTTTTTTGCCATACTTGCTAATAACCACTTATAAAAATCTGATAAACTAAAATTTGAAAATAGCTTGGAAGAGCCAACACACTTTGCCAGCCAAACAACCATTCAAAACATAAGTGTTCAATAGTAACACTTTTAATGCGGTTGAAAAATGAAGCTATACGTAATCTATTACAATATTATCTGAGCTAGATCCCAGATACCATTTTTTAGTGAGCTAAATGAGAAATAAAACAACTAAAAATAAAGCAATTACCAAATCTACTGATGGCTTTATTAGAGTGATAAGTGGGCAATTTCGCGGCCGAAAACTTCCAGTAAAAGACGTACAAGGTTTACGTCCTACTACAGACCGAATTAAAGAAACAGTATTTAACTGGTTGATGCAAGACACGCGCGACGCAAATGTTCTCGATTGTTTTGCAGGATCAGGGGGATTAGGATTTGAAGCACTTTCACGGTTTGCAAGCAACGCTACATTTTTAGAACTTGACTCAAGTGCAGCAAAGCAACTAGAGCTAAATATCTCAACGCTAAAACTGATCAATGCGCAGGTAAAACATACAAACTCACTTTCATTTTTAGAACAAAAAAATAGTAACACGCCATTTGATTTGGTTTTTGTTGACCCGCCTTTTCGCAAAAATTTAGCCCAAACTAGCTGTAACTTATTAGAAATAAATAACTGGCTAAACGAAGATGCGCTTATTTATGTTGAAGTTGAGAGCGATCTAAATACGTTCAAACCACCTAGTAACTGGCTGTTAATTAAAGAAAAAAAAGCAGGTCAAGTATTTTGTAGACTCTACCAACGCCAGCCAAATTAATACTGTTTTACACTATGCGTTTCTGTTAATATTATCCTTTACATGTGGTGTTGCTTCGGATTACAATACCGCACCATTTTTGAACCACTTGATCAATGTTTGATCAACTTGAGCAACGCTCATAATTTAGGTAGGTGAATTTTTAATGCCAGTAATTAAAGTAAGAGAGAACGAACCGTTTGACGTAGCACTTCGTCGCTTCAAGCGTTCATGTGAAAAAGCAGGTATCCTTTCAGAAGTTCGTCGTCGCGAGCACTATGAAAAGCCAACAGCTGAGCGTAAGCGTAAGAAAGCTGCAGCAGTTAAGCGTCACATGAAAAAACTTTCTCGTGATAACGCTCGTCGCGTTAAATTATACTAATACATTTGGTCTTGTATAAATGAGCCTTTTAATAACGCTAAAAGATGCGCAAAAAGATGCGATGAGAGCTAAAGACAAACAACGTCTTAACCCTATTCGCATGGTACTTGCTGCAATCAAGCAACGTGAGATTGACGAGCAAATAACACTAGACGACGCAGGTATTACCTCCGTTATAGTGAAGCTTGTTAAACAACGTCGCGACTCTTACACTCAGTACAAAGATGCTGGGCGTGATGATTTAGCTGAAATTGAAGCCAATGAAATAGCAGCACTTGAAACCTTCTTACCTCAACAATTGAGCGAAGAAGAAATCATAGCTCTCATTGACGCGGCTATTGCTGATACTAACGCAGCAGGTATGCAAGACATGGGTAAAGTGATGGGTATAATCAAAAGCAAAGCTGAAGGTCGCGCCGATATGGGTAAGGTCTCTGGTTTAATTAAGCAAAGATTAACTGCCTAACACTCCCTATACGTAAAGTATAATTGAAGTAAACCGAGCCTTGCGCTCGGTTTCTTTGTTTTTACGTAGCTAAAAAGTAAACGTTATGCCTATATTCAAAATATGAAATTATTCATACTAACCCTATTTATTTAGCCGTCATTTTGATAAGTTAAGGTTCAATTATTTATACCTAACTAGTATAAATTTTAAGTTTCACTTTCGTTATTCTTCTTAATATTTCAGGACTGTATTTTACTAATGGCTGGAAAGATCCCACGAAGTTTTATAGATGATTTACTTGCCAGAACCGATATTGTCGACCTGATAGACTCTAAAGTTGGGCTTAAAAAAGCCGGTAAAGACTATCAAGCATGTTGCCCTTTTCATAACGAAAAGTCTCCCTCGTTTACGGTATCGCAAGATAAACAGTTTTATCATTGCTTTGGCTGTGGTGCGAATGGCAACGCAATATCGTTTGTTATGGAATACGACAAACTAGAGTTTGTTGATGCCATTGAAGAACTTGCCAGCATGCTCAACTTGGACGTTCCCCGCGAACAAGGCGGTAGCTCTGCGCCAGAACGTACCGCTGCGCAAAAGCGTTCAGATTACGATTTGATGCTTCATACAGCTCGCTTTTATCAGCACCAACTAAAGCACCACGCTAACTCGGCCGCAGTCATTGACTATGTTAAAGGTCGAGGACTAAGCGGCGAAACTGTTAAAAAGTTTATGGTTGGCTACGCCCCTAGTGAATGGGATGGTTTATGCTTACAACTAGGTCGTAATAAAGAACAAAAAGAGCAACTCGTAGAATTAAAGCTCGCCTCAGAAAAAACACCCGGCAGGCAGTTCGACTTTTTTCGCGACCGTTTAATGTTTCCTATTCGTGATAAACGCGGCAGGGTAGTCGCTTTTGGCGGTCGCGTTATGCAAGCTGATCAAGGGCCTAAATATTTAAACTCTCCAGAGACCCGAATTTTTCATAAAGGGTTTGAGCTTTATGGCCTTTATGAAGCTAAACAAGCACACAAAAAGTTAGAGCACATTCTTATTGTTGAAGGCTACATGGATGTTGTTGCACTTGCAGAAAAAGAGATTGAATACGCTGTTGCAGCACTGGGAACAGCCACAACAAGTGAACACATGCATACCTTATTTAGAACAACCGATAAGGTTATTTGTTGTTACGATGGCGACCGAGCTGGACGCGATGCAGCTTGGCGGGCACTTGAAAATGCGCTCCCCTACTTAAATGACGGTAAAGCATTGAACTTTGTATTTTTGCCTGATGGAGAAGATCCCGATTCATTAGTGCAAAAAGAAGGTAAAGAAGCATTCGAACAGCGTTTAAGTGAAGCCGATGACTTTACTAAAGTTATGTTTAATAAATTAAGCCAAGAAATTGATTTAACACTTGATTCGGGTAAAGCAAAATTACTCAGTGCAGCCCTACCGCTCATTGAAAAAATTCCGAGTGAATTTTATCAAGAAAATATTTTAGAGCAATTAGGCAGGTTAATTGGGCGAACGCGTGAACAACTTAATAACCGATTAAAAACACCAAAACAGCAGCACTCTATTGAACGAAAATTTAAAATAACCCCAATGCGACAGGCTATTGGTATTTTAATTCAACATCCAAACCTAGCTAAAAGTGTTCCTTATTTGCCAGAACTTGCACAAATGAACATTGCGGGTATTGGTTTATTGCTTCGCTTGCAGCAACAAGCACTTGAAAGAGAGACTATCACTACGGCTCAGATACTCGAATTTTTTAGAGATACTGACGATTATGAGCCTCTTATCAAGCTCGCTACTTGGCAACATGAAATAAATGAAGAACGTTTAGAGACTGTTTTTAAAAATACTTTTAAATTTATTGAAGATCAGTGTTTAAATTATCGACTAGAGACCTTATTAATAAAGGACAAGACACAAGGTTTAAATAGCGACGAAAGGCTAGAATGTCATTTGCTAATGACAGCGTTAAAAGCGACTAACAGCTAGTCAGATCGAGTTTTGGATGTTATACTGCGCTATTCACTGCGTCACATTGTTCTGGTTGGCATTAATGTAAACCAAGTGATGGCGCCTGTTGTATCAACTTATCAGAGTGGAAGAAACAATCTCTATGGATCCAACTCCTCAGTCACAATTAAAACTTCTGATTCAAAAAGGTAAAGAGCAAGGCTACTTAACTTTTGCAGAAGTAAATGATCACCTTCCACAAGACATAATTGACTCAGATCAAGTAGAAGATATCATAAGCATGATTAATGACATGGGTATCAAGGTTAGCGAAAACGCGCCTGATGCCGATGAACTAATGATGCAAGAAACAACGACAGACGAAGACGCAGCTGAAGCTGCCGCTGCTGCACTTGCTACGGTAGAAAAAGAAATTGGCCGCACTACCGATCCAGTTCGCATGTACATGCGCGAAATGGGCACTGTTGAACTTCTTACACGTGAAGGCGAAATTGTTATCGCTAAGCGTATTGAAGAAGGGATCAACCAAGTACAAATTTCAGTTGCTGAATACCCTGAAGCAATCACTTACCTACTAGAACAGTGGGATAAGTTTGAAGCAGAAGAAATGCGTTTAAGCGATATCATCGTAGGATTCATTGATCCAAACGAAGACGAAGCGCCAATTTCAGCAACTAACATTGGTTCAGAATTAAGTGAAAAACAACTTGATGACGACGATGAAGACGAAGATAAAAGCGACGACGATGAAGATGAAGAAGAAGTCGATACAGGCCCAGATCCTGAAGAAGCTCGTATTCATTTTGAAAACTTACGTGATTTATATAATAAAGCGCGTGATACGTTTGAAGCTAAAGGTCGTTCGCATCCTGATTCACAAGCCGCCATTTTTGAAATTGGTGAGCTTTTCAGAACCTTTAAACTAATTCCTAAACAGTTTGATCGCATGGTAAATAACATGCGCGAAATGATGGACAGAGTTCGTGTTCAAGAACGCCTAATCATGAAACAAGCTGTACAAATAGCTAAGCTACCTAAAAAAGCATTTGTTAAGCACTTTGCTAATAACGAAACTGATGCTTCGTGGGTTGATTTAGAAATTTCAAACAACGAAAAGTACTCAGCTAAACTAGAAGAAGTTAAACCTGAAATAATTCGTTGTATCAATAAGCTATCTATTATTGAGCAAACAACTGGTTTAAGTATAGAGCGTATTAAAGACATTAACCGTCGTATGAGTATTGGTGAAGCAAAAGCGCGCCGTGCGAAAAAAGAAATGGTTGAAGCTAACTTACGTCTTGTAATCTCAATTGCTAAAAAATACACAAACCGTGGTTTACAGTTCTTGGATTTAATCCAAGAAGGTAATATTGGCTTGATGAAAGCGGTAGATAAGTTTGAATACCGTCGTGGTTATAAGTTCTCTACTTATGCTACGTGGTGGATACGTCAAGCTATCACTCGCTCTATTGCCGACCAAGCAAGAACTATTCGTATCCCGGTACATATGATCGAAACGATTAATAAACTTAACCGTATCTCTCGTCAAATGTTACAAGAAATGGGTCGTGAGCCAAATCCTGAAGAATTAGCAGAACGCATGATGATGCCTGAGGATAAGATCCGTAAGGTACTTAAAATTGCTAAAGAGCCAATTTCGATGGAAACACCAATCGGTGATGATGAAGATTCGCATTTAGGTGACTTTATCGAAGATACCACCATTGATTCGCCAATCGATTCGGCAACAATGGAGTCGCTTCGTGGCGCAACTAACGACGTACTAGCAGGCTTAACAGCGCGTGAAGCTAAAGTACTTCGTATGCGCTTTGGTATCGATATGAATACCGACCACACCTTAGAAGAAGTAGGTAAACAATTTGACGTAACACGTGAGCGTATTCGTCAAATAGAAGCGAAAGCACTGCGTAAATTACGCCACCCTTCTCGCTCAGATTTACTAAAAAGCTTTTTAGACGCTAAGTAATTTAGCGCTTTGTATAAACTAAAAAGGCCGCTGTAGCGGCCTTTTTTCTATTTCAAGGAAATAAAGATGGCTTGGATCCAAATCCGTATCAATGCCAATGCTGCAACGGCAGATGCAGTAAGTGACCTGTTAATGGAAGCAGGCAGTGCGTCTGTTACCTTTATAGATGCTAAAGACACACCTATATATGAGCCAAAAATTGGCACTGTTGAATTTTGGGCTGACACCACTGTAATTGGTTTATTTGAAGCTAATCACGATATGAACGAAGTGATCGCATTATTAAAGCGCCACGACGAAATAAGTGAATCACTCGTTTACAAAATTGAACAGCTTGAAGATAAAGACTGGGAACGTGAATGGATGGATAACTTCCACCCTATTCAGTTTGGTGAAAAACTATGGATTTGCCCTAGCTGGCGCGACATTCCTGATCCTGATGCTGTTAACGTTTTGCTTGACCCTGGCCTTGCGTTTGGCACAGGCACACACGCAACAACAGCTCTGTGTTTAAAATGGCTAGAAAGCCAAGACCTTACAGGTAAAACAGTCGTGGATTTTGGTTGTGGCTCAGGCATTTTAGGTATCGCTGCTATTAAACTGGGTGCTGAGCGTATGATAGGGATAGACATTGACCCGCAAGCACTCGAAGCAAGCTTAGATAACGCTAACCGTAATGGCGTTGCTGACAAACTTGAAGTGTACCTGCCAGAAAATCAACCAGAGTTTACTGCTGACATTGTAGTGGCAAATATTTTAGCGCAACCACTGCGTGAGCTTCATAGTGTTATTTTAGGATTATTAAAGCCAGGCGGTAAAATTGCGATGTCTGGCATTTTAGAAGAACAAGCACAATCGGTTGCTGACATATACGCGCCCTTTATTGAGCTCGATGAAATTGCCATTGAAGGTGATTGGACCCGTGTTAGCGGTACAAAAAATAGCTAATCACGTACATTAACAATTTTAGAGTATTAACTCAAAAGTCGCATGTAAAGCCTGTATTTAACAGGCTTTACTATTTTTTTACAAAATAAAAAATAAACATTATTTATTATAAAAACATCATTCGTTCAAATTTCACACAAATAAAGCCTTCCTTCATACGGTTATCAAATGTCAATACGAAAAGAGCAAAAAAAAGTCACTTTTGTTCAATTTATAGCCTTTGATTTTTGTCAAAAAAGCCGTAAACTTAGCGCCCCTTGAAAAGAGGCCTATTGAATACAGTGCGTATCGGTAAATACCAACTTGAGAATAATGTAATTGTTGCGCCTATGGCCGGCATTACAGACAGACCATTTAGACAACTCTGCCGTCGCTTAGGCGCCGGGCTTGCTGTGTCTGAAATGTTATCGTCAAACCCAAAGGTTTGGAAAACTGAAAAGTCGATGAATCGTATGGATCACAGCGGTGAGTCGGGTATACGCGCGGTGCAGATTGCAGGAGCTGATCCTGAGCTTATGGCGCAGGCCGCACAATTCAATGTTGCTAACGGTGCACAAATCATAGATATCAATATGGGGTGCCCAGCAAAAAAAGTGAACAAGAAACTCGCAGGCTCTGCTTTATTACAGTTTCCTGAACTCGTGGAAGAGATTATTGATGCAGTTGTTAATGCTGTTGATATACCTGTGACACTTAAAATCCGTACAGGATGGGATCTGGATAACCGTAATGGTGTAGAGATTGCGAGAATAGCTGAACGTTATGGCATTGCATCACTTGCTGTGCATGGGCGAACACGCGCATGTATGTATAAAGGTGAAGCAGAGTACGCCACGATTAGGGATATAAAACGTTCAGTGTCAATTCCTGTTGTTGCAAATGGTGATATTACCTCGCCAGAAAAAGCAAAACAGGTTTTAGACTATACGGGTGCAGATGCCATTATGATTGGTCGAGCCGCCCAAGGTCGCCCTTGGATATTTAGGGAAATAGACCACTATTTGCGAACTGGTGAACACATGCAGCCACCTGCTATTGCAGAGGTGCGCAGTATTTTAATGGAGCATTTAACAAACCTCCATGCGTTTTACGGTGAACCAATGGGCGCGAGAATTGCTCGCAAACATGTATCTTGGTATTTGCAAACCCATGACAGTGATGGTCAGTTTAGGCGAGTATTTAATGCGCTCGACAACCCACAAGCACAGGTCGTCGCATTAGAGCAATACTTTAAAACACTAGCAGCTAACTAAGAAAGAAAGAGACTTTATAATGTTCGAACAAAACGTGACTTCTCCATTTATCACAAACCCTCATGTTCAGTCACACGAGAAACCGCAGCCATTGCGTGATGCAGTAAAAAAAGCTGTTCACCACTACTTAAAACAGCTTAACGGTCAAGATGTGCAAGACGTTTACGACCTTGTTCTTTCAGAGCTAGAAGCGCCATTACTTGAAGAAGTAATGACATACACACGTGGTAACCAAACTCGTGCAGCTATTTTACTAGGTATCAACCGTGGCACTTTACGTAAAAAGCTAAAAAAATACGGCATGAACTAAGATTCAGACCGTGATAAATCACAGTTAATTATTAAAAAAGCACCTTAGGGTGCTTTTTTTATGTCCAAAATTTAGTAAGTGAGTTGCAAAATGCTCACGCTTATTGATGCTTTATAAGTCGTTTTTTAAGTTGTAATCAGTTAAAATGCCCGCTTCTAAGCTAGCTCATTAACTGAGGAAATTAAACTACAATGGATACTCATCGTCCCATTCGTCGCGCACTATTAAGTGTGTCTGATAAAACCGGTATTGTTGAATTTGCCCGCGCACTAGAAGCGCAAGGCGTTGATATATTATCAACTGGCGGTACGTGTAAACTCCTTGCTGATAACGGCATAAAAGTGACTGAAGTTTCAGATCACACAGGTCACCCTGAAATCATGGATGGCCGCGTAAAAACACTTCACCCTAAAATTCACGGCGGCATTTTAGCCCGTCGCGGACAAGATGAAGATGTAATGGCAGATAACAACATCTCTGCTATCGATATTGTTGTAGTTAACTTATACCCCTTTGCGAATACTGTCGCTCAAGAAAACTGCAGCCTTGAAGATGCCATTGAAAATATTGATATTGGCGGACCTACCATGGTTCGCGCAGCTGCTAAAAACCACAAAGACGTAACGATTGTGGTAAACGCGAGCGATTACGATCGCGTTATTAGCGAAATGCAAAATAATAATGGTTCAACAACGTATAAAACACGTTTTGACTTAGCCATTGCTGCGTATGAGCACACAGCTCAATACGATGGCATGATTGCTAATTACTTTGGTAAAATGGTGCCTGATTACACTGAAGAAGCCGTTGAAGACACTAAGTTCCCACGTACTATCAACATGCAGTTCACTAAAAAACAAGATATGCGTTACGGTGAAAACTCACATCAAGATGCTGCTTTTTACGTTGAAAACGATGTGAGTGAAGCATCAGTTGCAACAGCTACTCAGCTACAAGGTAAAGCACTGTCGTTTAATAACATTGCAGATACCGATGCAGCCCTTGAGTGTGTTAAAGAATTTGATGTACCTGCGTGTGTTATCGTTAAACACGCAAACCCGTGTGGTGTTTCAATTGGTGAAGATATTCTTAGCGCTTACGAGCGTGCATTTAAAACAGACCCAACATCAGCATTTGGCGGTATTATTGCCTTTAACCGTGAGCTTGATGCACAAACAGCACAAGCTATTGTTGACCGCCAATTTGTTGAAGTAATTATTGCACCAAGCGTTTCGAGTGAAGCGGCAAAAATTGTTGAAGCTAAAAAGAACGTACGTTTATTAGCGTGCGGACAATGGAGTGGCAAGGCAACTGGCTACGACATAAAACGCGTAAACGGCGGTGTTTTAGTACAAGATCGCGACCTAGGTATGGTTACTCAAGGCAACTTAAAAGTCGTCTCAAAGCGTCAACCTTCTGAGCAAGAACTTAAAGATTTACTATTTTGTTGGAAAGTCGCTAAATTTGTTAAATCAAACGCGATTGTTTATGCCCGTGACGGTATGACCATTGGCGTAGGCGCAGGTCAAATGAGCCGTGTTTACTCTGCAAAAATTGCAGGTATCAAAGCTGCTGATGAAAACTTAGAAGTCCCAGGCTCTGTTATGGCGTCGGATGCGTTTTTCCCATTCCGCGATGGCATAGACGCTGCTGCAGAAGCTGGGATTACTGCCGTAATTCAACCAGGTGGCTCAATGCGCGATGAAGAAGTTATTGCCGCAGCTGACGAAGCAGGTATGGCCATGGTCTTCACCGGCATGCGTCACTTCCGCCACTAATCACAAAAAGGGTTAAGCTCAACGTTTAACCCTTTTTGTTTGCAAGCAATTCACGTATTCTGATTATTCTTAACCTAATTTTAATGTGAAGGAACAAACGATGAAATTTGCACTAAAGTCTCTACTTGTTGCTAGCCTAGCACTTACTTCAACGATGGCATTAAGCCATAACCATGAATCAAGCTTAAGCCATGCAATAAAAGCAAGCGAACGAAGCGCTAAAAACAGTGCTCGTGATGAATATCGCCACCCTGAGCAAACATTGGCATTTTTTGGCTTTAAACCGTCAATGACCGTTGTTGAAATTGCGCCAGGCGGTGGTTGGTACAGTGAAATTTTAGCGCCAGCATTGAAAGAGCAAGGCTTATACTACGCTGCTCATTTCCCTAGCGACTCATCGGTTGGTTACTATCAACGTTCATTAGCTGCGTTTAAACAAAAAGTAGCTGAAGACGAACGCTTTAGTAATGTTAAAATTACAGAGTTTGCCCCTTTAACCCACCTAGATATTGCACCTGCAGAATCTGCCGATATGGTACTTACCTTCCGCAATGTGCATAACTGGTACATGGGTAAAGATACAGACGGTGCATTGAGCGCATTTAAAGCGTTTTATAAAGCACTAAAACCTGGTGGCACATTGGGTGTAGTTGAGCATCGTTTAGCCGAAAACCGTGCTGATGAAGATCAGAAAACATCAGGTTATATGAAACAGAGTTACGTGGTTAACCTTGCAAAGCAAGCAGGATTTGAGCTAGCAGCAACTAGCGAAATTAATGCGAACCCAAAAGATACAGCCGATCACCCTAAAGGGGTATGGACGCTACCACCTAGTTTACGTCTTGGCGAACAAGACGCTGAAAAATATAAAGCTATTGGTGAAAGCGACCGTATGACGCTTAAATTTAAAAAACCGCTTTAAATAGGAATAGTACGCCATGAATGTATTAGTCATTGGCAGCGGCGGCCGCGAACACGCACTTGCGTTCAAAGCCGCTCAAAACACAAAAGTAAACACGGTATTTGTAGCCCCAGGTAATGCGGGTACAGCCCTTGAACCTAAACTCGAAAATGTTGCAATTAACGTTGAAGACCTAGATGGGTTATTAAACTTTGCTCAGCAAAATAATGTAGAGCTTACCATTGTAGGGCCTGAAGTACCGTTAGTATTGGGTGTTGTGGATAAATTTCGTGAACATAATATGGCTATATTTGGTCCAACAGCGGGCGCTGCTCAGCTTGAAGGTTCGAAGTCATTCACGAAAGATTTTTTAGCACGCCACAATATTCCTACTGGCGACTACCAAACATTTGAACAAATAGACCCAGCCCTTGCTTATTTAAAAGAAAAAGGCGCACCGATTGTAATTAAAGCCGATGGCTTAGCTGCAGGTAAAGGGGTTATTGTTGCAATGGACGAGCGCGAAGCAGAAGACGCTATTCGCGATATGTTAGCGGGCAATGCCTTTGGTGATGCAGGTAGCCGTGTTGTTATTGAAGAGTTTTTGGATGGCGAAGAAGCGTCTTTCATTGTGATGGTAGATGGTAAAAACGTTCTTCCGTTTGCAACAAGTCAAGACCATAAACGTGCTTATAATGGCGATGCAGGTCCGAATACTGGCGGTATGGGTGCCTACTCTCCTGCGCCAGTGGTGACAAACGAAATCCACCAACGCATTATGGATGAAGTGATCATCCCTACAGTAGAAGGCATGGCAAAAGAAGGTCATCCGTACACTGGCTTCTTGTACGCAGGTTTAATGATAGATAGCTCAGGTACACCTAAAGTGATTGAGTATAACTGTCGTTTTGGCGACCCTGAAACACAACCTATGATGCTGCGTTTAAAATCAGATTTAGTTGAGCTGATAGAAGCGGCTAATCGTGTAGAGCTTGATAAAACCACCATTGAGTTTGACCCACGCGCAGCGGTAGGTGTCGTGCTTGCGGCTAGAGGTTACCCAGGAGATTATCCTAAAGGTGATGCTATTTCAGGCTTAAAAGTTAACTACCCTGCTGGCGAAAAAATATTTCATGCAGGTACTAAACAAAGCGGTAATGACGTTGTGACTGCTGGCGGACGCGTTTTATGTGCAACTGCGCTAGGTAATACCGTAACCGAGGCACAAGCACGAGCTTATGAGCTTATTAAAAGTATTAACTGGGAAGGCATGGAATACCGTACTGATATTGCTTATCGTGCCATTGCCCGTGAGCAGTAAGTTAGTAATTATTGATTGGTATAACCAGTTAATTTAACTAAAAAAGCGCAGTTCGCCTGCGCTTTTTTAGTGCTACACTAATTAAAAGTTTTTAAAAAGTAAGCATACATTGGAACTTAGAACTTTACGCTACCATTCACTAGCTGTTGCCATTTTGATATTTATATTTTTTATTATCAATACATTGGCTTCAAACCTAGTAGTGCCTACTCGTTACACAATTGATAAAACATCACCAATGTACCTCGATCACGCCTACTACATTGATGAAACCAAAAGCAAAACATTCGATACAATTATTAAGCAACCGAATTTACTCACCCATGCCCCTTTTTCAGAAATTCCTTGGAGCTTTACTCAACAAAATTATTGGTTGTTTCTTAATTTAGAAAACAAAAGCCAAAAAAGTCAAAAGGTAGTGGCTCACTTTGACAACCCAATGGCCGATCACCTCACAATTTATCGCTTAGATAAAAACAACCACATACTACAAACATATAAATTAGGCGATAGAGAAGAAAAATTGACTTTGTTTCAGTACAGCGTGCCACACATCAACTTTTTAATGGAGCAAAAATCAACTCAGCGCCTCGTTATAAAAATAGATACGGTAGGCATTAGCAAAACACCTATCAATTTATACCGCGATAAAGAATTTGTAGATCTTATGCGCTCTCAAACAGGTATTTGGGGAATATTTGCTGGCGTATTACTCATGGCCGCACTGTACAACCTAGTACTATATTTTGGCATAAAAGACCGTGTTTACCTTGTTTATATTGGTTACATAATTAGCGCACTAATACTAATGGGTATTGTGCTTGGATTTGGGTTTTACCTTTGGCCTTTAGAGTGGCAACTATTTTTTCATCACAAAGTCATTGTGAGTAATTACGCTGTTTCGTTTTTTACTCTCGCCTTTTGTACTATGTTTTTGCGCTACCATAAAGATAAGTGCTGGCGATACGCAATGAGCAAAGCTCTGCTTTCTCTTATGTTTGTTTTGGGTATAGCTAGCTTTTTTATTCCTGAAAACATCGCTGCGCCACTTTTCTTTTGCGTATTAGCGCTACTATATGTTGCATGTTTTATATTAATTTATAAAAAGCTGCGTAGTGGTTTTAGATGGGCTAAATTTTACGTTTTTTCGTGGGTACCACTCATTTTAGGTGCATTAATCCAACCACTAGAGCTCACAGGCGTTATTGATTACAGTTTTACCTCTCGCCATGCCTTTTTGGTGGCAATTTTATGTGAAATTGTATTAATGGCTATGGCGTTGGCAGACCGCGTACGCTATCAACGAGAGCGTGCTTTATATCATGCTACCCACACTCAGCAAACTAAGTTGCTCAATAGCTCTAAGCTCAAACAAGCATTTATGGCACTGCAAAGCCAAAACCGCTCTACCACTTTGTGCCTAATTAAAATATGTCATTTTAATTCGCTTAATACCATCATTACATCAACCCAAGGTTATACACTCATAAAGCATATTGCTGAGCGACTAGAAAATGAATTAATGCATGAAAGAGAGTTTGCAAACCTTGAAACCGATTTAAATAATAGTCCTCGGTTGGCTGATTTAAACAGTGGTGTATTTGCTTGTATTTCAACTAAAACTCAAAACTCAGATATACTCAAAACGGTGCTAGCAAAAGTAATTAGTAACCTTCCTAAGCAATATGAAATTAAAGGTTTAAGCCTGCAGCTCAATTATACAATTGGCATTAGTAGTGCAAACCAAAGTAATGATTTTGAATACTGGTTAAAGCGCGGTTATTTAGCTTTAAAAGATGCAAAAGGGCGTGCAGATCGCGTTGCGTCGTCTGCAGTTAATAACAACATAATAATGGATGTTAGTTTGGCAGCTCATTTGCAAAAAGCGATTAAAACAAACCAACTTGCCCTGTATTACCAGCCACAAATAAATTTAGTCAATAATCAAGTCACAGGAGCTGAAGCACTTCTTCGCTGGCCTGAGCCAAGCTATAATAATATTTCGATTGAAGAGCTTATAACTTTGGCTGAACATACAGGCATAATTAACGAGCTCACCTTATGGGTTATTGAACAAGCTTGTAAAGACATTGTAGAGCTAGTTAACAGCGGCCATAAAGAGCACACGATTAGTGTTAACTTAAGTGCTAAAAACTTAGCGATTAATAACTTAGCTGAAAAAATAGAAAATATATTAATTAAGCATCAAGTACCCGCTCATTTACTTAAGTTTGAATTAACTGAATCTGCTTTTGTAGAAAGCCAAAACGTGCTTATTAAATTAGTTGATGAATTATCAGCATTGGGCATAAAAGTTGTACTCGATGACTTTGGCACAGGTTACGCATCACTGAGCTACCTTGTTAACTACCACTTTAGCGAGCTTAAAATAGACAAGTCATTCGTTTTTGATATAGTAAATAACCCCGCTCACCAAGTCATAGTGCAAACATCTATTGATATGGCGCACCAGCTTAACTTGTCAATTACTGTAGAAGGTGTTGAAACTCAAGAGATCCACCAGCTATTAAAACAAATGAATGCAGACCGCGCACAAGGCTATTTATACGCTAAAGCATTACCTTATCCTGAGTACATTAACTTCTTAAAAAGCCAATACAGTTTAAAAATGTTAGACTCTTCTTTTTAAACATCTTTAGGGGCTATGTGAAGATGCAAGGCACACTGCGTAAATTAAAATCGAGCTTAACAGAACCCGTTCAATATCATCTTCCCGTTGGTGATGAGCTAGTTGATTTAAATGCCTTTATAGGTAAACAGCTAACGCTTACTTTTAGCGGCACTATTTTATGCGCTAACTGCGGTAAAAAAACCAAAAAAAGTTATTCTCAAGGGCATTGTTTTGTTTGTATGCGTAAGCTGGCTAGCTGCGATATGTGCATCATGAAACCAGAAACTTGCCACTACGACCAAGGCACATGCAGAGAGCCACAGTGGGGCGAAGAAAATTGCATGATCCCACATTACGTGTATTTAGCTAATACCTCAGGCTTGAAGGTGGGTATCACACGCCATACACAAATTCCTACGCGTTGGGTTGATCAAGGCGCCACTCAGGCTTTACCTATATTTAAAGTGCAAACACGCTTGCAGTCGGGCTTGGTGGAAGTTGCATTAGCCGAGTTTATTGCTGATAAAACTAATTGGCGTAATATGTTAAAAGGTCAAAACGAAACTATAGATCTCAAAGCCGCTGCTGCTGAACTTATTCCGCAAATTAGCGAAAAATTAAACGAGCTTAGTGAGCTATTTGGCGCAACAGCCATAGAGCAACTTGATGAAGACGTGGTTGATTTAAACTTTCCAGTCACTGAATACCCAACCAAAATCAGCTCATTTAACTTTGATAAAAATCCCGTTGTAAGCGGTATTTTACAAGGTATTAAAGGCCAATATTTAATATTTGATAACGGCGTTATTAATATACGTAAATTTACTTCATACGAAGTAACCGTAGGCTAACCATGTTAAACAGCTTTCCACAGTTAATGGTTATTTATAATGAGCTTGAAATAGCACACAACCAGCAAGAGCAAAATGAGTGCTTACACGGTGTTGCATCAAGTGAACTAACTAATGTGAGAGTACTTAATAAACAAGGTGAATACCTTAACCTACAAGGCCAATCTTGCTCAGCCTTAAACGAAGAGCAGCTAGCACACCTTGTTACTGCTTACCTATTAAATGAAGGGCATTGTTGCCTAGGTAAAATTAAAACGCTAAGTACTTCACAGGCATTTGATTTACTCGGGCTTTAAACATACTTTTAATAACTATTGCTCGCTAAGCACTTTAATATGCGCTACTGCACTTCTACCCAATGCTGATAGCGCATAGCCCCCTTCCAAATACGATATAATTCCCTTACAGCCACTTTCTTTTGTTACTTTGCATAGCTGCTCAGTGAGCCAAATGTAATCGTCTTCCACAAGATTCAGGCTTGCCATGTCATCTTCTACATGTGCGTCAAAACCTGCACTTATAAATAGCAGCTCAGGCTTAAAGTCCTTTAATTTTGGTAACCATTGGGTATTGAATACCTCTTTTAAATCGTCCCCATTACTTGCAATAGGTAAAGGCGAATTAACAATATGGCTATTATTTTTAACCGCTGTATTTGGGTAAAACGGGTATTGAAATAACGAGCAAAGCAGCACCCTTTCATCATCAATAAAAATGTCTTGGGTTCCATTGCCATGGTGCACATCAAAATCAGCAATCGCAATACGTTTGATGCCTTTGCTTTGTGCATACTTAACAGCAATCGCTAAGTTATTAAATACGCAAAACCCTGATGAAGACTGCTTATTGGCATGATGCCCTGGCGGGCGCACAGAGCAAAAAGCCGCATCTAGCTTATTTGCTAGTATTTCATCTACAGCTAACAGCCCGGCTCCCACCGCGCGTTCAATTGCTTTAAATGAGTCAGGGCAAAGCCATGTATCGCCATCAAGGCTATTTAACCCCTCTTGAGGAATTAAGCGCTCAACCAAATTAACCAGCGCCTCATCGTGCGCTAGTAAATAATGCTCTCGATGAGCTTTAGGCGCTTGTAAATGCTTTAACCCCACATCTACACCACTGGCAAGCAAGCGGTCAGTTATCGCATCTAAACGTTCTGGGCACTCAGGGTGGTCGTCTATCATTTTATGTTTACGGCAATGTGGATGTGAGATAACTGCAGTACGCATAAAAACTCCAAAAACCAAATAAGTGAAAAATTATTATAACAAAGCCACCCGATGGTGGCTTTGCGACTTTGGTGTATAGCTATATAACTTGAGCGTTAATCATTTAGTTTTTAAATTTAAATTTCTAAAGTCAAAACTAAAGTCGGTCACGGCTGTTGAAACTGCACGCATGTTGGCGCTATTAACACGGTTAGCTGTACTCATTTCAAAACTAATAAACGCATCGGCTTCGAGCAACTTTTCGTCCCACCTAACAATAAACGTATTGCCTGTATAGTGCTCAAGCTCCCCTTTTAAGCGTTTTGTGTGCGTAAAATCAATTCGTAATTTACCATCAAGCTCTTCAATAATAACGTCGCCATACCAATCATCGTGTAATGTACCAGTGTAATTTATACTAGGTAGCTGTGGCTGATAATCCGCAGGGGTTGGTGGTGTCGCGTTTGCGTACGCTTTTTGCTTACCCTCAAAATGCTTTTTGGCTAAATCTTCAACCCAATCTTTGTCCTCTAGATTGAGCACATCCTCAAGTACTTCGTGCGTAACAGCACTTAAAGCACTAAATGCTTGCTGATTAGACAAAATAACAATACCGAGTTTTTTTTCTGGTAGTAACGTAACTTGCGACACCATCCCTAAAATACCGCCACCATGACCTAGCTTTTTAAAGCCGTGGTAGTCCTCTATACTCCAACCTAAACCATAACCTCTAAATTGTTGATGGTATGCCTCAAAGGCACTTTTAGATGCCATAGAGGTAATGTGCGGATGCCACATTTGCGCTTGTTGTTTTTCACTAAACAATTGATCGCCATTAGGCATTTTGCCGCCAGTCAATTGAGTGCGTAGCCATTGGCTCATATCCTCTACACTCGATGCAATAGCACCTGCACCTCTAAAGTCTTCAAGGTAATTAACAAAAAATGGGTGTAAGCTTCCCTCCATTGGAATATGCCCTATTGCCCAGTTTTTATTATTTTTTGGAATACGCGAAAAACCTGCGCGTGAATTGGTCATTTTTAGCGGCTGTAAAATATGTTTTTCAACGTAATCGTTCCAGCTTATGCCAGATACACGCGCTACAACTTCACCTGCTGTTACAAACATCAGGTTGTTATAAGCGTATTTACTACGAAAACTGCTGGCTGGTTTTAAGTATTTTAACCCCGATAGAATATCAGCGACTGATTTATCTGTGCTTGGCCAAATCATTAAGTCGCCTTGCCCAAGGCCTAAACCACTACGGTGGCTTAGTAAATCGCGCACTCGCATTTCCCGGGTTACATATGAGTCGTATAATCTAAATTCGGGTAAATGGTCGATTACGCGGTCATCCCAGCGTAATTTCCCCTCATCGACTAATTTAGCTAACGCGGCGCTGGTAAATGCCTTTGTATTTGATGCAATACCAAATAACGTATCTTTATTTACTTCAGCCTTTGTATTTAGGTTTGCGATGCCAAACCCTTTAGCGAGTACAACCTCGTCATTTTCAACAATAGCAACGGCCATACCTGGCACATCAAAGCGCGCCATAGAGGTTTTAATGACGTCTTCTATTTTGTTGGTATCAACCTGTGCCCAAGTATTAAAAGTAGCACTGGCCAGTAGTGTAAAAGCCGCTAAATTAGTCAGTTTCATGTTAGTCCTTTTATTATTGATGCACTGCAAATTCAATTGCTGCGCGTTCTTTATTAGGATCGCTCTTTTGTGGGCGATTAAGTATTGCATCACTGTAAGACTTTGGTACGCCCGCTTCAAGTGCTCCGCGATGAACATGTTTAACGTACCAATCGTAGGGTAAAACGTCCTCGTCGTGTGTATTTGCAATATAACAATGGGTATCAATTGTTTGCCCATTTAACAGCTCAACCGTTATATCTACACAGTCGTAACCTGGGCCTTCTATCGCATCTAAAGTGAGTTTTTCGTCAGTGTTAACCTCATAGACCACACCGTATACTAAGGCATCTGCTATATCAGTTTTTTGAATACTGCATTTACCCGAACCATCAGAAAAAAGCATATCAAAGGTTAGCTCATAACCTTTAAGGATTGCTGTGCCCACACGCTTTGCGTTTGGCAAACGTGCCAACAAACGATTAGACGACATGTTAGATCCAAACGAAAAATTATATAAAGGCATGTTTACTCCTGCTTGTATTACATACATTGAACAAGTTAAATAACAACACGTACAGCCAACGCAATTAAAACAACGCCAATACCTCGGTCAAACCAGTAGCCGCGTTGCTGAAAAAAATCACGCACGCAGGCTTTAGAAAGTACCAACGAAAGCGCAGAGAACCACGCCCATGTTGCAAGCGCCATATAAATACCATAACCAATTTGCACACTCACTGGCGTTGTTTGACTTATTACCAAGGTAAATAACGACATAAAAAAGAGTGTGGCTTTTGGGTTCAGTGCGTTAGTGAAAAAACCACGTCTAAAAGCAACCAAAACAGACTCCTCTGGAGCTGTTTGGTTATCAATATTATTGGTTGATGATGCGCCCGGCTTAGCTGCTCTTAGTGCTTGTATTCCAAGATAAGCCAAATAAGCGCCTGCTACATATTTAAGTGTCATAAACAAACTAGGCGATTGAGACAAAATAAGTGCCACACCCATTACACAATAAGCGATATGCAACAAAATAGCGCCGCCAACGCCTGCACTTGTCCACAATGCGTTTCGCCTGCCTTGTTGCACACTTTGCTTAAGCACAACCGCAAAGTCAGGGCCTGGGCTTGCTACTGCAAAAAAGTGAGCAATAACAATTAATAAAAATTCATCTAAATAATCCAAACTTATCCCTGCTAGTTAGGTGCATACGCCAGTAATAACGGGTTTGCCGATTCACTCACCAGCGCTTTAATTTCTTTTTGCGCTTTTTTGAATTGGCTTCGTAAATGGGGCTTTAAATGTTTTTTAGATACGTTGTCTTTTTTGAAGTAGCAAACCAAAGCATGCATAAATACCGTATGTGTTTCGCTCAATTGTGCTTCACGGTTAGCGTACGGGTTGTAACATGAGCCGCACCCGCCTTTAAACTGATACACCGTATTGCTCATCATGACACCAAAACCTAAAAAACAGGCAAGCGCATCAGCAGCTTGGGGTAAAAAGTCCTTCCCCCCTGGAGGCAATACACCAACATGATGAATCATAATAGTAGCCAGTGTTCCGGCAAAACTGGCTACTAAATCTTGCGGCTGATTTATTTGATTAGGATTAAACGAAATATTAATAGCATGGCTCGGCGGCACAATTAACTCACAGCGCTCACCACGTATTACACTACTAAACTCAAAACGAGGAAACACTTGTGGCTGTAATTGCTGAGGCGCAACTAATTGAATTGGCCATGCATTCATTCCCGCATACATAGTTACTCGCTTAAATACGCTGGTGGCCATTTGCTCAATACTTGATACCGAATCAGGAAAATATTGCCCTGTAGGCAATATTATTTGCGTATGTTTCGTAAAAAACTCAGCATCAAAATTTTCTACAGCCCAAATAAAAGTATCAATAAGCCATTGCTGCTCTTGTTGCTCTAACAAAGGCGTTGATTTAAATAACGCTAACATAGTGTACTCTTAATTTAATTATTCTTGCTCTTGTGCCCACTGCCATGCTTTAGTGTTATATAAAGGCACAGTAGATAATGCATGGTGATGACTGCCGCTCGACTCTTTTGTTGAATACGACAAATATAATAATGTGCGCGTTTTTGCATCGTATATTCGACGCACTTTTAACGATTTAAATAAAATGCTCTTTGATGACTTAAACACCACCTCACCAGACTTACTACGATCAATTTCTTGTAATTGCTCCGCGGTGATAGGCCCAGTTTGACGACACGCAATCGACATGTCTGACGGATCAGAAAAGTCTAAGTCGGCCTCAACATGACTAATGTGACACGTTACGCCTTTAATAATCGGATCTTGCTGCGAGTTCACCACCACATCTTTTGTAGTAAACAAACCTAAGCTCACCGACGCCACATCATCAGAGCAGGCACTTAACGTAATTACTGCGCCCATTAGCAGGGCTAAACGTTTAATTTTTTGCTGAAATTTCATACTCATCCTTAATTTAAGCTAGGTTTTTTTACACGCCTATTTTAATAAGCTTGGGTTCACCTGTGTGTTTTTATACTAACATCAAAAATCAGCACAACTAAATTAGTTTAAAACAAACATTTTAGCCGTATGGGGTTTAGCGAGCCGTCGTGTATTTGTTACAATTAACGACACGCTTAATGCAGTAACCAACAGGAACCACCCGCATGCCGCACATTATTATTGAGCACTCAGAAGACCTCCCTGTATTACCTCAAGTACTGGTAGAAAAAATCCATAAATGCACATTCGAAAGCGGTTTATTTGATTTAGAAACTATAAAAACTCGCGCAGTTGCATATCAGCAGTATCAATTGGGTGTGGGTAAAGAAGGGTTTATACATGTGCAAGCACACATTATGGCAGGGCGAACAGTAGAGCAAAAGCAAACTCTGAGTGAGCACCTACTTGCGTGTTTAAAAACCTATTGCAGGGAGTCTGACAGTTTAAGCGTTAATATTTACGACATGGACCACGAGATATATCGTAAAAATTAACACAATTCAGGCCTTGTACTCATCGTCACAAGGCCACTCGTCTTCAGTCAAAATATGCTTTGCCAATAGCGATGCCCTAAGCGCCATTATTTTACTTTTTAACTCATCACGTATCAGCCTTATTGCAGGCGAAATAAACTGCCGGCTCGGAAGCACTAACCACATTTCTGTTAAGGGTATTTTATAATCGGGTATTATTCGTTTGAGCTTACCGCTAAGCAAATCATCTGCTACATCAATGGCTGACTTTTTAGCGATCCCGGCACCATCAATACACCAGCGCCTTACAATATCACCATCGTTTACAGCTCTATCACTGTTCATTTTAACTTTGTATTGCTGTGTATTATCATAAAACTCCCAATCAGCGTGCACTACTTCGTAAAGTTTGTAGAGTAATGCGTTGTGCTCGCTCAAATCGTTCGGCACTAACGGCTCGCCATTCAGTTTTAGGTAACTAGGTGAAGCGCACACCACGTGTGGAATATTACAAATTTTAAATCCATATAAATTAAGCTCCTCAGCTACACCTTTTTTCATCGCTCTTAATGCAACATCAATTCCATCACGATAAAAATCAGCACGGCTATCACTTGCATGCAATCTCAAAGTTATAGAACTATGAATATCCATAAGCTCATTAAGTAAAACACGCATTAAATTACGTCCCATTTCAGACGACACCGCCATTCGCACTTCGCCTGTAATACACTCCTGCTTTTCATTAATAGCCGCTTGCCCTTGCATTAGTAGCCCAAGCGCCTGTTCGCATAAGGGTAAGTAACGCTCACCTTCAGCGGTCAGTCTTATCTTTCTAGTAGTGCGAACAAATAGCTGTGTACCAAGAGCTTGCTCTATTCGTTTAATAGAGACGCTGGCTGCCGACGAGCTCATATCTAATTGATGCGCTGCCGCTGTTATTGACTGAAGCTGTGCAACTTTTAGCAATACGCGTAAATCTGCAATTTTCATACGTGCCTTTTCATAAAATTTAACAGGTTAATAAAACTATTATCCACGTTTTAACGAAAGTGTATTAAACATTGGCCTGTTTATCGAATGAAAAACACTCGCTATTGTGTCAGTATATCAACGCAAAGGAAACTATTTATGAAATGTAAAATTGTTTTATCAGCTTTCATGCTCACAACTTCGCTTATATCTGTACCTACTTTTGCAGACGAAAACGTATCAAAAGTAATACCTGCCAACAAAGTAAAATGGGGCTACTTAAACCCATTAAGAGGCGAGCAAAGTCCCGGTGCAGCCGATTTATGGGGCGATCGTACCGCAGATACCGCAACAGGTATGCTAGTACGCTTTAAAAAAGGGTTTGAGTCCCCGCCGCATATTCATAACATTACTTACCGAGGTATCGTAATTAAAGGCCAAATGCACAATGACGACCCCACAGCTGAAAAAATGTGGATGCCTGCGGGATCATTTTGGACACAACCTGCCGGTGAAAACCATACTACTGCAGCAAATGGCACTACAAATCTAATTTACCTAGAAATAGACTCAGGCCCTTATTTAGTAAAACCAACAAACAAACAGTTTAATAATGGTGAACGCCCATTAAACGTTCATAAAGACAACCTTGTTTGGCTAGACAAAAACGACGTAAACAATATTAATGCTAAAGGTGTACAAACAACCTACCTTTGGGGAAACACCGAGACAATGTACGGCTCAATGATAAAACTACCAGCCGGGTTTAAGGGGGAAATTAGCACAAATGCAAATGAGTTTCGTGCAGTAATAATTGCAGGCAACGTGCAATACAGCTCAAAAAGTAACTCACAAAACTTAAGTGCAGGTAGCTTTGTAGAATCTGCGGGTAAGTTCATCCACCCGCTTGAAAACAAAAGCAATATACCAGCAACTATTTACATTCGCAGCAATGGCTTATACCACGTAGATTAGCGTGTTATAGCTACGTAAAAACTAAAAAGCGCACTAATACGTGCGCTCATTTAACTGCTGGTGATTAAAAGCTGTAACGTGCAGTTAAGCTAATATAATCTAAATCATCTATTGTGGTGTAGCTAGTACCTACAGAGAAATTTGTATTCACATAGTAACGAGCACCTAACGTAATAGCTGTTTCACTGTCATCTGCAATATCAATGTAACCTAAGCGGCCATCAATTTCGATGCTATCAGTTAGCATTGATCTAACACCAACAGATATTCCATAGCCATTTTCATCATCCGACAAATCAGTACCGCTGAACGATACTTCAGTTTCAATGTTTTCGTACGTTACTAAACCATAAAAGTCAGTGCTTTCACTAATTGCAGTACGGTAACCCACGCCTGCGCTCAACCAATTTAGATCTACATCCAAACCATCTTCTGAGTCGCCTACAGTCTTATATTGACCAGACACAAAAAAGTTATCGCCTAGTAATTTACTACCATCAAGCGTCCAACCGTTTAAATCATCGCCATCAAGATCTGCATTTAAATAACCGCCAGACACATAATTAAAGTTAGGTGTTTCTGCAAATGCAGCTGGGGTGGCAAAAACTGAGCTCAGTAATAAAAGAGCGACTTTATTCATTTTCATGGTACTTCCTTTTAGATATATTTAAACAACATATTGTTGTACCCAATAAAATACACACCTATACTATTGATTGCAATAAGAAAGTTAATAGATTAATTAAAAATCAATATATCAACCAATAAAGGATAATAATTTAGGGCTTTGGATTTTAAGTGCGTAAAAATTTAATAGGGATCTACTTGGAAAGTGGTGGCCCCTCCCAGACTCGAACTGGGGACCTAACGATTATGAGTCGTGTGCTCTAACCAACTGAGCTAAGGGGCCAACTTTATATAACTGCAAGGCAGTTAATTTTTGAAGCGTTTAGCCACAGAGCGACTAAAGCGGGTTGCAGTATAAAAACTTTTTTAGGGCTTGTCACTACCAAAAACCTTTATTTTAACAATCAATAAGCTAACTGCTTAAATTGTAATCTTTTAAAGAGTTTGAATGGGTAAATTTGGGGAGTTTTAGGAAAATAAAGTTAAAATGATTAAAAATAATATTTATTAATAGAATGTGCTGAGCGATATTTACTTACATCTGGCGTAAACATAGCTCAGCTACGCATTATTTTTTAGCAATAATATAAATTGCATGTATTAACCCAGGGAAGTAACCCAATAGCGTTAATAAAATATTAATCCAAAAATGCATACCTAAGCCCACTTGTAAAAAAACACCCAGTGGTGGTAGCAAAACAGACAGTATTATGCGAATGATATCCATTATTTAGCTCCTTCAAACAGTTAAAAACAAAAAGCCCAGCAATGCTGGGCTTTGAGTATAACGTTATTCAGCTACGATAGATAAGTTATCTACCACATCACGTACGTCTTCAGCATTTTTAGCAATTTCAATTGCCAACTGCTTCTCCGCTGATGATTCAACCGAGCCGTTTAATGTAACAACACCATTATCGGTGTCTACATCAATATCGGTTCCACCTACTTCAGAATCAAATAGGAAACGTGTTGTAATAACAGTGGTGATTTTAGCGTCCGTTAGGTCGTTATCATCATCCATCATTTTAGAATCTGTATGTTTAGCGCTCATGTTTTTAACAACGGTTAGGCTGTTTTCAACATCCATGACGCCATCTAGACTAAGTACAAGCTCTTCTGCTAGCTCTTTTTCTACTTCGCTATCAACTTTACCTGTAAGTACTACCTTGCCATTTGTTACATCAGTGTTTATGTCAAAGTTGTTTAGGTCTGTGTTCATAAGAAGCACAGTTTCTGCCTTGCCATCAATCCAAGCATCTTTACTTTCGTTTTCCCAGCTGTTTGCTTGTGCACCCATTGCTGTTGTACCAAGAACTAACGCGACGATAATAGATTTGTTAAATGTTTTCATAATCTTTCTCCTTTTGATTAAAGACACTTTAACTAATGCGAACATCAAGCCAACTTTATTTACCATTAAAAATCATAAACTTAACGAGAACCATAGACTCTTATAGGTTTAACGTATTCCCCCTATTTACAGGCAAGTGAGTAAAACTTTCTCAAAGTGTGAAAATTACTAGATTATTGCTATTTTGGTTAATGTATCGTTAATATTACAACTAACAATTCAACACTTTAAAAATAAGCCACTGATTATAAATAAAATTAATTATGGTATACGGTTTGCTAACTAGTTAGCTAATAGCAAATACAATAAGGAATTACTCATGTCAGTTAAAGTTGAAGACCGCCCAATAGAGCAAGTACGCGAACAAGTGATTGATCAGTTAATTTATAACTATAGCCATGGCGTTATATCGGTTGAGGCATTTGAAAGGCGATTAGACCAAGCAATGGACGCCAAAGACAATTCTGTTTTGCTTACGTTAGTAGAAGACTTAACACTGAATACCGACAAGCAATACAAAGCTGAAAAGCAATCGCAGTTTACGCCTAATTACAGTGCTCAACAAAATAGCGATGACGATATTACACTTCGTAGTATTTTGGGCTCAAACGAGAGAAGCGGACAATGGGTAGTGCCTAAAAATATTTACCTAAATAATTATATGGGCTCTGTGGTGCTTGATTTCACCGACGCTATATTTACACATCAAAACGTGACAATTCATGTTAATTGTATTTTTGGTAGCGACGAAATTTACGTACCCGAGCATGTTAATGTTGTGTCCAAAATGTTTTGTATTTTAAGCACGCTAGAAAACAAATCAGTCACATTAAATAAGCGCCAAGGTCCTACCATTCATATTGAAGGCAAAGCGATACTAGGGTCGGTTGAAGTGAAGATAAAACGTACCATAAAAGAAAAATTTATTAGCTTTGCAAATGATTTAAAGTCACAGCTAGGAGTCAGCAGTAAATAAGTGCAACTGTATTTGCTTTATTATGGCTGCTTTTTAGCAGCCATATTATCATTGCAGGCTTATAGATCATTATTTCGCTCAGCAGGAACATCGGACAAATACTCTACAAACTCAACTTCAAAACCCGAAGGGTCTCTGAAGTAGATATTTTTTCTAAATGGGTTTTCATTGCCTTGCTTATGAACTGAAAAACCCGCTTTATTTAAACGAGACACCGTATTATCTAAATTAGCCGTCACGTAAGCAAAGTGAGCAAACCCAACTTGATGCCCTGAAAGCGATCTATTTTCACCCTCACCATGATCGCTCATTGCTATGTATTGCGTGTCGTCACCAAAGTGGACCCAACGCCTTGGTTTTCCATACCATTCACCCCGCCCTTCACTTCGTATTACCCAGTGGGGAAAAATGGCTTGGTAAAAGCGAATCATGGTATCAATGTTTTTAACAACTAAATTTACGTGTTCTAAATACATACTGTTTCCTTGTGAGTTAATTTAAACACACAATAAAACCTCAAGTTAACTTTAGGTAAAGCGCTTTTTTTAAATTTTTAGTGGGTCATTAAAAATACACTTTTGTTTTAATTAAATGTGCAACACTTTCAAGGCTGTACAAAAAACACCCACAAGTATTTAGGGTTTATTGTTTACTTTATGTCAAAAGTCGCTAAAATACGCCGGCTGAAAATACAAACGTTCTTTTACAACCCAAAGGTAACTCCATGCATCCAATGTTAAACATTGCGGTTCGCGCTGCGCGTAACGCAGGCAAAATTTTACTTCGCGCTGGCGAAGATTTATCAAAAGTTGAAGTGCAACAAAAAGGCGCTAACGACTTAGTAACTAATATTGATAAAGAAGCCGAAGCCGTAATCCGTGACACTATTTTACAGTCTTACCCTACTCACTCTGTTGTGGGCGAAGAACTAGGTGAACACAAAGGCAAGGATGATGATTACCAATGGATTGTAGATCCTATCGATGGAACAACAAACTTCATCAAAGGTATTCCACATTACGCAATCTCTATTGCACTGAAAGTTAAAGGTCGTTTAGACCAAGCCGTTATTTATGATCCGATTCGTGGTGAGCTTTTCACTGCATCTAAAGGTCAAGGCGCACAACTTAACAGCAAACGTTTACGCGTGAGTAAAACAACTGTTCTTGCTGGTACAGTTTTAGCAACGGGCTTTCCTTTTAAGCATAAACAACATACAGATGCATACACTGAAGCGTTTAAAGCGTTATTTGTTCACACTGCAGATATTCGTCGCGCAGGTTGTTCTGCATTAGACATGGCGTATGTTGCTGCTGGCCGTGTTGATGGCTTTTTTGAAATTGGCTTAAAACCTTGGCACTCTGCTGCAGGCGAGCTTATGGTTAAAGAAGCGGGTGGTATGGTTGTCGATTTTGCTGGTGGTAATAACTACAACCACAGTGGCAATATCATCTGTGGCGCACCAAAACTGACTCAAGCTATTATTCGTGAAATTCGTCCAGTGTTAACTGAGTCGTTACTTCGCTAATAAATTGCTTTTACCAATATAATTGGTACAACTAAAAAAGGAGCCTAGGCTCCTTTTTTTTTAAAAGTAAGGGTTTACCAATTTAATCTCAGTAGTTTCCCCTTTTGTATAAGGAAGGGAGTTTAAATCTGTTGCAAAGTATTCATAAAATAGCGCATCAAACTCGCCGTTTTGCTGCATTATTTTTATTCCCTGCTCAACCGCTTTCGCTAATTCGGGCTTATCCTTAGAGACAAAATAATACAACGCTGTTGGGTAGCTAATATATAAGTTAGGCACAACACGTAAATTTTTATGCTGTGGCTCTAAAAGCTCAGAATTTACTTCAATAAATGAGCGCGGAAAATAATCTATGCGGCCTTGGCTAGTAAGCGAAAACATGGCTTTTAGGTTTGATAATGGCCTCACGTTTAAACCGTTATTAACCAATATGCGCATATCAGGCCAGTCGTGCCCCTGTACCGAACTAAGCTTTGATAATTGCTCAAGCGTTTTTATGTCTTTAAATTTATCTAAATTTTCTTTATTTGTAACTAGCGCTCTTTTACCTATATAACCTTTAAACAATGGAATTTTAATGGCGATTGCCAATGACTCTCGTTCAGGGCTACTCATGCTCCAATATAAATCAAGAGAGCCGTCATCAAGTGACATTAAGTTACGCTGCTGATGCGGGTGTACAGCAACAAGCTCTATTTCGGCAGGGTATTGGGCTCTTATCAATGCCTTGGTTAGCATATCATAGAGGTAATCATCACGAGCAAAATGCGCATGTTGATCTTTCGGAATTTTTACACTATTTACTTCGCTTGCTACAGCACTTCCTATCAACAAGCTCACTACACATACGATACACTTTAATGGCAACATCATGATCACCTATTAGTAAATTACCTTTTTACTAGTTGCTAATCGCACTACTGCAGGCGCTGGGCGCCTTCGCTTGCATGTAAAAAGATAGCTATGACGAAATCGTTTGGCTTCTTTCTTTGCATCCGTTGCTAATGCTGCAACCTGATGGCTATTTTTACACTGCTGTAAATCGGGTTCAACTAATCCTATTGATAAGGTAAGTAACGGTACAAACTGCTTTTCACCTTCACGATTTGTAGCCCAATAACCTTTACTGGCTATATGGTCGGGCGTAAAAAAAGCACGAGAACGATGTTCAAACTGTTCAATAATACGATTACAAATACTTACCGCATCGCTTTGGTCAAAAACAACCATAAAGTCGTCACCACCAATGTGTCCTACAAAGTTAGCACTATTTGTACAGGCTTGCACTGTTACATCAGCCAATAATTTAATAACACTGTCGCCACTCGCGTAGCCATAAAGATCGTTAAACTGTTTAAAGTGATTCAGGTCAATATAGGCAAGATGAAATTTATTTTTATTACGTAATCTATGCTCTATAGCTTCGTTAATTGCGACATTACCTGGCAGCATCGTTAGCGGATTAGCGTGCTGTGCGTGGCGAATTTTTTCTTCTGTTATATGTTTTAAAATGTCTCTTAGTGGCGCAAGCCCTAAATAACTGCCATCTCTAGTAATAACAATATGGCGCCTAATATCGAAGTCTTGCTCAGTTATTTGCTTACTCACCGTATCTAGCTTTTGGTCTTCATCAACAATCAAGGGTTGTTTGTCCATTAACTCTATAACAGGGCGCTTATCATAAAGGGCATGACCGTAGGGTGCTGCAAACACCTCGGTAAGTTGGTCTTTATGTAGTAGGCCCACTGGCTGACCCTGTTGATTGATTACAGGTATGCTAATAATGGCTTTGTCTTGCTCAAAAAGTAAATGAGCGTCTTTGCATCGGGTATCACTTGCTATGGCCTTTTGTGGTTGGCTTAGCGCGCCAATGGCCATTGACTGGTCAAACTGATCACATAATTTAAATGTAAGTGCTTGTATTTGAGCAGAGCTAAAATCACAACTTGGTTGCAAGTTCGGTCGTTCAAATAAAAAACCTTGTACATTATTAATGCCTAAACTTTCAACCAGTGCGAGTTCCTCAGAGCGCTCTATGCCTTCGGCAATTACTAATGTGTTTGTTGCTTTAGCTAAAACAATAATTGATTTTAAAAACTCCTTTTTAACCTCACTCTGATCGCAATGGTCGATAAAATAACGATCTATTTTTACATAGTCGGGACGCATTGCTGACCACTGCTTTAAGCCAGAGTACCCGGCACCTAAATCATCAATTGCAATGGTAAAACCGAGCTCTCGGTAATGCGCAATGGTTTTAAGTAATAAGTCGTCGTTATCTACTTTGTCTTGCTCTGTTACTTCTATAACAACACGATTAGTCGCTAAACCAAACTGCTCGGTTAGGTGGCGTGTTTCGCCTTTTGGGTGGCAAGGGTCTAGTAGCGTTTTTGGGCTCACATTTAAAAAAAGCTTACCTTGCAAATTTAGCTTAACAAAGTTTTCTATTGCCTTTGAGCGGCATAGTAGCTCTAGCTCAGAAATAAGGCCCTCTTGATGCGCAGCTTTAAAGAGCTTATTGGGCATTTCTAATGGGCTATTTTGTGGACCACGACTAAGCGCCTCGTAACCAAGAATGAGCTGACCAGATATATCTAAAATAGGCTGAAATAACGTGGTTACTTCCCCACTATCTAAAATAGCCTCTAAGGCTTGTCGTTGAAGGGTCACTACTGGCTCAATTATTATTTTAAATAGAGCAACAAAATATCAATTCTGTATGACATTTTTATTTCAAACTCCTATGTTATAGGCAATAAAAAACCGCTCATAGAGCGGTTTTTTAATGCATTTAAGATTATGGCATTGCCATCGGATCTTGATCTGCACCTTCTTTTTCTATCACTTCTGGTATTAAATCTTCTTTACTTACTCCCATTGCAAGTGCAACCGAGCTTGCAACATATACAGAAGAATATGTACCAATAAATACACCAAACAATAATGCAGTAGCAAAACCATGAATGGTTTGTCCACCCCATACAAACAATGCAATCAATACCAAAATTGTGGTGATTGATGTAACAAGTGTACGGTTAAGTGTTTGCGTAAGTGAAATATCAATAATTTCAACGGTATCATCGATGCGTACTTTACGGAAGTTTTCACGAATACGGTCAGATACAACAATAGTATCGTTGAGTGAGTAACCGATTACCGCCAATATTGCCGCTAATATAGTTAAATCAAACTCTAAACCCAGTACTGAAAACAAACCTAAAGTGATAATTACATCGTGTAATAGTGCGCCTACAGCACCCACAGCAAAACGCCATTCAAAACGAAATGCAACGTAAATTAAGATACATATAAGTGCAGTTAACATGGCTAGGCCACCCTGCTCTTTCAAGTCTTCACCGACACTTGGGCCGACAAACTCAATACGACGCATGACCACGCTGTCGTCCGCTTTTTTCAGGGCATCAATTACTTGGTTACCAATCACTTCAGCTTTAACATCGCTTCCACGTGGAGCTAAGCGCACTAATATATCTTGGCTCGAACCAAATAACTGCACTGATGCATCAGCAAAGCCATTTTCACCAAGTACATTACGCACTTTTTTAAGATCAGCCGGTTGAGAAAAACCCACTTCTACCGCGGTGCCGCCGGTAAAATCAAGACCAAAATTTAAGCCCTTCGTAAACATTGATACTATCGACGCTACAATTAATAGCGTAGAAAAGCCCATTGCCACTTTTCGAAGAGACATGAAACGAAGGGTTCTGCTACCCAAACTTAAAATTTGCATGTCTGCTCCTTAAATAGAAAGTTTATCAATGCGTTTACCACCAATAAATAAGTTGATCACCGCTCGGGTACCAACAATGGCTGTAAACATTGAAGTTAAAATACCAATAGCTAATGTAACGGCAAAGCCTGCAATTGGGCCCGTGCCCACTGCAAACAATATAACTGCCGCAATTAACGTCGTGATATTGGCATCAAATATAGTACTGAATGCGCTATCGTAACCAAAATGAACGGCTTGTTGCGGGCTACGACCATCGGCCAGCTCTTCACGGATACGTTCAAAAATAAGTACGTTAGCATCAACCGCCATACCAACTGTCAGTACAATACCTGCAATACCCGGCAAGGTTAACGTAGCACCCGGAATAAGTGACATTATGCCAACAATAAGCACCAAGTTTGCCGCAAGCGCTAAGTTAGCCACTAAGCCAAACCCTTTGTAATAAATAAGCATAAAGGCAAGTACAAACGCAAAACCAAGTGCAACCGCAGTCATACCTGCTTCAATGTTTTCTTGGCCTAAGCTTGGCCCCACTGTACGCTCTTCAACAATTTGAATTGGCGCAACAAGTGCACCTGCGCGAAGCAGTAAACTTAAGTTATGTGCTTCAGCTGGGTTATCAATACCTGTAATACGAAAAGAGCGGTCTAAACGAGCTTGAATTGTTGCCACGTTAATAACCTCTTCTACCTTAATAGGTGGAAGTGCTTTACCGTTTTCGTCTTTTTTACCTGATGGTTTGTATTCAATAAATACCGTTGCCATGCGTTTGCCAATTGCACGCTTAGTAAAGGCATTCATTTTTGAACCGCCTTTACTGTCGAGTGAAATACTTACTTGTGGGCGTTGGTATTCATCTGCGCCAGATTGCGCGCCAGTGATATGGCTACCTTCAAGAATAATGCGTTTTTTAAGTACCACAGGGTAACCGTCGCGGCTCATGATCATTTCAGTGCCTGCAGGGATACGGCCTTGAGCAGCAGCGCTTGGATCAGCGTTTTCGTCTACTTCACGAAATTCAAGCGTTGCTGTCGCGCCTAAAATTTCTTTAGCACGAGCGGTATCTTGCACACCAGGTAATTGCACAATAATACGTTCAGCACCTTGGCGCTGTACGTTTGGCTCTGCAACACCAATTTGGTTGATACGGTTACGGATGATTGTTTCGTTTTGCTTGATGGCGTAGTCACGAATCTCTTTCAGTTTTTGCTCACTCATAGTGGCAAAAAATGCATTATCGTTACTGCTGTCATCAATGTATACGTTAAGTGGGTAACGAGATTCTAAAAAGCGCTCTGCAGCATTTTTATCTTCTTCATTACGCATTTCAACACGCATACGGTCAGAGCCAGCCACGCGACGAACGCTGCGATAACGAAGTTTTTCTTCGCGTAGATCGCTACGAAAATCTTGCTCCATTTGCTCAAGCTGGTTATCAACCGCTGTTGCCATGTCGATTTCCATGGTGAAATGTACGCCACCACTTAAATCTAGACCTAACTTCATTGGATTTCCGCCAAGGGATTTTAACCAAAGAGGTTGAGCCGGCGCCATATTAATGGCTGAAATGTAATCGTCACTTAGCGAGTCACGCAGTAAATCTTGTGCTTTTAATTGCTCTTCAACATTTTTAAAACGAACAAGTATTTGACCGCCTTCAAGCTTGGTTGATTTAACTGCTACGTTATGTTTTTTAAGGGTTGCGTTTACTTTGTCTACTACACTGAGATCAACATCAGCACCTTTAGCGCCCGAAACTTGTATAGCCGGGTCACGGCCATACAAGTTTGGAGAGGCATATAAAAGGCCAATGGCAACCACAGCTAAAACAAGTAAATACTTCCACACTGGAAACTTGTTTAACACGGGGTCGTCCTTATTATTTTTATAGCGACTTCATTGTGCCTTTTGGCAATACAGCAGATACAGATGCTTTTTGTACTGTAACTTCTGCTTGCTCATTTAAAGAGATAACGATGAAATCTTTATCTTCTGCAATTTTAACAATTTTACCTACTAAACCACCTTGGGTTAGTACTTCATCGCCTTTAGCCATCGCATTCATTAAGCCTTTATGCTCTTTAACACGCTTAGCTTGTGGGCGGTAAATTAAAAAGTAAAAAACTAAACCGAAAATAGCTAACATGATTAGCATTTCCATGCCGCCACCGGCTGCAGGTGCGCCAGCTGATGCGTGTGCGTTTGAAATAAATAAACTCATAATACTTCCTCTTTAAATTTAAAGTTTAATTTTTTATATCTGCAAGCTCTGGCACTTCTTGGCCGCGGCGAGCGTAAAAATCTTTTACAAATTCTTCTAGTTTACCTTCGCTAATTGCATTGCGCAGGCCTTCCATAACACGCTGATAGTAACGTAAGTTATGTATTGTGTTTAGTCGTGCACCTAAAATTTCGTTACATTTATCAAGGTGATGTAAATAAGCACGTGAGTAATTTTTACACGTATGGCAATCACAATCAGGGTCGAGTGGACCGGTATCTGTTTTATGCACTGCGTTACGTATTTTAATAATACCGGTGGTAATAAATAAGTGACCATTACGTGCATTACGCGTTGGCATAACACAGTCAAACATATCTATGCCACGGCGTACCGATTCAACCAAATCTTCTGGCTTGCCAACACCCATTAAGTAACGCGGCTTATTTTCAGGCATTTTGTACGCACAATGATCAAGAATATTCATCATTTCGTTTTTAGGTTCACCAACTGATAAACCACCTAGCGCATAACCGTCAAAGCCAATTTCTTCTAAACCGGCTTGTGATTGTGCACGTAATTCTGGGTACATACCACCTTGAATAATACCAAATAACGCAGAAGGGTTATCGCCGTGACCTTCTTTTGAGCGTTTAGCCCAACGAAGAGACAACTCCATAGAGTCTTTAGCTTCTTTTTCAGTTGCAGGGTATGGCGTACATTCGTCAAATATCATTACAATATCTGAGCCTAAATCACGTTGTACTTCCATTGATTTTTCTGGCGACATCATTATTTGGTCACCGTTTACAGGTGACTGAAACAAAACACCTTCTTCGGTAATTTTACGCATTGCGCCAAGACTAAATACTTGGAAGCCGCCTGAGTCAGTTAAAATTGGGAAGTCCCAATTCATAAAGTCGTGCAAATCACCGTGCTGTTTAATAATTTCAGTACCAGGGCGAAGCATTAAGTGAAAGGTATTACCTAAACAAATTTGCGCACCTGTTGCTTTTACTTCGTCAGGTGTCATCCCTTTAACAGTACCGTAAGTACCTACAGGCATAAATGCGGGCGTTTCTATTACACCACGGTCAAAAATCAAGCGGCCGCGGCGCGCTTTACCGTCGGTGCGGTCTAATTCAAATTTCATATCATCCTCAATGTCGGAAAAACAGTCCAACAAGCTATAATTTAACCGCTCGATTCTACCCTTTTTGCACTGCTAATACTATTAGCTGCGGTAAATTCGCTCGTGATAATCATCTACAACTAAAAACCCCAGCAAGTATGCTGGGGTTGAGTGTTAGTTATATTTGATAATAAATAGAACAGCGCTATTTACGTGTTAAAAACATAGCATCGCCATAACTAAAAAAGCGGTATTTTTGTTCTATTGCTATGTTGTAGGCACCCATTATGTTGTCTTGTCCGCTGAACGCGCTCACCAACATAATTAACGTTGACTCAGGTAAATGGAAATTAGTGACCATGGCATCGACGACGTTAAATTGGTAACCCGGAAAAATAAAAATATCGGTATCGCCAAAGTAAGTATCTAATTTACCGCCATGTATTTTTGCAGCTGATTCAAGCGAACGCATTGATGTAGTACCAACAGCAATCACTCGCCCACCGCTCGCTTTAGTCTGTGCTACAGCGTCCACAACATCTTGTGGTACTTCAATGTATTCTGAGTGCATGACGTGTTCGTCAATAGTCTCTACACGCACGGGCTGAAATGTACCTGCGCCTACGTGTAACGTGACAAAGGCCATGTTTACACCTTTATTTTTAAGCGCAGCCATAAGCGGCTCGTCAAAATGTAAGCCTGCTGTAGGCGCTGCCACAGCCCCTGGTTTTTCACCATATACTGTTTGATAACGTTCGCGATCAGCTTCATTATCTGGTCGGTCGATATAAGGCGGTAACGGCATGTGACCAATATCATTAAGTGTATCGAGTACATTTTTGCTGTGATCGAATTCAAGTTCAAATAAAGTATCGTGACGGGCAATCATAGTAGCTTTGGCTTTACCTTCTAAAATAACTTCGTTGCCTGGTTTTAATGATTTACTTGCACGAACATGGGCAAGTACACGGTGCTCATCCAATACTCGTTCTACAAGGACCTCAACCTTACCGCCCGATGCTTTTTGACCAAACATACGTGCTGGTATTACTCGCGTATTATTAAATATAAGTAAGTCGTTTTCGTTAACTAGCTCAAGAATATCACTAAATACTTTATGGCTTATCTCCCCTGTTGGACCATCGAGGCTTAATAAGCGGCTACTCGTACGATCTTTTTTTGGAAAGCGAGCAATTAATTCATCGGGTAAGTCAAAACTAAAGTCAGCTACGCGCATAGTTGGTAATCCACATCATTAAAAATCGCGCCAAGTGTATATCTATCGTCAATTAAGCTCAAGAAGCCAATCCAACTACTGTAAACCTGAGCATCCTTCTATTCTGGGGGATTATTCAAATCTACTTGTTCTTACTAACAAAACTTATTACCCTTAGTAATGGTAGTAAATTACGATTTTTAGGATCTCCTGCGTGGCAGAACAATTAAATTTGCTAATTTTAAATGCAAGCCGTGCTGAGCGCAGGGTGATTAAAGATACTTTAAAAAAGCTTAACGTATTTAGCTTTATTGAAGCAAACGATAGCCAGGAAGCCCTTAAAACTCTTAAGCAACAACCGGTTGATATTATTATCACTGGATTAAATGTGGGTAAAATAGACGGTTGGCGTTTTTCTCGTATGATTCGCTCAGGACTATTAAAAACTCCTAAAAACACCCCTATTTTGTTGATGCCCCCAACTTACTGCGAACGAATTGCAGAAACAACCGCCCGAAGTTACGGAATCGATGCTGTTTTACCTTTTGAAAACCAAGATATGCTCCCCCAAGTTCTGGCCAATGTTTTATCTACACATTTAGAAAAAAGCAGTCGACTAAACCTACTTTTGTTAGAGCCCCACGCAAATAAAGCGGAGTCTATAACTGAAGAACTAAAACTAAATTTTGCTATTACACATGTCACAACGTGTAAAGCCGCATTAAGCCAGTACAACCAACAACAGTTCTCAATAGTACTGCTTGATACCACGCAAGAAAAAACCGATGAATCTAGCTTTCTTGTTGAAAATATTTTACAGCACAACCCTAAGCAAGCCATTGTAACCATTATAGATAATGCTGATGCAGACTATGCCGAGCAGCTTTTGCTATCGGGCGTAACTGATTTTATTCGCGCCCCTTACGAACCTTCATTTTTAAATAAAGTATGTGATCATGCCGCTCGCCGAGAAGACTTTATGGTGAGCTACGCTGAATTTGCTCAAAAAGTAGAGCAGTTAAGCGTAAGCGAAGTGAGGTATAAAGAACTATTTTCAGCTCATCAGCGCATATTATTGCACCTTAATACAGTTGTTCTTGAGCTCGACCAGTTAGGAAAAATTCGCTTTATAAATCCAGCCTGGGAAACCTTAAGTGGTTTTGGCGTTAAAACAAGCCTGCAAAAAAGCCTAACCCAATTTTATACTGGAGAATGTCAAATAAAGCTAAAAGCAACCATCGACGATATACTCGGTGGTGGGAACGATCATCAGCAAATAGAAATAAAACTCCAACATAAAAGCGGTGGCCAAATTTGGGTTGAATGTAGGTTACAGCTAATTAAAAACAGACGTAATAATGCAACGATCACTGTCACTATTGATAACATTCACGAGCGTAAGCAAGCCGAACTTCAATTACGCCATCTTGCACTGCATGATCCATTAACTGGCTTACACAACCGATACCACTTTGACCAAGAACTAAGTCGTATTTGTAAACCCAAACATACTCACAGCGATGTTGAGCATGCCTTGATTTACATTGACCTTGATCATTTTAAAATTATTAATGATAGCCAAGGCCATCATCAAGGCGACTTGGTGTTAAAAGATGTGGCACAGCTGTTTAAAGACAACATTGAAAAAGAACATTTAGTATGTCGTATTGGTGGCGATGAATTTGCCGTCATTCTAAAAAATATGAACTTACTCGATGCGCACCTTATTGCAGAAGGTGTCTGTAGTGCCATAGAGCAGCATACCTTTAAGTCAAAAGAGCAAAGCTACACAATAAGCTGCTCTATCGGCTTGACGCAAATTACAGTAAACAATAACGACCCAAATGAGTGCCTAAAGCAAGCCGATATTGCTTTATATATTGCAAAAAACCTAGGCCGTAATTTAGTCCATTGCTACTCAAAAGAAGATGCGCAAAACAATACGCTTCAAACAGGTCTTGAGTGGGGACACGAAATCCGCCAAGCACTTCAACAGAATAATATTGAATTGCATTACCAGCCTATATGGGATTTTAAAGCAGAAAAAGTTGCGTACTTTGAGGCGCTATTGCGGTTAAAACTTAAAGGCACTCTCATTTACCCTAACCAGTTTATTCCGTCTCTAGAAATGCTTAACGACACCTTTTTAATGGATCAGTGCGTAATTAGAAATGCGATTAAAAGTGTTGCAAAATACCCTCAACTTAGCCAAGTTGCCATTAATCTATCTGCGCAATCATTTTTAGATGAGCGACTGCTACCACTCATTGAGTCGAACCTTGAAAAGTACAATGTTCCCGCTACTCGGATTATTTTTGAGATCACCGAATCTGCAAGCATAAATAACATACAAGCTACACGTAAGATGATTGATAAACTTAACTCTTTAGGGTGTCACTTTTCAATAGACGATTTTGGGACTGGCTTTAGTACCTTTAGCTATCTAAAACAGCTACCGGCTCAACATGTAAAAATAGATGGCTCGTTTGTTCGCGACATGCTCAATGACCCCATTGACCTTGCTTTGGTAAAAGCAATTAACGACATTAGCCGCTCACTCGATAAATATTCTGTTGCGGAATACGTTGAAAATAAAGAATTATTTACTACTTTAAGGGACATTGGTGTCGACTACGGACAAGGCTACTTTATTGCTCGCCCCGTTCCTGTTGAAAAAATAAATGATGAGCTTGAAAAAATTTATCAAAATAAAAGTATTTACCAACAGTAGCCTAGGTTAAAACTAACAAATTCGAACAATTTTACGTCACTTTTTTCTTCCATTATCTTCTTTCTTGCCTATACTTTCCTTATCAGATAAAGAGGATGTCATGTAAATTAATGGATTACACTGTATAAACATGACATTACCCACTAGCAATACATCGTTAATTTTAAGCTACAAGGGTTTTAGGGAGGAAGGTATGGCGCAACTAGTTATATTATTACTAATCATTCACTTTATTATTGCATACCAATGTTACAGGTATGCAAGTTTAAAAGGTTACCCCGTTAAGGTATTTACTGCATTAGGGTGCTTACCCTATTTTAATGTAGTGGTATGGATTTACTTACTCTTCTTACCTGAACTGGAACCATTTGAAAGCCACGTTCAACGTCAAAAGCAGCCATTGTAGGCTGCTTTAACTTTTTAATAGCGATTAAATTTAATTGTCTGGCTCATTAAAGTTTAAACTACATTGGCGCTGTAAAAACACCTCAAGCTGCTCGCTAAACAATTTAAAATCGCGAATACGTCCTGTAGTTTTTCGCCAAAGAATACCAATATCTCTGTAAGCATCGCTTTGCGACGGTGTTGCTACCATCTGTTTATTTTCTAAAATACCGGCATTAATAGCCATTTGTGGTAAAAAAGTCACCCCGAGCTGATGTTCAACCATGCTGAGTAATGTATGTAAGCTGGCCGCTTCAAATGGGTTAATACAGCTTGAGCGGTTTAAATGGCATGCACTCAGCGCGTGACCCGTCATACAGTGCTCTCGCTCTAACAAAAACACACTGGCATCAGGTAATAAATTAAAGTCTTCTACGCCCTTTGCTGGCATATAATCTTTATGGTGCACTAGGCTAAAATGATCTTTCGCTAAAATTTGGGTATGAAACTTGTCGGTTGCATACGGTAATGCCAGTAACGCTAAATCAATGTGTCCATGCTCTAGCTTATCCAGTAATTTGTCGCTAGTATCCTCAATTAATACCAACTCTAATTCACAAAAAGTTTGCTGACAAAAGTGATACAAAGGCGCTGCAATAAAGCTTGCAATAGTCGGGATCACGCCAACTGTTAACTTGCCGCTCAGCGGCGTTAAAAAGCTTTTTGTAAGCTCTTTTAAACTGATAGTGTCGTTGATTATTTTTCGTGAACGCTCAACAACCTCTTCACCTATGCTTGTAAACATAAGGCTTCGGTTTTCACGCTCAATAAGTTGACAACCTAGCGTTTCTTCAAGGTTTTGAATGGCACTACTTAGTGTCGACTGGCCAATAAAACAGGCACTGGCTGCACGGCCAAAATGCTGATGCTGATGAACAGCGAGTAAATACTGAAGCTGTTTAATACTTGGAAGATTGGTCATTTTTTCTTTCCACAAATAAAAAGACCCCAATACCTAAGGCATTGAGATCTTTTCAAGCTAAAAGTCTTTTAGTACTTTTTTGTTAAACCCCAAATGCGGTTCTCAGTACGTAGAAGATAACAATAGCAAGGGCAGCACCAACTGGCAACGTTATTACCCAAGAAACTACAATGTTTCTGATAACGCTCATGTTAAGTGCACCAATACCACGTGCCATACCTACACCTAGTACCGCGCCCACTAAGGTTTGAGTAGTAGAGATTGGCATACCAGTTCCTGATGCAATAACAACAGTAGAAGCAGCGGCAAGTTCTGCAGCAAAACCACGGCTAGGCGTTAAATGTGTAATGCCTTCACCAATTGTTTTAATTACTTTTTTACCTAAAATGGCAAGACCTGCAACAATACCAAAGCCACCTAGTGGAAGAATCCACCAAGCAATCGCTGCTTTCTTAGCAATTTCACCATTGTTTTCAACAATATTTACAACAGCAGCTAGTGGACCAATTGCATTAGCAACATCGTTAGAACCGTGAGCAAATGCCATACAACAAGCCGTTAACACCATTAATACCGCAAACACTTTTTCTACGTTATTGAATTGCATTTGCTTGTCAGCTTTAGGGTCGATGTTTAAGCGAGAAATGGCAATTTTACCAATGATGGCAACAACCACTGCAACACCAATTGAAAGCGCATAGCCTTCAACAGAACCTAGGTTAATACCAACGTGCTTTAAACCTTTTTTGATTGTAACTAAAGCCATGATAAAACCCGCTAACCCCATGTAGATTGGTACGTAGCGTTTAGCGTTCTTTAATGGTGCATCGGTATCAAATATAAGCTTTTGTGCGCTCATGAATATTAGATACGCAATAAAGCCGGATATCGCTGGTGTAATGATCCAGCTTCCCACAATACCGCCTACTTTATTCCACTGGATTGCTTCTGTACCCACTGCAACCAGCGCAAAACCAATGATTGCACCGATAATAGAGTGAGTTGTTGATACTGGCCAACCTAAGAATGAAGCGATTAATAGCCATGAACCCGCGGCAAATAGCGCGGCAATCATACCTAAAACCATCAGCTCTGGGATGTTTGCAAACGGTGCAGCATCAATTATTCCTTTACGAATAGTTGATGTAACTTCACCCCCTGCTAAATAAGCACCAGCAAACTCAAAAACCATAGCTATTAAAATAGCTTGTTTAATTGTTAATGCTTTTGAACCTACAGATGTACCCATGGCGTTCGCAACGTCGTTCGCGCCAATACCATAAGCCATGAAAAAACCAACAGCCGCGGCAATTAAAACTAATACCGTGCCGTAAGATGCAATGATATCCATTGTATAACCTTAATCTTTCGTGTTTGAACTGATTTTAAATTAACGAGCTAACATCAGCTCAAGACGTGATCCTACGCGCTCTGCAATATCTGCAAGCTCACCAACCCATTCAATAATGCTGTATAAAAACATTACATCTACAGGGTTAAGCTCACTTTCTACTTCACGTAGTTGGCGTCGTACTTTAATTTGCATGTCATCCGTGTCTTGTTCTATTGCATCCAATTCAACGAGCATTTTTTCTACTAAGGTCACTTCGCGACCTTTAAAGCCTGTTTCTAATAGCTCTTCTAACTCGTTTATTGCTTTAGATGCTTGTTTAGTTGCATCCACACAACGAGTTAAATAAGCCAAGAAATCAGCTTGCATTACTGCTGGTATGGTCATTTCACGACCGATTACGCGCCCAGCAATGTCTTTTGCTTTATTAGCAATTTTGTCTTGTTGGGTTACTAATTCGAGCAGATCTGTACGTTCTACCGGCATAAATAAACCGCGTGGTAACTGTAAACGTATGTCTCTTTTCATGTCATCGGCTTCACGCTCTAAATTACGAATAGTGATACGAAGCTCTTCTGCTTGTGTCCACTCTTCTTTAAAAACGTGATTAAAAAAAGGTATCAAAGCTTTACTCGCTTGATGAACTTTTTTGATGTGATCTTCCATTGGTTTGAAAGGAGATTTTGCAAAAACCCCTAAAAACGCGTTTGTAGGCATAACTGACCCTTTAATCAAATTACATGCGTGCAGCATGCGATTTTACAGTATTCACAACAATTGTGAACGGTTTTTATTATTTAACTTATCGCTAAACAAACAAAGCGGCTTATAGCCGCTTTGTTAAAAATGCGCTAATGAACTTTAAAGCGATTTTTCAATATCTTCCTGTGATATATGGCGAATATCTTTACCATTTACAAAGTAGATAATGTACTCGGCAATGTTCTGACAGCGGTCACCAATTCGCTCTAATGAACGCACTGACCAAACTAAATCCATAATTTTTGGAATTGAACGTGGATCTTCCATCATGTACGTCATAATTTGACGTGTTATTGCTTCATATTCACGATCAACTTTAGCATCTTCTTTGTGTACTTCAAATGCGCGTTGCACATCCATACGTGCAAACGCATCAAGTACATCGTGTAACATTTTTAAAACCTGACGACCCATATTTTCAATATTCACTAACAAATCTTGTTGATCTTTAGTGAAGGAATCGAGAGCCACTTTTGCAATACGCTCAGCTTCATCGCCAATACGCTCGAGGTCAGCAATAGTTTTTGCAATAGCAATCACCAAACGTAAATCGCTTGCCGCGGGCTGGCGACGCGCAATAATACGCGTACATTCTTCGTCAATACTCACTTCCATGGCATTAACTTTGTAGTCGTTTTGACGCACTTTTTCTGCAAGTTCTGCATCGTTTGTGCTTACCGCATCAAGTGCACTACTTAGTTGCTGTTCAACTAATCCACCCATGCTTAGTACATGGTTACGAACATTTTCAAGCTCTTGATTAAAGCGGCCAGAAATATGCTTATTAATATTATGTTCCATAATTACCTTCTCTCTAAATCTTGTACAACACAGTACTGTTAATTATTTAGCCGTAACGACCTGTAATATAATCTTCAGTCTTTTTCTTCGTTGGTGTTGTAAATAAGGTATTTGTATCTGAGTACTCAATCAGCTCACCCATGTACATAAAGGCTGTTTGGTCAGATACTCGCGCTGCTTGTTGCATGTTATGCGTAACAATAACAACGGTAAATTTGTTCTTTAAATCGTTAATTAACTCTTCAATAACTAAAGTAGAAATTGGATCAAGTGCCGACGTTGGTTCATCTAGCAATAAAACCTCAGGCTCTATCGCAATAGAACGAGCAATAACTAAACGCTGTTGCTGACCGCCTGATAAACCAAACGCACTGTCGTGTAGTCTATCTTTTACTTCATCCCATAAAGCTGCGCCACGTAATGACTGCTCTACTACTTCGTCTAACTTACGCTTTTCTTTAATGCCCTGTAAGCGTAGACCATAGACTACATTTTCATAAATCGATTTTGGAAATGGATTAGGACGCTGAAACACCATCCCAACGTTACGGCGAAGCGCCGCAACATCTACATTTTTATCGTAAATATTTTGTCCATGAAGGAGTATTTCACCTTCAATTCGACAAATATCAACCAAATCATTCATTCGGTTAATACAGCGTAATAGGGTTGATTTACCACAACCTGATGGGCCGATAAACGCCGTTACTTGGCCTTTTGGAATGTTCATATTCACTTTACTAAGCGCTTGTTTATCACCGTAGTAAAGATCGAGATCTTTAATCTCTAACGCTTTTTGCTCGTCTGTTAAATTGTCTAAATCTAACTTCATGCCCAAATTGGCTTGGTTTACTTTTGGAGCGACTGTAATCATGTTTGTTACCTATTAAATCTTTACTAATTAGTGTTCAAGCGATCTGAATTTTTCACGTAAATGGTTACGTATACCAATGGCCGTTATATTGAGTGTAATGATAACCGACACAAGTAAAAATGCCGTTGCATATACCAACGGACGTGCCGCTTCAACATTCGGGCTTTGGAAGCCAACATCGTAAATATGAAAGCCTAAGTGCATGAACTTTCTGTCTAAGTGAAAATATGGAAAGTTGCCGTCTAATGGTAACGTGGGTGCCATTTTAACAACACCTACCAACATCAGGGGTGCAACTTCGCCTGCTGCACGTGCAACAGCCAGTATTAACCCCGTCATAATTGCAGGGCTTGCCATTGGAATTACAATACGCCATAGGGTTTCAACTTTAGTTGCACCCAATGCTAATGAACCGTCACGTACAGTGCTTGGAATACGTGATAAACCCTCTTCCGTAGATACAATAACCACGGGTAAAGTTAGTATTGCCAATGTTAATGCAGACCACATGACACCCGGTGTGCCAAATACTGGCGTTGGTGAAGACTCTGGGTAAAACAACTGGTCAATACTGCCACCAAGCATGTATACAAAAAAGCCTAAACCGAATACACCATAAACAATGGAAGGTACACCCGCTAAGTTGATTACCGCGATACGAATCATTTTTGTGACCGCATTTTTAGCCGCGTATTCGTGCAAGTAAATAGCAGCAACAACACCAAACGGCGTAACTATCACGGCCATCAACATAACCATAAATACAGTACCAAATATAGCAGGGAATACGCCCCCTTCAGTATTTGCTTCGCGTGGATCGTCAGATACAAACTTGCCTAATTGACCAAAGTAATGACCTAGCTTTGTAAAAAAGCCCATGTCGTTCGGAAACCAAACATCAAGTACTTGATACATTGGGATCGTGACTATTTCGCCGCGCATATCTTTTACCGTAACATGGTCGCGCTTAGCCTGTTTGCGCAGTGCAAATAACTCTTTTTCAAGTTCGCCGTACTCTGCACGTAATTCAGCACGCATTTTTGCAAGCTCTGCAACACGTTCATCTGTTAACTGGTTATCAAGTAAGTAGCTTTTCTCTTTTAAGCGTAAGCGCTCAAGTTCATAGTTGATATGACCTATATCGCCATTTTGTAAATCCAGTGCTTCATCATTTAAATCTACAGCACGCTCAACAAGGTCATATAAAGCCTCTACTTTATCGCCCTCTACTGGCTTGCCATCTTTAAATACACTTTCTACATACCCGTAAAAATTACCATTTTTACTACGTTCAAATACTGCAAGCGTAGCGGGTGTAGACTTTGCTTTTATGTCGGTTTCAAGTATCCAACGAAAATCTAGAGCTACGTATTCACGGTTACCTGTTTTTATAAGTAAACGTTCAAATTCTTCTTTATCAAATGCTGAAACATCAACACCTGTCGCTGCCAAACGTTCTTTTGGTACGAGTTCACGGTCGTAAACTTCACCAATAACGGTTTGCTTGGCAATCGAGCCTTCAAGCTCAAACTGCACAACTTGAGAAGGCCAGAAAAAACTTAATCCCTTCCAGGCTATCATCGCTAATATACCTAAAACCGAAATTAAGCTGATGCTCACTGCACCGCCGGTCATCCAAATCCAAGGAGAACCAGACTTAAACCACTGCTTTACCATGTCGTGTCTCTCCACTTACATTGAGCTGTATTTTTCACGTAACTGCTGGCGAACAAACTCAGCTAACGTGTTAAATACAAAGGTGAATATGAATAGAACAAAGGCGGCTAAAAACAATATTCTGTAATGCGAGCTACCCACTTCTGATTCAGGCATTTCTACCGCAATATTAGCTGCCAGCGTTCTCATGCCTTGGAAAATACTCCAGTCCATAATCGGTGTGTTACCTGTTGCCATGAGCACAATCATGGTTTCGCCCACGGCACGGCCTAGGCCCATCATTACCGCCGAAAATATACCTGGGCTTGCGGTTAACAGCACAACACGTACGAGTGTTTGCCATTGAGTAGCCCCTAGTGCTAATGAACCATTTGATAAGTGCTTAGGTACACTAAATACGGCGTCTTCCGCAATAGAGAAAATAGTAGGAACCACTGCAAAACCCATTGCTATACCGACTACCAATGAATTACGTTGGTCGAATGTCATGCCTAACTCGTTTGTTAGATACTGGCGAACATTACCGTCAAACATCCACAGCTCTACTGTTTCGCTCAATGCGAACGAAAACCAACCAACAACTAACACAACAGGAATCAAAATAATTGAATGAGACCCTTCAGGTATTTTATGGCGAATACTTGCTGGTAATTTTGTCCACGCAAGTGCTGAACCTAAAATACCAATAGGTAATAAAATGAGTAAGCCAACAATTGCAGGTAAGTGCTCTTCAATTAAAGGCGCTAACCAAAGGCCCGCTAAAAAGCCTAAAATAACCGTAGGAAGTGCTTCCATTATTTCAACGGTTGGCTTTACAACCTTACGTAATCCACTCGACATAAAGTACGCAGTGTAAATTGCCGACGAAATCGCAATTGGTACTGCAAATAACATAGCGTAAAAAGCCGCTTTAATTGTACCGAACGAAATAGGCACTAGCGAAAATTTAGATTCAAAGTCATCGCTTGCAGATGTTGACTGCCAAATATATGCAGGCTCTGGGTAACCTTCGTACCACACTTCTTGCCATAACGCAGACCATGTTACTTCAGGGTGTTCGTTGTGAACCTCTAATACCGTTAATTTGCCATCAGCTAAAATTAACGCAGCATTTGAACGTGGAGCAATTGCAAAGTGTTTAATTTCGCCTTCACTTACTTTACCCTGCCACAACTTAGCTTCGCTTGTTGTGTAGTAAACGCCAAGCTCACCGTTGCTGCTGGTAGTGAAAAAGGTACGGCGATAAAATTCTGTAAAAATATTTAATTTGCTTTGTTTGGTTGTTTCAAATGCACGAATTTTTTGGAACTGACGACCAGCGTCTGTGTTTACCTCAAACCACTGCGATACTTCACCGTTATCGTTAGCAAGCATTAATGAGTTTGCACCCGCAAGTAACTGAGCAGACACTATATTAGCGTTTTCTTCATTAGCCGATAATAACTGGATTTGCTCTACTTCACTTGGATAGCGCGTATCATAAACGTAGATTTGATTAGCTGAACGAATAAACGTACGTGTTGTATCTGGTGAAATTAAAAGCTCATCTACACGACCTTCAATATCAAGCTCCGTTCGCTCAACAACCCACTCTACCTCACCCGTAAACATGTTTTCTTCAGCAACAAAGCTACTAAACAAAACGCGCTTATCTGCGGTTAATGCAACAACCGCCGTTTTATCTTCATAGTGAGAAAACGCAAAACGCTTGATAGCAGCGCCTTGAGCATCAACTTCTAACGCCATTTCACCAAGCGGGTAATCAACGCGTGGCGTTAATTTGCGTTCGTTATTTGGAAAGGTAACTAAAAACTTAGGTACAACCACCATCACAGTGCCGTTTTCTAAACCATATGCGTATTGGCCTTGAAACGGTGCACTCGTTGCAAAGCTTGTTACTTCGCTTGGAAGAGCAACATTAAGCGTCTTGAGTTTTTTACCAAAACTTGCTTTTTCTACATTGTAAAAATCAACTTGGCCTTGTTGGCTTAGTAAATAAGCAACTTCGGTTTGCTCTTCAACACCTAAGCCAACTATTTGATCTGCGTTACTTACTGTGAAGCTGTCACGCTTTTCAACTTTAGCCGACTCAAAAATTGGCTGCACTACATAAAGAAGGTAGAAAAATATTAACAACAGCGCTATTAATACCATTACTCCACCGGCGGTTATGCCAAATTTGGCAAACCTGTCTTTAAATAGACGGCTTCGATCCGTATTAAAAGACGGTTTATTCGGATTGGAAGTCATCAAAACACCTTTAAATCTTAACGTTCTATAAATTATATTTCATCAAGATGACAGTAATGTTACAACGGTTATAATAAGCACTCTAATTAAAGGTATATCTAAGGTGGCATAAGTTATTGTATTAATTAAGCGTTAGATTAGTCATTTAGAAGGGAGCTAAATAACAAAAATAATTGGACAAAGCATTTAACGAGGTTAATACTCAGATGGTAGATTAAGTGATGCGCTTACCTTACTTTCATTCACTTTAAATTAATTATTAACATAATAAAATCATTAGCCTATATGAGCGTGTCAGCATCAAAACATATTTTATTTAATGTCTACGCATTTACATTCTTCGGGCTTAAAGAGAGGCACAATTTATGAAACAGTTGGTAATAACTATTTTAGGAAAGGATCGTCCAGGCTTAGTAGAAGATATTTCATCGGTAGTTTTAAAAAATCATGGCAACTGGTTATGTAGTAACCTTAGCCATTTATTAGGTCATTTTGCAGGCATAATTCAGTTAGAAGTTGCTGAAGAGCATTTCCAGGAACTGCAAAATGCGCTTACCGCTTTACCAAAACTTGAAGTACGTATTGAAGCTGGCAATACTGAAATTGAAGCTTCACCACGTGAACAAATCAATTTAGTAATCACAGGAAACGATCGCCCTGGTATTGTCCAAGAGCTCGCAAGCGTAATACGACACAAAGGAGCAAGTATTACTCATTTAAATTCTAGACAACAAAGCGCACCTAACTGGGGAGTCCCTATTTTTAGCGCTGTTGCAACCGTTACCTTACCTAACGGAATGGATAAAGACGAAGTAATTGATGCCCTCGAGTCAATAACCAGCGACTTAATAGTAGACACAGAAGAAGCATAATTTTTATATTGCGTGTCATACAAGTGACACGCATGTCATTTTAATGTCATTAAATTGTTCTATATTTAACTCAGCGTTAAATAATGGAATATAATATGAATGCCCACATAGAACATACTCAAACCATTGAATACTTTGCCAAAGAGCTTAGTTGGCTATCATTCAACGAGCGCGTTCTACAAGAGGCTAAAGACAAAAATAATCCAATAATTGAACGCATGCGGTTTTTGGGGATTTTTTCTAATAACCTTGATGAATTTTTTAGGGTGCGTGTTGCCGACGTTAAACGCCGTATTTTATTAAACAAACTTCCCGATGCTAATTTTGAAGAAGATGAAGCTTTATTAAGTCAAATTCAACAAAAAGTTTTGCAGCTAGGCAAAAAATTTAACCTAATACACCAACAAATTCTAAACGATTTAACCACTCATAATATCCATGTTGACCGCCCCGAAAAATTAACAGATTTTCATCTTAATTGGCTTAAAGCGTATTTTCATGACAAGGTTTTACAGCATATATCACCCATTTTACTTAATGAAAATAAAGATTACTCCGACTATATAAACGACACAATGACTTACTTGTTTATTGAAATGAGTGACGAAAAAAGCCATTACGCTATGCTTGAAGTCCCTACAGACCGAGTACCCCGTTTTATTATATTACCGCCTGAAAAGACACGTCGTCGTAAAACCATTGTTATGCTTGATGACGTTATTTCTTACTTTTTAAATGATGTTTTTAGTAACTTTTTTCACTTTGATAAAATTCAAGGTCATGCAATAAAACTCACACGAGATGCAGAATACAACTTAGACGATGAGCTAGAAGAAGGTCTGCTCGATAAAATGTCTAAGGGTCTTAAACAACGTATTTATGCAGAGCCTGTACGTCTTGTTTACGACGAGAGCATGCCAGAAAGTATGTTAAAAGTGATGAAAAAACGTTTAAACGTGAGTCATCATGATGCGCTGATACCCGCGGGTCGATACCGTAATTTTAGAGACTTTATTGCTTTTCCTAATGTAGGTCGCCAATACCTTGAAAACAAACCACTTCCAGCAATACAAAGCACAGCTTTTAACAAACACAGCAGCGTATTTGACGCAATAAGCGAGCAAGACATACTGCTCTACTACCCATATCACACATTTAATCATTTACTGGAGTATGTTCGCCAAGCCGCATTTGATCCTATGGTGACGCAGATTAAAGTAAATATTTATCGAGTGGCGAGTAAGTCTCGGCTTATTTCTTTACTCATCAATGCCGCTAAAAATGGCAAAAGTGTCACGGTAATGGTTGAGCTTAAAGCACGCTTTGATGAACAGAACAATATTGAATGGGCTAAAGTTCTTAGCAGTGCTGGAATAAAAGTTATTTTTGGTATTCCAGCCCTAAAAGTGCACAGCAAACTATGTGTTATTCACCGTAAAGAAAAAAACAAAATAGTTAAATACGCCCATATCGGTACCGGAAACTTTCACGAAAAAACAGCTAAAATCTACACTGACTTTAGCCTTTTCACAAAACATAACGGTATTTGTGAAGAATGCGATAGCGTATTTAAGTTTATAGAAAGCAGCTACAAGCCCTTTAATTTTGAATATTTAATGCTCTCCCCTATTAATGCTCGCGACACTTTATTGGATTTAATTGATAAAGAGATTCAGCATGTTGAAGATGGTTTCACAGGAAAAATTACAATTAAAGTAAATAACTTAGTTGATAAACAACTTGTAGATAAACTTTATTATGCCGGTCGTCGTGGAGTAAAAATTCGAATTATTGTACGTGGTATGTGCTCATTAATACCGGGGGTGGCTCACTTTAGCGAAAACATAAAAGTGATTAGTATTGTTGATCGCTTTTTAGAGCATCCTCGCGTAATGGTATTTGGCAATAATGGCAATGATAAGGTGTATATTTCTTCCGCCGATTGGATGACTCGCAATCTTGATCAACGCGTTGAAGTGGGAGTCCCTATTTTAAATAATAAATTAAAACAGCTCATTATGGATATTTTAGAGCTACAATTTAAAGACCGTACCAAAGCTCGGCTAATCGATAGCGAGCAAAAAAATACCTATGTTAGGCGCGGTAACAGAAAAAAAATTCGCTCACAAATAGCAATATACGATCACTTAAAAAAATGGGAGGGTAATTATAATAATGAATGATCACCCATCAATAGCGGCCGTCGATCTAGGTTCGAATAGCTTTCACTTGGTCGTTGCGCGCGAAGTGGATGGCACATTACAAATTCTGCATAAAGAGAAACAGCGTGTTTATTTGGCCGATGGCCTAGACGATAAATTAAGACTAAACCAAGCAGCCATAGACCGTGCACTACTTGTACTTAAGCAGTTTGCAAACACCCTTGAAGACTTTCCTCATGGCAATGTAAAAGTAGCTGCTACTTACACTTTTAGGCGCGCCAAAAATATTCATGCCTTTTTAACTCAGGCGAGTAAGGTATTTCCATTTCATATTGATGTGATCCCAGGGCAAGAAGAAGCTCGGCTTATTTATCAAGGTGTGGCTCATTATGTTCATAACGAAGAGAACCGCCTTATTATCGATATTGGCGGAGGCAGTACCGAACTAATTATTGGTAAGCACTTCAAGCATAAGCTTCTTACAAGCCGTAATATGGGCTGTGTTAGCTACACAAAACAGTTTTTTAGTGGTGGAGCTATTACGGCTAAGCGTTTTAATCGAGCTGAAATAAAAGCGGAACAAGAAATCGAAGTTATTTTTGCCAACTACATTAACGAAGGTTGGCAAGATGTAATTGGTACATCAGGCACCATAAAATCTATTTTAACCATGGTGTGCGCACAAAAACCGCAACAAACATTTGTAAGTATTGACGATTTACTGGCTCTTAAGCATCAATGCATTGCCGCTAAACATATCGATAATATAAGTATAGAAGGATTAACACCTGAGCGTCAGCAGAGTCTATGTGGAGGACTTGCCATTCTTATTGCTGTTTTTAAAGAATTCTCAATTAATCAGCTCACTTATAGTGACTTCTCTTTAAGAGAGGGGCTACTTCATGAAATGCAGCAAAAACTCGCCGATAAAGACATTCGCAGTAATACAATCAATAACCTGAGTGAACGATACACAGTAGATAAAGCCCATGCCTCACGCGTTGCTAATACAGCTACTTGGATATACGAACGCCTTAGCAAAGCGTGGCAACTAGATGATATTAACGACATAGCGCTTCTTAATTGGGCTGCTAAGCTACACGAAATTGGCTTGTCTATTAACTCTTCAGGTATTAATAAACACAGCGCTTACATTGTGGCAAATAGCCAGCTTCCTGGCTTTACTCAGCAAGAACAACTCATTTTAAGCTCGCTAATTCGCTTTTACCGAAAAAAAATTAAACGTGATGAATTACCAGAGTTCACAACAATCGCGCAGCAACATGTAATTAAGCTTGTTACTATTTTACGCTTAGCTGTTTTATTTAATCAAAAACGCCAAATTAGCCAGCAACCTAATATGAATATTAGCGCTAATGCCACAGGGCTTTTTATTAAATTTTACGATAATTATTTACAAACACACACGTTACTTAATGCAGATTTAGAACTAGAACAACGTTATTTGAAAAAGGTAGGAATAAGTCTTAACTGCTCATAATATTTTGAAGAGTAAATAATTAAGCAGGGTGCTATTACACCCTACTTTTAGCTAAGTATACTTTAGCTAATTACATATCCATATGGCGATTTGTACTTTGCATCATCTGTTTAAGCCCTTGCTTTTCAAGCTCTAGTAGCTGATCTAGCTTCTCTTGCGCATTTTGCGTTTCTGCACGCTCAAGAAGATAATCGTAAAGCGCAATCACTTTTTGATGCTGACTCGATAAGTAATCTTGAATTGCTTTTTCATCTAACTGCTTATCTTTACTGATATCGTTAAACGTAATAAGTTCGGGGTTGCTGGCAAAGTACTCATAGCAAAATGTGTCGAGCGTGTTAATTTCGGTAATCGCTTTAAAACCCACTAAATCTTCAGCGAGTTTTTTTTCGTAATTAAGGTAATAATCCACCAGCATGGCATTACGCTCATCAAGTATTGGTTTCACGCTATAAAAATTAGCCGCCATTTGCGTATGAAATAATACGGTCCAGTCGTATACCTCTTTAATTGTTTTAACTTGCATGTGCATTCCTTACTTAGTTAACTGATAAGTTACGGGTTGCTTGAATCATGCCAACAAAAAATACACTTTAAAACAATGAGTTAAAACTTATAGATAGATTAAAATGTAAATTAGTAGAATAACTTACAAACGATGAGTAATTTTTATAGGGCAATGATAAGTCATTACCCTATCACTGTTACTTAATGGCCTTTTTTCTCCATAATAAGTAAACCGCAGGAATAACCAATAAGGTCAACATTATTGCGCTTACCATACCACCCACCATAGGCGCTGCAATTCGGCTCATTACTTCACTGCCGGTACCCGTTCCATAAAGCACAGGTAATAAACCAATAACAATAGTAGCCACCGTCATCATTACAGGACGCACACGTAACCCGGCACCTTCAGTAATTGCTTGCTGTAACTGAGCTAACGAAAGTGGTTTATCAGCTCGCTTAGCTGTTAAACACATGTTTTGATATGCCTGATTTAAATAAACCAGCATAATCACCCCAATCTCCACGGCAACACCGGCCAGTGCAATAAAACCGACCCCTACGGCGACTGAAAAGTTGAAACCTTGAAGGTACATGAGCCATACACCACCTATCATAGCCAATGGCAGTGTGCACATAATAATAGTTACCTCAGCAAAGCTTTTAAAATTAAGATAGAGCAGCACAATAATAATGGCCAAGGTGAGAGGCACTACGTAGGTGAGCTTCTCTTTTGCACGTTGCATATATTCATACTGCCCAGCCCATGAAATAGAATATCCCGAAGGCAGTATCAAACGCTCATCGAGCACGGCTCTCGCGCTTTCAACATAACTACCAATGTCTACGCCATCTATATCAATATAAACCCAACCATTTAAACGTGCATTTTCACTTTTAATGCCAGACGGGCCATTTTCAATAAATACATTAGCGACATCTCCAAGTGCAATATGCTGTCCTTGTGGCGTCACAATGGGCAATAACATGAGGGCTTCAGGTGAATTCCTAAAAACTTGCGGATAACGCACGTTAACCGAATAACGAGCCTGCCCTTCTATTGTTTGTGTTACATTTTTACCGCCAACAGCCGTTGCTATAACTTGCTGTATATCGCTTATGTTTAAATTATAACGCGCTGCTTTTTCACGGTTTATATCAATTTTTACGTAGCGTCCACCAGCCACTCGCTCAGAGTAAACAGATACAGTGCCTTGAATATCAGCAAGTAGTGCTTCTATTTGCTCACCAATATTTTGAATTTCACTTAACTGTGGACCTGCCACTTTAATACCTATTGGGGTTTTAATACCGGTTGCCAACATGTCTATGCGTGTTTTAATGGGCATAACCCATGCATTAGTTAAACCAGGAAACGTGACTAATGCATCAAGTTCGGTTTTGAGTTTTTCAAGCGTCATTCCCTCTCGCCACTCGTCTTTGGACTTTAATTGAATGAACGTTTCAATCATTGTCAGTGGCGCGGGATCGGTGGCTGTTTCAGCTCGCCCGACTTTACCAAAAACTGTTTTAACCTCCGGCACGGTTGCGATTAATTTATCTGTTTGCTGCAAAATCTCTCGAGCTTTAGCTATTGATATACTTGGGTATGTAGAGGGCATATACATTAAATCCCCCTCATCAAGTGGCGGAATAAACTCGCTACCTATTTTGTTCAGTGGGTAAAAACCTACCAAGGTCATAACTAGGGCAAATATTAAAGTCGTTTTTGGAAAATTAAGCACCCATCTGAGCAAAGGCCGATAAGCCGCTACAAGCAATCTATTAACGGGATTTTTATTTTCAGGTATTACCTTACCTCTTATAAAATAGCCCATCAATACAGGCACTAGGGTGATCGCTAATCCTGCTGAAGCCGCCATTGCATAAGTTTTAGTGTAAGCAAGAGGTGAGAACATTCGCCCTTCTTGCGCTTCTAAAATAAATACAGGCAAAAAACTCACGGTAATAATTAATAAACTAAAAAACAGCGCTGGGCCTACTTCGCTTGTCGCTTTAATAACGACTTCCCAACGGTTTTGATCAGTCAGGGGCGTTTTTTCCATATGCTTATGCATATTTTCAATCATTACTATGGCGCCATCGGTCATTGCCCCTATGGCAATCGCAATCCCGCCCAAAGACATAATATTAGCGTTAATTCCTTGCCAATACATCACAATAAACGCTGTTAAAATACCCAGCGGTAAGGTAATAATAGCCACCAAAGATGAGCGCACATGAAACAAAAACACAACACACACAAGCGCTACAACAATCAGCTCTTCAACAAGTTTGCTTGTCAGATTACTTATTGCGTTGTTTATTAAGTTTGAGCGATCGTAAACGGGAATAACCTCAACGCCCTGTGGTAATCCTTTTTTAAGCGATTCGAGCTTAGCCTTAACCAGTTCAATGGTTTTTTGTGCATTTTCGCCGTATCGCATAACAACAATACCACCGGTAGCTTCGCCTTCACCGTTAAGATCACTCACGCCACGGCGCATTTGTGGGCCTAGGCGAATATTCGCGACATCACGTAACTGCAAAGCAGTGCCATTTGCATTAGTACCTAATGGAATAGCCTCTAAATCGGCAACACTTTTTATGTACCCAGTGCTAGTAACCATGTATTCCGCTTCGGCCATTTCAATAACAGAGGCGCCTGTTTCTTGGTTTCCTTGCTCTATTGCAGTTTGAATAAGACTCAACGGAATGCCGTAAGCACGCAGCTTATTAGGATCTACATTTACTTGATACTGCTTAACCATTCCCCCTACAGAGGCAACTTCAGAAACACCCGGCACAGTTTGTAATTCAAACTTTAAAAACCAATCTTGTAAGTCTCGCAATTGGCTAATATCAAGCGTATTTGTTTTATCAATAAGGGCATATAGGTAAACCCAACCAACACCCGTTGCATCGGGCCCAAGCTCTGGCGTTGCACCTTTAGGCAGGCGGTTTGCAACTTGTGTTAGGTATTCTTGCACTCGGCTTCGCGCCCAGTACAAATCAGTGCTGTCATCAAAAATAATATAAACATACGAGTCGCCAAAAAATGAAAAGCCTCTTACGGTTTTTGCCCCTGGCACCGATAACATAGCAGTAGTAAGCACATAAGTAACTTGGTCTTGAACCACTTGTGGTGCTTGCCCTGGATACGATGTTTTTACAATAACTTGCACATCAGATAAATCGGGCAAGGCATCTACGGGCGTATTTTTAACGGCAAACACACCACCGCCCACTAAAATTAATGTAAGCAACAATACCAATAACCGGTTATGAACAGACCAGCGAATAACAGCAGTAATCATTTTACTTCCTCGCCCATCGTATGTTGCATTGAGGAGTGATCTATTGCGTCTATATTATTTAAAGCGGTGATCACAAAATCATCATTAATAATACTAAACGTGAAATCAATGGTTTGACCTTTAATAAGCGAGTTAACCTCTATATGCGGTGCCAGAACAAAGTTCATTGTTGCTGGACCTCGGTTCCACTTTGGAATAGCTTCACGACTAATATTTACAACTCGATTTGCTGCATCAATTGTATTTATAACGCCATTTACGGTTGCACTTTGAGAGTTGTCATCGTTACTACTATCAGCAGCTGGCATCTCCATTCGCTTAAAGTCTGAAAGCTTACTCGACTCAGAATCTATTAAAAATTGTGCCGAGGTAACCACGCTATCGTTTACCACCACACCTGATAAAATAATCGTTTCATCAACGCTTGTTTGTCCTACTTGTACTTCAACAGATTTAAAGCGCCCTTCGCCTAATGCTATAACTACGCGGTTTTGATGTTGCGTACGAATTACAGCTTCTTTTGGTACTACAAGCTGAGGTTCACTCGCTTTTGTATGAATAGTCACCTGAGCAAACATATTCGCTTTTAGCTTAAGGTCTTTATTTGTAAATCGGAGCCTGACCCGAAGTGTTCTATTTTGAGCATCGAGCGCAGGATAAATATAATCGACCTGCCCTTGCCATATTTTTCCCTTAAAATAATCAAGGGTCATGGTTACCGGTAGGCCAACACTAATAAGCGACGATTGACGTTCAAATATTTCCGCCTCCACCCATACTTCATCAAGTTGAGCAATACTCATCATTGACGTACCTGGCTTTACATAAAAACCTTCTCGCACATTCAGCTCATCAACAATCCCACTTTGACGAGCATAAAAGGTAATATTTTGCATTATTTGCTTATTTTTTTGTAAGCGCTCAATAAATTCAGCAGATACATTTAACGACTCTAAACGTGCCTTTGCAGCACGAATTAGTACATTGTTATTTCTATTTACTGCCAATAAAAACTCTTCTTGTGCATTAACTAGCTGCGGTGAATATAAGGTATACAAAGGTTCGCCGGCGTTTACCTTATCGCCTTGCGCTTTAACGTATAAATCCTCAAGCCACCCTTCTACACGAGGGTGAATATGAGTAATTTCATCTTGGTTATATTGCACATAACCCACTGTATTGATGTTACTTTGCAGTGTTTTTAACTGCACCTTAGTGGTTTTCACTCCTAAATTATTAATTACCACTGGCGAAATAGTAATCGCTCCTTTTTCACTTTCACTATTACCAACTTCGTCGTAAACGGGCACTAAATCCATCCCCATAGGAGAGAGGCCAGGAGCGTCACGTCTATAATTGCTGTCCATGGGCGCCACCCAATACAAGGGTTGTTTTACGGCCGGTTTTTCATCAACTATAATTTGCGTAAAACCAGCCCATAAACCAGCCCCTACAATAGCGGCAATGAATAGTTTCAAATTAATATTCATCAGTCTGCCCCTCGCGAAGTTCGCCCATAACTTGGGAGTCTAAGCTACTCATATAATAATTTAAGCGTGCAATAATAATGTGTTGATCGACCTGGATATTAAGCGCGTCAATTTTGGCATTTAACTCACTAATACGTGCTTGCATAACATCAGAAAAGTCACCGTCATCACGCGTATAAGCATTCAAGGTTGCTTGTGATTGGTCAGCCATTTGTACTAATAAAATATTTTGATATAGCGTATTTCGTTTTTGTAACTGGGATAGCTGACTATATTCTTTAAAATACATACCTTTGAGCTTTTGCAAAGCAACCCTTTTTTGTGTTTTAGCCGCTTCCGTAATCGATATAGCCGATTTAACGTGTTGGTCTTGCCTGTTATCCGTAAATAAAGGGAGATCAATGCTAACCCCCACAGAAAGTAAATCGGCTCTTGATTGGCCCATTGGGGTGTCTGCTCGATAGCCATACCCCACATTAACCCCTATCTGTGGCTTATAACTTTGTTTCGCTAAGCTCACTTGTGTTTGCTTGGCCAATATACTTTGCTCTATGGCTACAATGGCTGGGTGAGACATAAGTAATTGTATAAGTTGACCAAATTCAAGGGTATTAAAATTAGTAAGCGCGGGAGGGGTTATAAATTTACCATCTAAAGGTTTTTCTAACATTGTTATGGGCAACCATTGCGCTAGCCGATTTTTAGCACTGTGAAGTTGTTGCTCAAGTGTGAGTAGCTTATCTTCTAAGCGGGTAAGCTCTAACTGAGCCCGAATAATATCTTGCTGGCGTGTCTTACCCTGTGTACTTGCGTAGCTGGCTTCAGTTATTTGAATAAGCTGAGTAAATAACTCTCTGTCTTTCTCTATTAAGTTAATACTGCGCTGTGCCCTATAAGCATTTAGCCAAAACTCGATAACTATCGCTTTTACCTGAGCCAACCTATCAGCTCGCTGCCATGGATATTGCTTAGACGACTGAAAAAGCGATTTTTGTTTCAGTGATAGACTATCACCGCGGCTAAATTTTTGGCTTAGACTCACTTTAAATTGAGTCATCCCTTCTTGATCAAACGCATAACCATTTGTTGGTAAGTTCATCAGACCAAGCGTGAGTGTTGGGTCGGGTAAAGTGCCCGCCATAATACTCTGAGCCATAACTGCTTGCTCTTGGTGGTGGCTTGCAGATAACCACGGATCATTTGCAAGTGCATAGGTAAGGGCGTGAGATAGGTTTAGCGTACGTAAAGAGCTATACTCATCTATTGCGCCAGTCGTTTTTTCTTCTTGGGTATTCGCCGCACTGCTGAACAAAGTCAAACAACATAGCACTGCATTTATTTTCAAAGCGTAATTCATCACTTGCTCCATTTAAAAATTAATAAAAAATTTAAATTGGCAAGAAAGGTGTTTATATCAGCCGCACCTAATACGAAAACTAATCACGTTTTCAAAAGATAAAAATCAGCTTGAGGTTCCAAAATTTAGACACACCTATCCTGCTAGTTAAGCAAACATAGGAGGGCGGTAAAGTGATTTGGGAGAGGTTGTTTGAGCACTTAATTCGGGCGTATTCACTTTTTCAGTAATAATAACTGCAGTAACCAATAAAATATCAACATTAAGCATTGAGTTAGCGGTACAGCCATTAACGGGGCAACTGCATTCGTTTTGAGCCGTCGCCTCGTCATCGCAGCAATCCATTTGCATCATGGTATGGTGAGCGCTGTTATTCTCTTCGCTGGTATTGCCCAAATGCATATTAACGTGAGCATTAGACTGATGAGGCATTTCACATTCACTAGCTACAGACGCAAAAGACTGCCCCACAAACGTGAGCAGTAAAGTAAGCGTAAGTAAAATAGTGTACATGCGTTGCAAAATGATACCCCTATCAAAAAAAGGGAGTTTAAAGTAACTTATAAACGACTACAAATAATTTAGGGCGTGCTATGTAGTTTGGTTTGAGTTTTAATTAAATAGCTGGCAGTAACTGCAAATATACAATAGGCACTAAAGTACCAAAACCCTTCACCAAACTGTGCATTCATAACAAGTAATTCACCACTTTTAGCGTGTGCATTGCCTGCTAAATACGTAACAATTAATGCTATTACAAATACATCAACCATACTCCATTTGCTGAGCGCACACACAATATTGCCACAAACTTGCTTAAGTCTATTCACTGGTAAGCAGCAATACAGTAGCTGTAATAATAACTTTAGGCTTGGCACCACCACTGAAAAAAGACCAACCAAGGCAGCAACAAGCAAATTATTATTATTTGCTAGGTCTGTGATAGTGCCGTAAATACTTTGCGTTTTGCTATAGGCGCTAATCTCGCCTTCTAACTTATCTAGCCCCAACATGTTTGAAAACATCATTAGCATGCTGCGCGTTCGGCTATCGCCCTCTTCAGCTAACATTTCAATACCCGCTTGAGCAAGTTTTGATTTATCAATATTCCCTTCAATTGTTAGCACGGGTTTTGTAATACCCGGAAATAACAAACATAAAGCAATAACTACACTTACAACAGATAAAAAATTACGCATACTTATTCGCTCATAACTTCTATTACATCATCACTATAAAGCATTGACTCTAATATAAAGCTATATATTTTTTCTATTTCTATCTCTGGGTTAACCAGCTTAAGTTGTGTTTCAACCACTGCCCAGTTTTTAGTTTCAATCGCTTTTGCCAGTAATAAGCAATCACCTAGCAAACCGGTTTGCATTAGCAAAGCATCTGTTATGCTTTTATCTAGCGTAAACTCTTTTACAATAGTTGCTAGCTCTATATCTAGTATTGCATCAAGCATCGAAAACAACCCCACCAAGTAACCTTGCTGAGATAAATGTTTGTTGGTTTCAGCTAATATAAGCTCTATTAACCGAGCGCGTACAAGAGCAAATTTAGTCAACTCTGTGGGTTTATCTATTCCTAAATCGCTAACAGCTAATACGCGCACAAATTGGCGAATTACGTCCTCACCTAAGTAAACAACAGCTTGCGAGATAGACGTAATAACTAAATTTCCATTACCAGAACGCGCATTTGCTAAACGTAAAATTCGCGCTGTTATTCCTACATCTTTAGCTACACTCTGATGAATTTCTTCAAAGCATAACGATTCTTTTGCTATTGCTTTAAGGAGTTCGAAAACGGTAACTTTTGAAGGGTCGACCCCACTGTAAGTAAGCATTTCTGGGCGAGCAAAAAAGAATCCCTGAAAATAATCACAACCTGCATCACGTAAGTTTATAAACTGATCGTAAGTTTCTATTCGTTCTACTATTATTTTGCAATGAGGGTAGCTTCGTTTAAGCTTTTTAACCCGTATGTTAGTTTTAATAATAGGCTCTTCAACCTCAATTTTTATATAACTAACAAGGGCGAGTAACGGCTCCCATTTTTCATCGCCGTCATAATCGTCCAGTGCAAATACATAACCCTGACCTTTCAGCGCTTTAATACGACTAGCAACCGCTGCAATGTTTACCGTACGCTCTACAATCTCAATGACAGTATGCTCTGGGTTTAATAATTTAGGGAATTCATCTAACAAGGCATCTGTAGAAAGATTTACAAAAGCGAGTTGGTGAGCTGTAAGCTTTTCTGCGCCAACTAGCATTAAGGTATTAAAAAACAAACGGCTGGTCGCGTGCTCATCGCTAGTACCTACAGGAAACGCATTATTTGCGGAGTTTCGGTAAAGCAACTCATAAGCAAACACTGCTTTGTCAGCATCAAATATAGGTTGCCTAGCAACATATTGTGTCAACGTAGGTGTTAACGACGGAGTGTCGGACACGTTCAATAGAATTCACCTGTAAGTTTGTGCAAAATTAAATCTAATCTTGCGAGTCTAATCTATGTTAGAGATTAAAAGTATAGTAAATGCATCTTAATCGTTGCAAAATTTTGCAAAGTAAATAAAACTAATAAAAAAGTTCGCAGTTCAGGAGCGGGTTTGCTTATTTTAAAGTGGTTATTGATAACATGTTTAGCATTGAGCTCACTGCCTAATATTGCAGCACAAAGCAACAATACCCTAAAGTACAACATTAGCTCATCTGGAAGTCATTACCCTTTCTACACCAACAATCCTAAACGCCCGGGTGTGTTACCAGAAATCATTGAAAAAGTACTGATTGACGCTAATATCTCTGCTTCTCATGAATCGCTACCCGCAAAGCGAATCACTAAATACCTTAATGAAGGTATTATTGACTTCGATGTGATCTCGCTTGATTGGCTTCCTCAAAACGAAAGAACCAACACCAAATATGTATTTTCTGACCCATTAATTACAGTAACAGAAATGCTTGTAACACTGCCCGAAAACACAAAAAAATGGCAGCATAAGTCCAATATCGAGGGTAAAAATGTAGGCACAGTATTGGGTTATTATTATCACAATGCAGATACATTTAGACGCGTTGATTTTCCTTCAGAAAAAGAACTCATAGAGGCGCTAGTTCGAAAAAGAGTAGATGTTGCCATAATAGGTGAGTTGCCAACCTTATATTGGTCACAAAAACTTAATATCAACATTGGTTTTGGTGCTAAATATTCTCATGGTTTTTTGAGAATTCGCCTACTTAGCAAACATAAGCACTTAATGCCCATCATTAATAAAGTAATAGAAAACCTCCACAGCATTGGCTATATAAACAACATAGCTGAAAAATACATGAAAGAAATACCCATACAAAATTAAGGGATTTATAACACACACCCAGTGCGCTGAGTTATACTATGCAAAAATATTAACCCGACCAAAAAAGTAGTCCTATGAGTATTGAAAAAGCCTTAATTGAACGCAGCAACAACCAGTGTGAATTGTGTACAGCTACCAATGACTTATTTGTTTATGAAGTTCCACCTGTAACCGAAACACATTCAGACAAATGCATTTACACTTGCAAAACATGCAAAGAACAAATTGAAAACACCGCAGACATCACTACAACGCATTGGCACTGCCTAAACGATAGTATGTGGAGCCAAACACCTGCAGTTCAAGTTGTTGCCTATAGAATGCTATCGCGCTTAGCGCCAGATAATGGTTGGGCACAAGATGCGCTAGACATGGTATATCTAGAAGAAGAGACCTTGGCTTGGGCTAATAAAGCACTTGCTGAAGATGACGATGTTAAACATGTCGATAGTAATGGCGTGGTTCTTCAAGCTGGCGATACCGTGACACTTATAAAAGATTTAGATGTAAAAGGCAGTAGCCTTACAGCAAAACGTGGTACTGCGGTGCGCAACATTGGTTTAACCAGTAACCCTGAGCACATTGAAGGGCGTGTTGATGGCCAGCGCATTGTCATTTTAACTAAGTTTGTTAAAAAGTAGGCAGTAAATAACTCACACTATCTTCGCTTTTAACTGTGAGTAATAAGTTAGAACAAAAATGCCCAGCACTGCTGGGCATTTTCGTAAGTAGTGGTTATTCTGCAACCAGTTGCTCACACCTATAAAAGCCAGTAGATTCACTTAATAATGACACTAGCTCAGGCAATACATTATCCATAGTTTGTTTAAGCTTCCATGGCGGATTAATCACTATCATACCTGATGCAGTCATGCCATGAACGTCAGTATCGGCCTCGGTTCCCAGCTCAAATAACTGAATATTTCGCATACCGGAATCAATTAAACCCTGCTCCATATTGTTAATGCGCTCCCGATCAACAACCGGATACCAAATCATATAAGTACCCGTTGCAAATCGTTGATGTGCTTTAATTAATGTTTTTACAACGCGTTCATAATCATCTTTAATTTCGTATGGTGGGTCGATTAATACGCACGCTCTTCGAGACGCAGGTGGCAGTAGCCCTACCAAACCAGTGAATCCGTCTTCACCGCGTACTCGAATAGAGCGCTTACCCTGCATATTACCTTCTAGCAAGATTAAGTCTCGTGGGTGCAATTCAAAAAACCAACCTTTATCTTGACGTCGTAAATAATGTTCAGCAATTTTTGGTGAACCCGGATAAAAATCGAGGTCACTCGTATTATTGAACGATTTAATTAGGTCAATGTATTCGTTAAGTGCCTCATGCTCACTTGTGTGCGCCCACAACTTTTCAATACCGTCTTGGTATTCTTGCGTTTTTTGAGCATCAGCTGCTGCGAGTTCAAAAAAGCCTGCGCCAGAGTGCGTATCAATGTAATCTAGCGGCTTATCTTTAATTGTTTGATATTTAAGGACCTGAGCCAACACAAGGTGTTTTAGAACATCGGCCGGATTACCCGCATGAAATGAGTGTCTGTAACTAAGCATTATTTTATTTTCGCCATACGCAATTTAATATCGCAAGTGAACCATAAGCACTGGGCTTTAGCAACTTGCACTAGGGTCTGTTAAACTTTCAGCAGCCGATTTGATATTCAGACAAGGTAGAACCTACATAGTGTAGTTATTCTTACATGAATGTAACTCAGTAGAATAACGCAGGAGCAGTTATCGAGTCCACTGTGTTACAAACCTCGCGCCACGATTAAATAGCCCCTAGTTTAAACAAATTTCAATCCGCAAAGTCCAATAACTCCTCGGATAAGGGGCACTTAAATGAACCATTTCTGAACAAAAAAGCACGTTGTATGAATTATCCCTTAACAAAGAAGAAAAATCAGCTAAAACTGGCGTAAATGCTAGTAAATCAATGCACTTTGCTTTACATTTGCAAGACATTAATTACAGTTATATGAGCGCCTTATGGACAACACTACTCTTCAACAACTCGAACAACTGATCGATTCACTTATTGAACGCAATAATCAATTACAAACTGATGTTGCTAGCTTAAAAGAGCAAAATAGTAAACTCGCTGATGATAATGAACTTTTACAACTAGAAGCACTTGAAAACGAAGAAAAGCAAAAAGATGCCAGCACAACGTTATCTGGCTTACTAGATAAATTACAAAGCGCACAACAGGCTAGCTAATGTCTGAGCTGCAAAACCAGCGGGTCACTGTTGAGTTGCTAGGTAAAGAGCAGCAATTTGCTTGTCCGCAAGGACAAGAAGAGGCATTGATAGCAGCAGCTAAAAATCTAAACGACTTAGTTGAACAAATGAAACAGCGTTCAACCGTTCGAAATGATCAAAAAGCATTGCTTATGGCAGCACTTAATTTAAGCCATGATTTGCTTGAAGCAAAAACACAAGCAACTGTTGAGCAGCAACATCAAGACCAGCTTGTTGATAAACTGAGTCAACATTTGGCAAGTGACCCAAAACAAAAAAAATAAAAAGCGCAACCTGCGCTTTTTGTTTATCATTAGGGTAATAATTGGCCTGCAAGAGATAGTTAATGAAGTACTCCTTACTTGGTATTCACTCATCGTTAAAATATACATTCCTAATAATAGGTTTACTTTTTTTCACAGCCAATTCAAATGCAGCTATTAGCTGGCAAACCATTAACAACAACATCCAATTTTTAAAACAACAAGACGATCTACGATTTTACGACTCTAACCAAGTATTAATTGAGGGTGATGAATGCGCTTTACTGGTAGATACCAGTGGAAATTTTGCAGGTGTTGAACAACTTGTTGTTGAACTTAAAAAACGCCTTAAAACGCCTCTTTGTTATTTAGTTGCAACCCATTATCATGACGATCACTTACTGGGCATGGCAGTTATTCAACACTTTTATCCTAATGCCAAACTTATTACCCACCAGCAAGTAAGCGCAGACTTTAAAACCTATCAAAAAGCCTACACTGATAAACTCGACAGCTATGAAAAAAGCATTGAACTGAGTTATCAGCGCTTAGCATCAATCCCCAAAGAAGAACAAACAGCATGGCGAGAAAAGCTAGAGCTGGCTAAAACACGACTTTTTCGTTGGCGCGAATATAAGCTTAACCCTCCAGATATAGCATTAGTAGTAAGTAAATCAGTTGACCTGGGCAGTTTTGAATTAAATATTACCCCCCATATGGCGCACACTAACGGCGATTTAACCGTTACAACAAACAATGAAAGCATACTAATTGGTGGCGACATTGTTGATTGGCTTCCCTATACTGGACACGGTGAACTTGAAAGTTGGCAAACTTTATTAAAGCAATATATTGGCAATGAAAAGCTATCACTAATTATACCCGGGCATGGCGGCATACTTAACAAGCAACAACTCAAGCAGCCTCTGGCATTTTTAAATGCGCTGACTGAGCACGTCAAAAGTAATCAAAACCTTACGATTGAATCACTCATAGAAACTTTTCCACAAAAAGTGCTCGCTCCCTACCAGCAAGACACGCTTAACAAAAAGTCGAGTCAGTTATTTTTACAAGCGGGGCTTAACCGCGCTAAAAGCTCAAAATAACCCAACACAACGGATTGTGTTAAAATAATAAAAGGAATTGACTAAAGTGATCATTATGCGCAGTTTGATATTATGCTTTTTAGGACTCTTTTTGTTTGGTTGTGAATCAACTGAGCAAAAGCAGGCGGAAGCGCCTCAAATATTTACTCATTTTGAGCCTGATTACGCAAATCACGAAAACGTAATTGCCACAGTAAACCCAGAGCAACAAACCAATCTTATTGAAAAAAACACTCCCCCACTCAAAGTTAAAAATAGAGTTGTGAAAAAGCGCCCACCAAAAACAACTGATTTGTGGGTGCATATTGCCAACAACTTACATTTTACGGTTTATCAAAATCGAGCTTTAAAAAAACGCATTAACTGGTATTTAAAACAGCCTAAATACCTAACCACGGTAAGTAAACGTGCAGCGCCTTATTTGTATCACATAGTAAAAAAAATAGAGCAAAGAAACCTACCAATGGAAATAGCACTGCTACCTTTTGTAGAAAGTGACTTTAGGCCCACAGTTGCCTCATCGCAACAAGCCGTTGGGGTATGGCAACTTGTAGGTGCGACGGCATATCACTTTGGTATTAAGTCAGATCAATGGTACGACGGCCGCCAAGATGTATTAGCCTCTACTGATGCGGCACTTGACTACTTGAGCTATTTACATAAACGCTTTAACGGCAATTGGCTACATGCATTGGCAGCCTATAATAGCGGTGAAGGACGCGTAAAGCGGGCTATAGAGAAAAACACTAAACGAGGAAAAAGCACTGACTTTTGGTCGCTAAGCTTGCCAAAAGAAACCGCCGATTACGTGCCAAAATTGCTCGCTTTAAGTTATTTAGTTAAGCATCCGCAAAAAGGTATGAGGCAGCCAAAACTTGCCTATAAACCACTCACCACACAAATGAATATAGGTCAGCAATTCGATTTTTCGGTTATTGCCAAGCTGTCTGGTATTGGGTCAAAGCAGCTGCATGCGATAAACCAAGGGTATTTAAAAAATCAAAGCTCGCCAAACGGGCCACATACCTTATTGCTACCAATAGGCCAAGAAGCATTATTAAAAAGTCAGTTTTTTAAATCTAATTTTGCAGGTGAATACATAGTAAAACGAAACGACACACTTTATGCTATTGCCAAACGCTTTAGCATGTCGGTAAAAATGCTAAAACAACTCAATAACAAAACCAACAACTTTATTGGCGTAGGCGAAAAGCTACTGGTTGGGCAACCCAAAACCTTACCAAGCTCCTTAACTATAGATTACAAAATAAGCCCTTATTTAGAACACCAAGAAGACATTGCTATCCCAACCATAGAAATAGACTACACCGTAAAAACCGGTGATAGCCTGTGGAGCATTAGCCAACTTTACGATGTACCACATAGCGATTTAGCCAAATGGAATAAACTGTCGGCATCCAGCATTTTAAAACCCGGCCGTCAGTTAGTGCTTTATATCCCTCAAGCAGAAAAACCACAAGCGCAGCCAATCAAACAAGATTTACTACATGATTTGCAAAAAACACTAAATCAACCACGTTAAGTTTATAAACCAATCTATTTCGCGTAAAATCACGCCCTAACATAGTTATTTTAAAGAGAACAGCATGCAAATTAGTAAAAATTCGGCAGTTGAGTTTCACTACACGCTTAGTGAAGCGGGTGAACAAATTGAAAGCAGTGTAAATGATGCGCCACTTAGCTACATTCATGGCAGCGAGGGTATGTTACCTGGTTTAGAAAAAGCCCTTGAGGGTAAAAACGCAGGCGAAAAATTTAGTGTAACGCTTGAGCCAAGTGAATCTTATGGTGAGCGTGTTGATGACTTAATTCAACGTATTCCACTTAAGCACTTACAAGGCGATGTTAAAGTATGGAAGCCAGGCATGACTGCAATGGTTCAGTCTAACCAAGGCCGTCATCAGGTGACGATTGTTAAAGTTGGTCGTTTTAATGCCGATTGTGACCTAAACCATCCATTTGCAGGTAAAACTCTGACATTTGATGTTGAAGTTGTATCGGTACGCGAAGCAACAAGCGAAGAGATTTCTCACGGACACGTGCACGCTGAAGGCGGTTGTGGCCACGCTCACTAATTAGTGATAAAGGAACAAGTATGTCAAAAGTTGCAATTGTAACAGGTGGTACAAAAGGGATTGGCCTAGCGGTAGTAAAACGCTTACTAACTAGTGGCTATGAGGTACATAACCTTGATATCACACCAAGCGATGTAGGTATTTTTCATCATTGCGATGTAAGTGATGTAGAAGCTGTCCGCCGCTCGATAAACGCGATACATGAACAATCTCAACGTATTGACGTACTGGTTTCTAATGCTGGAAAACACTTAAGCGCAAATATAGAAAGCACTGATGAGCAAACGCTCGATGCGCTATTTGCGCTTAATGTAAAAGGTGCCTACGCGGCTGTACAAAGTGTACTACCCTGTATGAAAGCAAATAATGCGGGTTCTATTATATTAATAGCGTCTGACCAAGCATTAATTGCTAAACAAAATTCATTTGCCTACAACCTTACTAAACATGCTCTCGCCTCTATGGCAAAAACCACGGCACTTGATTACGCACGCTTTAACATTCGTGCTAATGCAGTATGCCCAGGCACAATTGAAACCCCTTTATTTCATAACGCAATTGACGCTTACTGCGATAAAAGTGGTGCAAACAAAGCCGATATAGTGGCAGAAGAAGCCAGCCTGCAACCGCTAAACCGATTAGGCCAAGCCGATGAAGTAGCCGCTCTTGTGAGTTTTTTAGCAAGTGACGATGCAAGCTTTATTACTGGCAGCTTACAAAGTATTGATGGCGGCTATACAGCCCAATGAGTACAAATATAATTGACCCGCATGTTCATTTTTTTAATTTACTTGATGGTCAGTACACTTGGTTACAAGGCAAAAACCCACCAGCATGGCCAAATTTAGACAGAATAAAAAAACTTGTTAGCGCACAACAGCTTATTAATAGTACAGACTTTGAATTAAAAGGCCTTGTACACATAGAAGCAGGCTTTGATAATTCAGCCCCTATCAATGAACTTAATTGGCTAAGCAAGCATTTAAGTGAAATGCCATTTAAAGCCATTAGCTTTAACGAAATAGATGCCCCTGCTGAGCAATTTAGTAATGCACTAAATGCACTGGCGCATTCTAGCTTATGTGGCATTAGAGATATAACCGAAGGCGATGATGCTATAAGGCTAAAAAGCCCTCGTTGTATTCATAATTTTGATTTATTAGCTTCAAATAAACTGCATTTTGAAGCGCAATTTGAACTACACAATCTTAGCGTAGCTAATCATATTGCTCACTGTGCGAAGCAACTACCTCACCTACAAATTATTCTTAATCATGCAGGGTTGCCTGATGACTTAGCCTCTTGGCAACAAGGCGTTGAATTACTCGCCCAACATAGCAACATTGCTATTAAGTTTTCTGGCTTTGAGTTATTAAGCCTGACACGAGCACAGCAAGAAGCGTGTTTTAAATGGCTTTTACAACACTTTGGCGAGCAGCGTATTATGTTTGCTAGTAACTTTCCTGTATGCCAAATAAACACTTATTACAATGCCCTGTGGCATCAGCATTATGCGCTATGTAAAAGCCATAGCCTATGGCATAAGCTCAGCTACGCAAATGCAATGCACTACTACCAAGTGTAAGTAAAAGTCGTTATATTTAAATTCTATTATGCTTAAAATGGCGTAGGTTTTATGAAAAACACATTATTCATTGTGAGCTTAGCCTGGTGCGCCTTATTAAGTGGCTGTGTATCGCAACGCGCTGAACCAACCCCCAAATTACAACATGCACTACTTTTAGCGCCTAATCAAAGCGCGGTTAACAAAGTAATTAGTACCATTACGAATATGCAAAACATAACGTTAGCTGACGATGTATTTACAAAAAATAGTGTGGTTACGCTGGGGAATCTAAACAAAAATAACATTATAAAAAGTCATCAACTTAACCCGCCCGACCAATTTGAACTGATGATAAAAAATAAACAATGCTTTATACGCCACGTAGATAGCAAAGCCACGCAAGAGCTCAAAGATGTTGAGTGCGTAATTAACGAATTACCTTAATGTTGCTAATAAAAAACCGGTAAGTGAATAGTCACTTACCGGCTTTTTTTAAATTAAGACAAAGCTCAGTTATTATTTTATTTCTACACGTTGCGAACGCATCACAATTTCATCGTTTAACTCAATACCTAAACCCGGCTCCTCAGACACTTCAAAGAAACCATTTTTAGGTTGTGGATCTTGTAAACACAATTCACGGTTCCACTTTTTAATCGCATAAGTATGATGCTCATGAATCAAAAAGTTAGGAATAGCGGTTTCTAAGTGTAACGATGCAGCTGTCGCAACAGGTCCACCACACACGTGCGCCTGAATACGTACATCAAAAATATCGGCGTAATCACATACTTTTTTAGTTTCAGTAAAACCACCACATAACCCTATATCTGGCTGAAGCACGTCAATACTCTGATCTTCTAAATAAGGACGAACCCCCCAGCGGTTGTACAAGCGCTCACCGCCCGCAATGGGTACGTTAACTTTATCTGCTACTTTGGCATGCAATGAGTGATTTAAGTAGTTCACAGGCTCTTCAAAGTACATACAATCAAATTCTTCGGCTATTTCACCAATTTGAATAGCAGATGTAGCACCCGGTAAACTATGGCATTCAAAAATAATATCCACTTCATCACCCACGGCTTCACGAATAGCTTGCATACGCGCGCGGTATAACTTCATTTCTGGGCGTGAAATAATATTAGTTCGGTCGTAATATGTATTACCGTCTTTATCGTATTGAATTGGATCTACTTTTACTGCATCGTAACCCTCTGCTATGGCTTTTAATGCCGCCTCTGCATACTCTTGCGGCTGTACTAGCGCTTTAAATTCGCTATCCCAGTCAAACTGCAGTTGCGATGCATAAGTACGAAGTTTATCGTTAACCTTACCACCAAGTAATTGATAGACCGGTAACCCAAGCGCCTTACCTTTAATATCCCAAAGCGCGGTATCAATAGCACTCATTGCAGCGTACACAACGGGTCCACCACCTAAACCCCAAAAGCTTTCTCGTAACATGCGAGACCACAGCTTTTCTGTCTGAAACGGGTCGTGACCAATTAAAAAGGCATCTGCCATTTCTTTGATCATGGCGGCAGCTGCGCTATGGCCTAAATCGTAAGCAAGACCTGCTTCACCCACACCACTAATGCCCTCATCAGTATGGATGCGAACAAATACAGGTGTCCACGCTGGACGCTCTGGACAGTGAATGTCAAATACTTCTACGCGATTTACCTTCATAAAAATTCCTTATTAACCTGTTCGGGTTATTTTGCAAAACTGGGATCAAGCCGATACGCTTTTCGTAGCATTGCAGGCCAAGCAAGCTGGCCTCCAGTGCTGCCGCTGTGTACCACGTTGGCTTGATTATAAATATTGTCGATAATGGGTTGAGGTACAGGAATAACTTCTTGCGAGCTAGCTTGCAGCGCTAGTTGTATTTCGCAGGCGCGCTGTAAGTCGTAAAAACGCATAAACGCATCGCCTACAGTCGGGCCTACCGTTAAGCCACCATGGTTAACTAATAACATATGATTAGTTGAGCCTAAGTCATCCTGTAGTACTTTGCGCTCATCATCATTAACTGCGAGACCTTCGTAACCATGATATGAAAGCGACGGTAACGAAAACATTGAATACTGGCTCAATGGCAATAAACCCTTTTTTTGGGTAGCCACAGCAATGGTTTCTTTGGTGTGTAAATGAATAACGCAATGCGCGTCTTCTCTGACCTCGTGTATTGCACTGTGAATAGTAAAGCCAGCAGGATTAATGCTAAAGGGAGTGTCGTCGATTATATTCCCGTTAAGGTCAACCTTAACTAAGTTTGACGCGGTTACTTCGTCAAATGTTAACCCAAAAGCGTTAACTAGATAATGGTCAGTCCCGGGCAAACGAGCCGATAAATGCGTATAAATTAAATCTCCCCAACGAAAATGCTCCACTAGCCGGTAACATGCCGCAAGATCGACACGTACTTGCCACTCTTGAGCAGACACTTTATTTTTTAAATCAAGTTGGGGTAAATCAAACATAATAAACCTTTTAAAATACGCAGATAATGAATGCGAATAGGTGTTTAGAAGTCTAAAACACTCTGCCTTTTATAGCAATCAACAAACAAAAACAGCCACACGTTTGTGTGGCTGTTTTTTAAAGGGTTAATAACTACTTTTAGTTATTTTACTTTAGATAAGTAGTCTGCAATAGCTTCAAACTCTTCGTCAGTTACTGTAGCAACCATTGCCTTCATAGCCATAGACATACCATTATTACGTGCACCCGACTTAATATCTTTCATTTGTGCAACTAAATAATCTTTGTTTTGACCATTAAGTTTAGGATACATACCCATGATTGGTGCTTTACCATCTGCACCATGACAGGTTTGACAATTTTTTGCAGTGTATAATGCGGCACCATCAGCGGCAGCTGCATTAAACGAGAAACTTGCGGCTAAGCTAATGCCCGCGCCTAGTAGTAGTGTTTTCATCTTGCTCATTGTATTTACTCTTCTTTTTGACGGTTAGAAAAAACTGTTCAATTGATTGTAGTCAATAATCAAATAAAAAGCATACGTTAGAAACGTTGCTAGACGATCAACTTAACCCTGCACTGCTAGCTCGTTTCTATTTACCTAAAACTAGTTTAGCAAACAAAAATGAGCAGACGCTTAATTGCTTATACCAATCCGCTTAATTAAGTGATCTATTTTGAGGATAAATAAACACGTTAATAGCGAGGCAAAAAATTCTTTATTCAGTTGTTCTAAATTAGAATTTTTTAACACAGGTAGTAACATGTTTAGCTCCGCAAAATGATTAAGAATTATTGCGGGTTGGTATTATTACCAAACTAAATCGTCTGGTACCTCAAAATCTGCGTATGGGTCGTCCTCATCTTTAGGCTTGTTTTCAGGTTCAACATGAAAAACAATGTATTTTTCGTCTACTTCAGCTACTTTACGTGCTGGCTCGTCTTCTAATACGTAAAACTGCCCTTCTAGAACACAGATCGCTAAACGACCACCCGACAATGCTTTTTGAGTTTTTTCATTCACTTCAATACTTTTTACTTTTTTATCGTAAGTAAAATTAAAGGTTCGCTCACCACGAATAGCATCTTGATTGTTGTGTTCTAAAATTTGCTTAACACGCGCTTCTTGCTCACGCTGTTTTAAAGTCACTTGGCGGGCTTTGTTTAACTCTTCCGCCTTTTTTTGCTGCTCAAGCTTAGTTTGTTGAATATGCTTTTGCAGATCATTAGGGTTACTTGTTGCCCCTTTTTTCTGTTTTTTTTGTTGCTTACGTTTTTCTGATTTAGCAACTTTAGCTTTATGCGATGTTGTTAACCCTGCTTGCAGCAATTGGTCTTGTAATGAACCCATGGCATTGTTCCAATAAAAACTAGTATTAGCTTTATTTTAATCACCTACGAGTTTAAATAACAGCGCTATTGACATTAATCTAATAAACTCCTTTATACTTAGCATGATATGGCACAACAGCGTACTTTTAATTATCAATTTTGGGGGGTTTTTAATACAATAAAAAAGCCAACTAGTTACCTAAAAGCCAAATAATGCGCTTAATTCACCTACTTGCTTGCTCTGTTGTTATATTTTTCGTGCTTTACGCCCCTCAGCCTCTACTCGGCCTATTTGCTAGTGAGTTTGGTGTATCGCCTGCCACAGCAGGCAGCTTAATGACGGCTACAATGCTGCCTTTAGCTATTGCGCCATTAGTGTATGGCCTGTTTCTAGCCAAGCAAAATCCTTTAAAAATACTTCGTATTGCAATGATAGTACTGGGCTTTAGCTGCTTACTATTTATTTGGGTACCAAGTTTTGAGCTCTTACTATTAGTACGATTTTTACAAGGCCTTACCCTTCCTGCAGCATTAACCGCCATGACCAGCTTTATAGGAATCAGTTTCACCGCTGATACACTTCAAAAAAATATGACTCTTTATATAGGCAGCAGTATTGCAGGCGGTTATTTTGGAAGGGTACTTGCTGCGCTATTTAGCGACTTATGGCATTGGCAAAGCTTTTATTACTTAATTGCTTTTATGCTTGTTTCTTTAGCTATGCTAATTAAGCCCCATAAATTCAACAACATTGGTACTCACGCTCAAAAATCGCCTCTAGATTACATCAAACAACTTAAGGAAGGCCCTGTTTTAAAAGTTTATGGCGCTGTGTTTTGTATGTTTTTTTGTTTTGCAGCCTTACTTAATTATTTGCCATTTATAATGCAAGGTACATTTTCAATTACAAACACGCGTGATATTGGTTTGGTTTACAGTGGCTATTTAATTGGAGCCTTGGCTTCTATTGCCACGCCTTGGCTATTAAAAAAAGCGCCCTCAGCTTGGCACGTATTAGGGGCGACCTTCATTTTTTACAGCCTTAGTATTGTTGTGCTCATGAGCCACCAGCTTAGCGTCTTTTTAACTGCATTCACGCTATTTTGTGCGGCTATGTTTATTATTCATTCAACCGCAGCCCCACTGATTAATAAAATAAGTAAGGCACCACCAAGCGTGACAAACGGAGGTTATGTTTCATTTTACTACAGTGGAGGTGCCATTGGCTCGCTATTACCGGGTTTAGTTTATCAACAGTACGGACAAACGGCATTTGTGTTTACCTTACTTGTTGTTTGTTTGTGCGGATTATTGCTTGTGATTTGGGCTCACTTTGACGGTAAAAACATAACTCGCGGTTGATGTGCTGTGTATTCAAAAAAAGCTTCTAAGTCTGGTTTGCTCAAAATCCACGTTTGTGTATTTTCAAATGGGTGGCAATGAAATAACTCCCCAAACCAAATATCTTGATCTAACCATACTGTTACCGCACTTTGTTTGTCGTTAAGTAACGCAAGCATTGATACGCACCCTGGCGCAACTTTTAAATAGGTTGCTAAACGCTCGCTTGAAGCAAACCCTAAACGCGACAACCCTTGCTGTTTAGAAAGCGCTTTTAGGTCCAACTGCTTATTGTGAGCTGTAATTACTAAAAAGTGACGTTTACCTTCGTTATCACGCAAAAATAAATTTTTTAAACGTGTACCTGGGCGTTCAAGCAATAATTCATCCGCTGCTAAGCTAGTATGTAAAGGTGGGTGTTCGATAACATCGTAATTAATATTTAAATGCGCTAAACACGCCTCTAATTTTGTTTTGTCCGCTAACATAGTTACAAACAACGCCCTCTTAATTGCACGCTTAGATCTCGCCACAGAACGTCTGTTATTTCATGATTATTAGCGCAGTATTCACGCGTTGTAAGCTCTTGCTTTAATAATTCAACGGCCCTGTCTTCTAACTTAAGCTTTAGCACACTCGACTCTTCAAAGTGTTCTTGCTCAATATATTCTTTAACTTCACTGCGAGAAGGCCTGTTATTACGTCCACGGTCGAGATTAAAGTTTTCACGGTGCTTAGCTTTAACAGATACAACATAAGCAAATACATTATTCCCTTGCTCGTCTTGTTTTTCAAAAAACTGTTTATTGTTTATTTCAAAAGGCGGCTCTTCATTTGACGCACACCCCGAAAGTAAAACTACCAGTGCAAAAAAACTTTTTTTCATTATTTTCTGTCGTTTTAATGAGTAATTAAGCCGAGTCTATCAAAAATTCATCTAAACAGTGAAAATTAGCGAAAAAATACTTGACCAAATTTATAAAAAAACTTAAAGTTCGTCCCGCTTGGAACTCAGCAGCCAAGCGTTTATGTTATACATAAACTAGGAATGTGGGGCTATAGCTCAGCTGGGAGAGCGCCTGCCTTGCACGCAGGAGGTCAGCAGTTCGATCCTGCTTAGCTCCACCACTTTCCTACTCCTTTCTTAGATGTAATCTTTACCTCAAAATACCCTAATCCATTAATTTTGTTTTGCTTTTCATTTGTCTCTATCAGCTTGAGTGTTTATCAATTATTAGCTATACATACTTGTATATCTATTAATGCCTTAGGTAAATCATGGACTCTCCAAAACGCTCAACACTTAAAAAACTTGCAGCTATAGGCTTAACTGCAGGCGCTATAACCCATGTTCCTTATGTTTTTGCTCGTAACAAGGTCACAATAAGAGTGCTTGGCACACATGTAACCTTACAGGACGCAATTCGTAAGCAAGCCATGAGTGATTTAGGCATTAATATTGAATTTACGCCCGCTGGCAGTGCTGCAGTTTTGCAAAGAGCCTCAATGGACCCTAGTTCATTTGATTTATACGAGCAGTGGTCAAACAGTATTAATGTGTTGTGGAATGCAGGCTCAATACAACCCATAGAAAAAAAACGCCTTACTTATTTTAACGAAATAAATAGCCTTACAAAAACAGGAAAGTTATCAGAAGATGCCAATATTGGTGCAGGTGACGCTCCCTTCAAAATATTAAATGTACAACCCGATGGTACACTCAGTGAGCAAGAAAGCGACTTAATAAGCTTTTTACCCTACGTTCACAACGTAGACTCCTTTGGTTATAACACTAAATTTATTAAACCTGGCATTGCCTATGAAACAGAAAGCTGGGGATGGTTATTAGATGAGCAGCATAGGGGAAAAGTAGGTATTGTAAACGCACCAACTATTGGTTTATTTGACTTAGCGCTTGCTGCTAAAGCTAAAGGGCTTGTTAAAATTAACAATATAGGGGCAATGACTCGTATTGAATTGGATAACTTATTTAAGGTACTACTCGACTATAAACGCCAAGGCCACTTTAGCGGTTATTGGAACTCAGTGCCTGAATCTGTTCAGTATATGAAAGAAGAACGCGTTCATATTGAAAGCATGTTTTCTCCTGCGGTATCTGCGCTAAATGGTCAAGGCATAAATGTGCGTTTTGCTGCTCCTAAAGAAGGTTACAGGGGCTGGCATGGCGTAATGTGCTTGTCGTCACAAACGCATGATAGTGTAAAAGACGCTTCTTACGATTATATGAATTGGTGGTTATCTGGCTGGCCAGGTGCGTTTATTGCTCGCCAAGGCTACTACATAAGTAACCCACAACGCTCTAAACCATTACTTTCACAGGATGAATGGGACTATTGGTATGACGGCAAAATCGCAAACACTGATTTACTAGAAACAAATGGTAATATTGCGGTTAGAAAAGGCGAACAAAGAAATGGTGGAAGTTACACTAAACGATTCAGTAACGTTGCAGTATGGAATACCGTTATGCCAACCTACGACTACAGCTTACAAAAGTGGTATGAGTTAATAAGTCGATAATGCGCTCTATTAAATCAAAAATAATTGCGACCTTAGCGGTACTAGCTGGACTGCTTCTTTTACAAAGTTATTTATTTAATCACTTGCAAGAGTCGTTAACCAACCTACAAAACATTCAAGACAATGCAATTAGTAAAAGTGAAGCTGTCGTAAAGCTAGAAAGAGATGTAATGGCCTTACAAAGCCATGCCGTTGCATTTATTGATAAAGCTAACAAAAATAATATCACTAAGTTTAAAACATATTTAGACCAAGCAAATATTCATTTAGAGCAATTAACATTTATCACTCTAGACAAAACCCCTGAATATAAAAATATGTTTGCCCGCCTCAGCGAGCACCTAAAAAACTATGAAACAACATTTGAAAAAGTAGTTGTTAATAGACAAAAGCGCGAGCAAATATACTTATCTGGATTTAAGCTTCCCATTGAAGAGCTACAAAAACAGGTAATGGCACTTGAGTCAGTATCAAATAATGATAAAAAAATTCTCTACAATGATATTTTACTAACCATTAGTAACCTTAAGCATGCAGCTGTCAGCTACCTGTATAAACCTAATTTTGATGAAGCTCAAAATGTGAAGCAAAATCTAGAGTTTCTGCACACAAAAATTAACCGTATGTCGGCTGTTAATAACTCTTTGCTTGATAAAACAATTAATTTAAAAAAAACACATAACCAACTAATACTTCTAACTCGCAGTTATACGTACTCTGTAAATGTAGTGCTTACAGGGATCGAAAACGAACTTTTATACCTATCTAATAAAATTAAAAGCGCTGAAGAAGAAAAGTTAAAATTGACTAAATTACAATTCAATAGCGAATTGACAAAAAAAACTAAGCAAAGCAGCCTGTTTACCCTTTTAATTTTAATTATCCTTTTACTCCTTTGTTATTTTATTTTTACCTTTGTTATCAAGCCTATTTCACAGCTTACCCTGTTACTTAATAGTATGAATGAAGGTGAACCTATTAAACTAAAAAATAAGCATGCAAAGCTAACCGAAATTGCATCTGTGTTAAAAGCAGCTAATACGCTTTATTTAAAAAGTGAGGAAACGAAGCAATTACTTGATGAAACACGCGCTTTAAATGTAAAAATGGAGGCCATGAATACAGAGCTTACTCAAGCAATAGAGGAAACAAACAGAGCAAATAAAACAAAAATAGATTTTGTAGCCAATATGAGCCATGAACTTCGCACTCCTATGAACGGCATATTGGGCATGCTTCAGCTGCTACAAACAAGCGATATGCCTGAAAAGCAGGATCAATATGCTAAAAAAGCGTTTTCTAGTGCGCAAAGCCTGCTGCAAGTTTTAAACAATATTTTAGACTTTTCAAAACTCGATTCTGATAACGTCAAACTTGAGAAAATTCCTTTTACACTCGATACAATCGTATCTAACGTTGAAGATTTATTTTTGATTAATGCACAACAAAAAGGACTAGCTTTAAATTGTGTAGTGCATGCCGACAGGCATTTGACTCTGTTGGGCGATCCTATACAGCTAAATCAAATAATTAATAATTGCATTGGTAATGCCATTAAGTTTACCGATAAAGGTGAGGTGTCATTAACCATAGAAGTCATTTTTCAAAAAGAAAACAAAGTACAGTTGCGCTTTAGTATTAGCGATACTGGAATTGGTATGACGCAAGCCCAATCTGATAGGGTGTTTGAATCATTTGCTCAAGGCGACTCGAGTACAACAAGAAAGTACGGAGGCACAGGACTTGGCCTAACGATTAGCAAACAGTTAACCAAATTGTTAGGTGGTGACATACAAGTAAAAAGCGAACTTGGCAAAGGAAGTGAGTTTTTATTTACTCTTCCATTCACCATTGCAGAACAGCAATTAATTAATGACTCTACTGGCAAAAAGAACCCTTTACCTGCAAAGGTAGCCCTGCCAAAACTAACCGATTATAAAGCACTTGTTGTGGACGATAACAAACTTAACCAAGAAATAACCTCTGTAATGCTAGGTAAATTTGACCTTAATACAACAATTGCAAACGATGGGCTAGACGCTATAGATAAAGTATCGGCTCAACATTTTGATATTGTATTTATGGATATACAAATGCCCCATATGGACGGCCTTGAAGCCACTAAACAACTAAGAGCTAAAGGCTACAATATGCCTATTATTGCTTTAAGTGCTGCTGTAGAGCCCAGAGATAGAAAAGCAGCCGCTGATGCAGGTATGGATGACTTTTTGGTTAAACCCATTGTATTTGACGCACTTTACGAAAACTTAGATAAACACCTAAAAAGTAGAGATAATTTGCAAACAATAAATTTAGTAAAAGCAAAGCAAAACGTTGATAATAATGAAACCTTATTAGTGACCTTGCTTACTCGGTTTATAGATGGTAATAATGATTTTTCAGAGAAGACTGATTTATTAATAAACAATAATGATTTTGCTACTTTAAAGCGAACGGTTCATACACTGAAGGGGTTAGCGGGTACATTAGGACTAGAAAAGCTGCAAAAATGTGCATTAGAGACTGAAAAAGCAATCATTGAGGAAAAATCGCTTAATATAGATTTATTAAAAGAAAATTTGGCAGCAACGCTTTTCTCTATTAAAGAATTATTAGCGACACTCAATTTGGAAAAAATAGAGCCGAAACAACATAATATTGAAGATGAGCTGGTAGTGATAAATGAGATTCACTCACTAGCATTAGCGTCTCGTCCTATTCCAAACGACCTAAAAAGGCATTTAGAAGCGAATAGTTATGATACTGAACACGGTTTATCTAAATTAATAGAGGCGATTAATAATTTCGACTACCCGTCTGTAATTTCGATTATTGAAACATATAAAGCAGACACAAAGCATTAATGATTGAGCGATACAGAGCATTAATGATTGAGCGATACAGAGCTTAAATACTATGTAAAAAGGATTAATAGTGCATTTAACTTATTCCACCACAAATAAAAGTGAACAAAAAGCGCTGCGACAAAAACCTTTAATTCTAATTGTTGATGACGAACCAAGTAACTTACATGTTTTGGTAGAAGGACTTTCAACCGACTACGATGTTCGAATATCGACAAGTGGAGAGCAAGCACTTACGTTTATTGAGTCTACCCGCCCAGATTTAATTTTACTCGACATAATGATGCCGGGAATGAATGGTTATGAAGTGTGCACTATACTAAAAGGGAAACCCAAAACAAAAGGCATTCCCATCATCTTTGTTACGGCGCTTACAGAAGAAGAGTCTGAAGAAAAAGGCTTTGCTATGGGCGCCATAGATTATATTCACAAGCCTTATAAATTAGCCTTGGTCAGAGCTCGCATTCGTACACATATAACAGCACAAGGTATGCTAGACCGATTAATAGAGAAAAACTTTGACCTACATGACAAGCTGCTTGAAATAGAATCTTTAGCAATGGAGCTGGATGTTAGAGAAAAAGAATTAAAACAACTATCATCTAAACATCAACTCTTTTTTCACGCACTAACGAGTACAGCTGACGGTGTTGTGATAACTAACAGTGCTGGCAAAATAATCGCGGTTAATCCTTCTTTTTGCCGCATCACGGGTTACGATGAAGCTGATTCGTTGAATATGCATATTCACGATGTCAAACAAAATAATCAGCCAAATTTAAACTTTGACCAAGTATGGCAACACGCAAGTGAAGCTGGCTACTGGAGTGGTGAGTTAGTTACCCGACGCAAAAGTGGTGAGTTATATCCTGAACTGCTAACGTTAAGCCTTGTAAAAAATGAACACGATACCAACGATCACTACATCGGTGTGTTTAGCGATATATCAAGCCTAAAAGTGACTCAGGAGCGAATAGATTACTTAACTTGGCATGACGAATTAACCGCACTACCTAATCGTAACAGCTTCTTAAAGCAGTTAGAGCAGCAATTACAAAGCTGTTCCACTGACAAAAATTTTGCCTATATTTTTATTATCGATGTAGATGGGTTTCACTCGTTTAATGATGGAATGGGCCTGCTAGCCGGTGACCATGTCCTAAAAGAACTAACTAAGCGTATCCATGAAAATACTGATAATAGTGATATTATTGCTCGCTTGGGAAGCGATGCCTTTGCAACGTTGTCAGTCCTAGATAAAGGCATTGGCAGAGCAAGGGCTCAAATTATTGCAGAGAAAAAAGCACAAGAAATTCTCACATCCGTAAGGCTACCTTTTTTTGTTGATTTGCAAGAGGTTAGCCTAACAGTAAGTATTGGTATGTATATATTCCCGCAACATGGGCAATGGGAAAGCGCTATTGAGACTATCAGAAACTGTGAAGCTGCCTGCTATAAAGCAAAAGAGAAAGGGGGTAACCGAGTTACATTTTTTGACACCTCATTTGGTGAACAAGCAAAAAGACGTTTTGAAATTGAGCAAGACCTACGTAAAGCAATCGCTTATAACGAGTTATCACTTCATTTACAGTCCCAATATGATAGTAATCAAATTTTAAAAGGAGCTGAGGTTTTACTTCGTTGGAAACACACAACGAAAGGCTTTATTAGCCCCAGTGAGTTTATTTCTATTGCAGAAGAGTCTGACGTTATTTATGACTTAGACTGCTGGGTATGTGAAAATGCTTTAAAAACATTAGCTAAGATTAATCAAACACACCCTCACTTAAGTTTATCAATAAACATAAGTGGTCGACATTTCCATGAGCCACGCTTTTTAGCCTTTTTAGTTGAACAGCTAACAATTAATAATGTTATTGCGTCGCAACTCACTATAGAGATTATTGAAGGTACGCTACTAAATAATATGGACTCTGCTATTGAAGCTGTGCATAACCTCAAAAAGTTGGGTGTAAAAGTATCAATTGATGATTTTGGAACTGGCTATTCAAGCCTCACATATTTAAAGCAATTACCAATTCAAGAGCTTAAAATAGACCGTTCTTTTGTGCTCGAAGCGCCAACAAATAAAAATGACAAACTAATAATAGATATGATTGTGAGTTTGGGACGTTTATTTGAATTAGACGTTGTTGCAGAGGGTGTCGAAAACCAATCACACTTCGATTTACTACAGGAATACCCGGAGGTGATACTACAGGGTTATCACTTGCATAAACCTGAGCCGGTAAACGATTGGCTAGCTAAATTAAAATGATTTTTATCAAAAATAAAAAAAGCCGAGCTATGCTCGGCTTTTGTAAAATTAATATAAAATTTATTCGCGAACTTGGCCTTCGCCATTCACTAAATATTTTTCTGTTGTGAGTGATTCAAGCCCCATAGGACCATACGCATGAAGCTTAGATGTAGCAATGCCTATCTCTGCACCCAATCCTAACTGTGAACCATCAGAAAAACGAGACGATGCATTCACCATCACAACTGACGCATCTACACTACGTTGAAATAACTCAGCTGCGGCTTGGTTTTTAGTACAAATCACTTCTGTGTGATTTGAGCCAAATTGAGCAATATGCTCAACAGCGGCTGAAAATGTAGGTACTACGCGTATCGCGATTTCTAAATCTAGGTATTCTTCACCAAACTCATCATCAGCTAAAACAGTTGCATTATCGAAGTATTTGGCAGCAAAGCTATCAGCATTGATCTTTACACCTTCTTGACGAAGTACTACCGCACATAAATTTAGGAACTCATCTGCGATATCTTCATGTACAACCAAACCTTCAAGTGCATTACATACACCCGTTCGTTGTGTTTTACCATTAAGTAATAAATTAATCGCAACCTCTAGGTCTGCGTCTTTATCGACATACAAATGACATACGCCTTTGTAATGCTGAATAACAGGAATGGTACTGTTCTCGGTAACAAAGTTAATCAACCCTTCACCGCCGCGAGGAATGATTAAATCGATGCTATCACGCTGCTGCATCAACTCCATAAGAAGTGCACGATCAGGATCTGGAATAACCGAGATTAATGAAACTGGTAAGTTGTGCTTTTCAAGTACACTGTGCATTACACTGGCAATCGCTTGTGAGCTTTTAAGCGCCTCTTTACCACCGCGTAAAATAACGCCATTACCTGATTTAAAGCACAAAGCACCGGCATCAGCTGTAACATTAGGACGTGCTTCATAAATCATACAAACAACACCTAATGGTACGCGCATCTTACGAATTTTTATGCCATTAGGTCGTTCGGTGATTTCACGAAGTTGACCCACTGGATCATCAAGGCTCACTATCACTTCGATGCCTTCAGCCATCGATTCAATGCGTTCATCGTTCAGGGTTAAGCGATCAACCATTGCCGCGGGTAGGTTGTTGTCGCGAGCAGCGCTTAAATCACTTTCATTTTCTTGAATTATAAATGCTTTTTGCTCTCTTAATGCCGCAGCCATCTCAGTTAGTACTTGATTTTTTGTCTCGGTGTCGAGTAAAGCAAGTGTGTTTGCAGCTTTAGCTGCTTGACGCGAAATATCCGTAATTAAACTCATGACTTCTCCAATAATGCGATATCTTTTTCTGAAATGACAGGACCAATAGAGTCCTGCATCTTTTCACTAAATTCACTTTGTTCATTGTCTGCAATAAAATTCAACAAACAACTACTATAATTTGCGGTCGCTTTAGCTAAACGCGTACCATCTTCACTTCTAACGAGTATGGTGTCACCAATTGCAAACTCACCATGTACTTCAACAATTTCATCGCCGCGAATAATGCCTGTTTCACCTTCAATTGACTCATCAAACGATCCATCAACCACAACTTCACCCTGCTCATTTGCAGTATGTGTCATCCAGTGCACCGAGTCTTGCATCGGTTTTTCGTATGGTAAAAATATAGTGCCTGGATTTTCGCCCGCTAGTAAACGATTAAATGTCTCTTCTTTAAAACCATTTATAATATACGTTGCAATACCATGCGATGTTGCCTTTTCTGCGGCCTCAATCTTAGTTTTCATTCCGCCGGTACCTACTGCACTTGTAGCACATCCTGCCATGGCATAAATAGAGTCATCAATTGATTTTATTTCAGGTAATAAAACAGCATCGTCATGAAGATTCGGATTTTTATCGTATAAACCATCAACATCAGAAAAAATGAGTAAAGCGTCTGCATCAGCCGCTGCTGCAACCATGGCTGATAGATTATCGTTATCACCTACTTTTAGGTCGTCGGTGGTTACCGCATCGTTTTCATTAATAATAGGTAAAACACCATGCTCTAATAATGTGAATACGGTTTCACGAATGCTCTGATAGCGTTCACGGTCACGCAAGTCACCATGAGTTAACAAAAGCTGAGCTGATGGAAAATCAAAGAAGCGGTCCCACATAGCAATCATTTCAGTTTGACCCGCTGCGGCCATTGCCTTTTTCAATACAACTGAACGAGGCTGGTCTGATGGAAATAGATGCGAGCCCGCTGCAACCGAACCTGATGAAACTAAAATTACTTCAATGCCGCGAGCACGACAACGAACAATAAACTGTGCGATAGTAAGTATGTAACGAGAACGACAACCGTCTTGATCTGGTGCAATTAGTGCACTACCTACTTTTAATACAATGCGTCGCCAATTTAACTTTTGCATAAGTCTTCTACTTTCCATTTTATCTGTGCTCAGTGTTAATGAGCTAAACTAAATAGCTACCCGTAAATGCAGCTTCGAATTTGTGTTTTTGGCAACACTTTTAAACGCACACAAGAAAGCCGAAATCTAAAAGTAATGTTTTAAATTTAAGCTCAGATATAAAAAAGCAGATACCTTGCTATGAAAGTAGTGCCTATAAGAAAGTTTAAAAAGTGTTGTTTATGCATCGCTGTAAAAAGCCTTGGTGGCTTTTCTATTAACAACATACATAGAGCCTCTAAAGTCTGGTACACCAACAGATAGGGTGAAGACTATAGGACCGAGATTTAACCGCCACGATGGGGATTAAACATTGAAAGATATCAATTCAACTCAAACTTTATATAGCTGAGATAAACCGTATCAAGTAATCGAATAAATTATATTTTTGATGTTCAAATACTAAACTAGCTTCTAAATAACGATTATATCTAGTAAATATGACCGTAACATTAACGGTAAATTTATTTCCTAAATAATTTAATTAGATACCTAATTATTCGAACTCGAAGTATAATACGCTAAATAAGAGGGTAAGATCAAGGCTAAAATTCAAACGACCACATTATAAAACATTTAAAATTAGAGATTTTTAACTTTAAAACAATGAGATAGCAAAGATTATTGATAATTTATAAAATATTTAGCTACGCTAACCATAATTAATACGTACTAATATTTTATAAACGGCTAAAATTAATTAGTAATAGTTGATTTTCCCGTGTATACCCCTTTAATAACAATTAATAACGTTATACTTTAAATAAAATCATAATAAGGAATTCTTAATCTATGTCAGCAATTTACATAGCCGGTATCGCACTTTGCTCTGTGCTTGCCCAATGGGTAGCCTGGGCATTTAGAGTACCCGCTATTCTTTTTTTATTGCTCACTGGCCTGTTACTTGGGCCATTTAGTGGTGTTTTAGACCCTGATGCACTTTTAGGCGACTTACTCTTCCCTGTCGTATCATTAAGTGTGGCTGTTATTTTATTTGAAGGCGCCCTTACCCTTCACTTTAGGGAGTTAAAGGGAATTGGTAAAGTAGTCAGAAACCTATGCTCCATTGGTATGATTGCAACCTGTGTTGTAATTAGTTTAAGTGCCTATTGGTTACTTGAGCTCAATTGGCGGGTTGCTGCTGTGCTCGGCGCAGTGCTTGTGGTAACAGGCCCGACAGTAATAGCGCCTTTACTAAACTCCATGCGCCCCACACAAGACATAGACCGCATTCTACGCTGGGAAGGGATTGTTATTGACCCTATCGGGGCATTGTTTGCTGTACTGGTTTTTGAAGCTGTAATGCTTGTTGGGCAAGGAGAAGTATTAAGCCATACGGTTATTGCTTTAGTTAAAACTGTTGGAGTTGGTCTAACAATAGGGGTAGCAGCAGGCTGGGTTACAACTCAATTAATGCGCCGAGAGTGGTTGCCATTTGAATTACATAAGTTTGGTATTTTAGCGCTAGTATTAATTAGTTTTTCTGTATCAAACTACTTAAGCCATGAGTCAGGCTTACTGGCAGTAACGGTATTTGGTATTTGGCTTGCGAATCAAGATGACCTAGAAATAGACTCTGTTTTAGAGTTTAAAGAAGACTTGTCGATGATTCTTATATCAACACTTTTTATCTTACTCGCCGCTCGTTTGCAGCTTTCCGACTTAATGATGTTAGACAGTGATGTATTTATATTTTTAGCGATTGTGTTATTCGTAGCACGCCCTTTATGTATTGCTCTCTCTACTTTTGGTACCGACCTACCAATCAAATCTCGCTTAGTACTTGCCTGGATTGCGCCAAGGGGGATTGTAGCCGCAGCAGTTGGCTCGGTGTTTGCGCTTAGTATGATGGAAGCGGGTGTGGCTGATGCAGAAAAAATAGTCCCTCTTATATTTACCGTTATTATTATTACTGTGGTACTACAAAGCCTAACGGCTATACCTGTGGCAAAGCTACTCGGTGTGCGCCAACCATCGCCTAATACTATATTAATCATAGGGGCTAACCATGTGTCACGTGCAATAGGGCGAGGTTTAAAAGAGCAAAATATTCCTGTCCACCTTTCAGATCCTGCCTGGGAAAACTGCAAAATGGCACGTATGGATGGCTTACCTTGCTATTATGGTAATCCGCAATCAGAACATGCTGAACGATACTTACCGCTTACAACTATCCGAAGTGTTTTAGCGCTTTCACCAAACAGGCATCACAATGCGTTAGGTGTACAGTATTTTTCACATTTACTCAATGAAAAAAACGTGTTTTCGCTACGCTCATCAACAACACACGCTAAAGCCAACAAAGACAGTGCGACATTTTTATCACGTCAAATCTTATTTGGGGATGAAGGTTCTTACGCTCGCTTAAGCAGTGTCATTGCTAAGGGCGGAAAAGTAAGTGCTACACGTATTTCAGATGAGTTTAGCTGGGAGCAATACTTAGAAATGAACCCTGAGGCTATCCCTTTATTTATTCTTAAAGGAGATAAAGACAACGATGACGATACACCAGCTAAAGTAACACCATTCACAATTAATATGGATAAACCACCTCAAGAAGGTGAGCGTATTGTTGCACTGCACCCTCCAAAAATGTCGTTATTAAAAGACCCACAACCTAAAGACAAAGAATAAAGTTAATTAAAATAATGCTCACAAAAAAGCCCTAATTTGATTAGGGCTTTTTACTAAATTTACAGTAACTCGCTTAATTAAAGTTTATTCTTAATTAGCATTACAAAGGTAACCGAGCACGCTCTACTACACTATCAGGCATTTTTTGCGCAAGCTTAGTTAGGGCGTTTTCAATTTTTTTATGCGTTGCTTTATCTGCTACCATTGCATTAAACAACCAGCGATATGCATCTTCAAAATCCCGTGGGCTACCGTACCCATCATTAAACAACTTCACTAAACGCAACTGCGCTTTTAAGTTACCTTGTGCAGAAGCTTCACGTAAATACGTAATAGCCATGGCTTTATCTTGCTGAACTAGCCTTCCAGTATCGTAATAGCGACCTAATTGCTCAAGCGCTGCCGCTAAGCCTTGCTCAGCAGACTTTCTCATGTAATACACACCTAGCTCTACATTTCGCTCAACACACACATTATAAGCAAGCATATCGCCATATAAAAATTGATAAGATGGCAATGCCATTTTATTGGCTCGCGCTTCAATATCTTGTACCAACTGGCAATCATCTGCCTTTACACGCTGTAAATGCACATTTTTATTTATTAACGCGATAAGCTCTGATTCAGTGTATAGCGGTACTGCGGCAGGCGATTCATCTGCTAACGCATTGAAAGATATAAATAAAGACGCTGACACTAAGGGTATAGTTAATAACGAACTTTTTAAAAATAGGCGCATGTTGACCACGTACAAAAATTATCTTACTAAATAATATACAAAGATCGTTCCAAGGTGAATTTTAGACACAAAAAAAGCTGCATTTAGCAGCTTTTTTATATTTATGGTTATTAAGCAAACGGGTTGCGAAGTACCATCGTTTCTACGCGGTCTGGACCTGTAGAAATAATATCAATTGGAACACCAGTGATTTCTTCAATACGCTTGATGTAATCAATTGCAGCTTTCGGTAAGCCTTCAAGTGAAGTTACACCCACTGTATTTTCAGACCAACCCGGCATCTCTTCATATACTGGTGTTACTTTCTCGTAACCTTCAGCAGCTAATGGTGTTACGTTTGTAACAGTGCCATCTTCAAGCTGGTAACCAGTACAGATTTTCAATGTTTCTAAGCCATCTAAAACATCAAGCTTAGTTAAACAAAAACCTGAAATACTGTTAATTTGAACTGCACGGCGCATTGCCACTGCATCTAACCAACCAGTACGACGAAGACGACCTGTTGTAGCGCCAAACTCATGACCTTTGTCACCTAAGTGCTTACCAACTGGGTCTTGCTTATCAAGACCATCGTAAAGCTCTGTAGGGAAAGGGCCCGAACCAACACGTGTTGTGTACGCTTTGATAATACCTAACACGTAGTCAAGGTTTAATGGACCAAAACCAGCACCAGTTGCAACGCCACCAGCGGTCGTGTTTGACGAAGTTACATAAGGATAAGTACCGTGATCAATATCAAGTAATGTACCTTGTGCACCTTCAAATAAAATGTGCTCACCTGCTAAACGTGCTTGGTCTAAAAGCTCAGTTACATCTACAACCATTGCTTTTAAGATATCTGCAACAGCCATTGCATCATCAAACGTTTTTTGGAAATCTACAGCGTCTACTTTGTAGTAATTAACTAGCGTGAAGTTATGGTACTCAAGCACTTCCTTTAGTTTAGCTGCAAATAATTCAGGATTAAATAAGTCACCTACGCGTAAACCGCGACGTGCGACTTTATCTTCGTACGCAGGACCAATGCCACGGCCAGTTGTGCCAATTGGCTTGTCGCCACGGGCTGTTTCGCGGGCTACATCTAATGCAACATGGAAAGGCAAAATTAGCGGACATGCTTCACTTATTAAAAGACGTTCGCGTACTGGTACGCCACGCTCTTCAAGCATGCCAATTTCTTTCATTAGCGCTTCTGGTGATAAAACAACACCATTACCAATCACACATTTAACATTGTCACGTAATACACCCGATGGAATAAGGTGTAGAACCGTCTTTTTACCTTCGATAACTAAAGTATGACCTGCATTGTGGCCACCTTGATAACGAACTACTAAAGATGCTTTGTCCGTAAGGAGGTCAACTACCTTACCCTTACCTTCGTCACCCCATTGGGTGCCTAATACAACAACGTTTTTACCCATTGTAAATTCACTTAGAGAAAATTAGGTCGAGATTTTACCAGAAAACCCAAGTAAAGATCACCCCTGTTCAGCTTATTTTTTCTGCGAAGAAATATTAAATTAAAATATGGTTAAATAACCACATATATAACAGTGATTTAAAGTTGTAGATTGTATTAAACAAAAAGCCCCGCAAGTGCGGGGCTTTAAATTTTAAAAGTACAAATATAGTCTACTGCGCTTTAGCGCCTTTCATATATTGGAAGAAGTCACTGTCTGGTGAAAGCACCATCACGTCTTGCTTACTTTTAAATGTTTTCTTATACGCTTCTAAAGAACGTACAAAGCTAAAAAACTCTGGATCTTTATTATATGCATTTGCGTAAATAGCGGCAGCATCTGCATCACCTTGACCACGCACTGATCGTGAGTTACGTTCAGCGTCTGCAAGCATAACTGTCACTCGACGGTCAACGCTAGCGCGAATAGTCTCCGCTTTTTCCTGACCTTCAGAGCGGTGCTCTTTAGCAACGGCAGTACGCTCAGCACGCATACGTTGATAAATCGAACTACTTACTTCTTGAGGCAAGTTAATTTGCTTAACACGTACGTCTAGCACTTCAATACCTAACTCACGGGCACTTTCAGATGCTTGAACTAACGCCTCTTCCATAAGTTCACTACGCTCACCCGATACAATTTCACGAATTGTGCGTGTACCAAAGTTTGTACGAAGTCCGTTATTAACCTTTTGCTCAAGTAACGTTTCAGCATATTGCTTGTCGCCACGGGCACGTAAGTAAAAAGCACTAAAGTCGTTAACACGCCATTTAACAAACGAATCAACAATTAAGTCTTTCTTCTCACTTGTAACAAAACGATCTGGCGTTCCATCTAGCGTTTGAATACGTGCATCAATACGACGTACTTGGCTGAAAAATGGGACTTTCAAATGCAAGCCCGGGCCATAAACAACCGCTTGATCATCGTTATCTTTTTGTACTTTACTAAACAGTAGCACAATTGCTTTTTGCCCTTCAGGTACAACAAATACCGATGAGAAAGACATCACAATGGCAACTAGTAGTATTACTAAACTAAAATTTTTCATTATGCTTATCTCCCCTAGTTAAAGCGATCGTTGTTGAAGCGGTCATTGCTGCTATTAACGGTGCTATTGCGTGATGTATTTACTTTATTTCTTAAATCTTGAATGTCACTTGAGCTTGGTAGTGCAACACGTGTTGCTGTGCCTTGCTTTTCCATGATTTTATCAAGAGGTAAGTACATCATGTTATTACCACCCTTCACATCAACTAACACCTTAGAACTACTGCCTAACACTTCTTCCATTGCATCAATGTATAAACGTTCGCGGGTTACTTCTTTAGCCGCTAGATACTCCGGTAATAGTTTCTCAAAACGAGCAACCTCACCTTGTGCTTCTAATGTAATGCGCTCTTGGTAACCTTCAGCTTCTTGCGTCATACGTGTTACTTGACCACGTGCACGCGGTTCAATTTCACGCGCATACGCTTCTGCTTCACGAATGAAACGCTCTTCATCTTCTTGTGCTGCAATCGCATCATCAAACGCATCTTTAACTTCAGTAGGTGGGCGAGAATCTTTAAAGTTAACATCAGTAACAATTAAACCAAGATTGTATGGTTCGATTACCTTGTTAAGCTCATCCCATGTGTTTTGACGCACTTCTTCACGGCCGTTCGTTAAAACTTGGTCCATTTTTGCATGACCTACAACATAACGCAGTGCACTGTCTAACGCTTCTTCTAAGCTGCTATCAGCATTCGTTACGCTAAACTTGTAAAGGTATGGGTCAATAACACGGTATTGCACCTGAAACTCAACACTTACCACGTTTTCATCTTCAGTAAGCATAAAGCCAGACGCCGACAGTGAACGAACGGCTTCGATATCAACTGGGATAACCGTTTCAATAAACGTCATTTTCCAACGCAGGCCTGGTTCAGCAATTCGGTCATATTTCCCAAACTGCAAAACAACACCACGTTCAGCTTCTTTAACCGTATAAATACCACTTAACGCCCACACAATAGCGGCGATAATGAGGATAAATGAAATACCGGCTCCGCCAAGTCCGCCACCGCTTCCATTGCCGGATTTTTTACCGCCAAATAAGCCGCCGAACTTGTTACTAAACTTACGGAACACCTCGTCTAAATCAGGTGGGCCTTGATCACGTCCGCCTTTATTGTTCCACGGATCTTTGTCATTGCCATTATTACCCGGTTCATTCCAGGCCATAGCTATACTCCATTGTTATCTAAATAAATTAGGAAATTGTGTTAAATCTATCAAATCTACTGCGTTTCTCATACAAAAACCGACATTTAAACGTCAATTTTTAATCTCGGTTGATAAAACCAACAATTTCAGGACCAAATTCTTTAATTAAGCGATTCCATTCAACCATTGGCATTCTTACATCTAGTAGCCAATTGCCTTGTTCATCAAATCGCTCTTCATGCACCGCATTTAAGCTAAAAAGTGAAGCCCTTAAACGCCCGTATAAAGGGGTTAATAAAAGCGTTTCACTAAACATTTTTTTAGCAAGCAACTCGCTAATGGCTTCGCTTAGTAATTCGCACCCTTCACCCGTTTGTGCAGACAACCATACTCTTATAGGTTGACCTTCACTATCTCGATCAATACGCGGAGCAACATTATCAAGCGCATCAATTTTATTATAAATTAATAGTTGTGGAACGTCATCGGCCTCAATTTCTTTAAGCACCGATTGCACTTGTTCAATATTTTCTTTAATTCGCGAATCAGCAGCATCTATTACGTGTAACTGTAAATCGGCTTCACGTGTTTCGGTCAATGTTGCTTTAAATGCAGCCACTAAATCGTGAGGCAAATGACGGATAAAACCCACGGTATCGGCTAAAATCACCTGACCAACATCACCCAACTCCAGTTTACGCAGTGTTGGGTCAAGCGTCGCAAAAAGCTGATCGGCAGCATAAACCTCAGAATCTGTAATACGATTAAATAATGTAGATTTACCCGCATTAGTGTAACCCACTAACGACACCGTTGGAATTTCATTACGGTTACGCGCGCGTCTACCCTGCTCACGCTGGACTGCCACTTTTTGTAGTCGTGCACGAATACTTTGAATACGTACGCGCAGTAAACGCCTATCGGTCTCTAATTGAGTTTCACCAGGTCCACGTAGACCAATACCACCCTTTTGACGCTCAAGGTGAGTCCAACCTCGGATCAGCCGAGTAGACATATGACGTAGTTGTGCCAATTCAACCTGCAATTTACCCTCATGGGTACGTGCACGTTGGGCAAAAATATCAAGAATAAGGGTCGTTCTATCAAGCACACGGCACTGACAAACGCGCTCTAAGTTGCGTTCTTGTGACGGTCTGAGTTGATGATTAAAAATAACGACATCTGCATTGTGGATTTTGACAATCTCAGCTATTTCTTCTGCTTTACCGGTACCGACGAATAGTTTCGGATGTGGTGCTTGACGGCTGCCTTGCACAACCGCCAAACTACTAACACCAGCAGAAGATACCAACATCTCTAATTCATGAAGATCTTCACGATCCCCTTCTTTAGGTAAGTCGATATGAACTAAAATTGCCTGTTCGCCGGATTCATAGCGGTCAAACAAGCATTACGCTCCTAATTAAAAGTTTCCAGCTTCTGGTTCTTCAGTGTCATCGCTCCCTTGAACACCTTGGAAGTTGACTGCGCGAGCAGGTACAACTGTTGAAATTGCGTGTTTGTAAACCATTTGGTTTACCGTGTTTTCAAGTAAAATAACAAATTGATCAAATGACTGAATTTTACCTTGTAATTTTATGCCATTAACCAAAAAGATTGATACCGGAATGCGCTCACGACGTAGTGCATTCAAAAATGGGTCTTGTAACGATTGGCCTTTTGCCATGTTATTCTTCCTTCGTTCTAGGTGTTATTATAATTAAGTGGCTGAACTCATTTAATAAAGCTAAATCATATCCAACTACTACTAGCTTAGCGAACTTACTACATGATGCAAGTTTTCTTCATCGCCGGTTGTTAACCAAGTAACATCAGGCCAACTTCTCAACCAAGTTAATTGACGCTTAGCCAATTGCCGGGTTGCTGCGATACCTCGAAACACCATTTCATCATGACTTACTTCACCCGCAAGGTAATCCCACATCTGTCTATAGCCCACACAACGAATAGAAGGCATATTGTGATGTAAATCTTTACGTAGATATAAGGCCGAAACTTCATTTTCAAACCCCTGTTCTATCATTATTTTAAACCTTTCTTCAATTCGTTGATGTAATTCACTTCGCTCTTGCGGCGCAATGGCAAATTGATGAAAAGTATACGGTAAAGGTGGCTGCTTTTGCTTTTGCAGTTCAGTCATTGTTTTACCGGTTAATCGATATACCTCCAGCGCACGGTTAATTCTTTGCGAGTCGTTTTCACTCATTTTTTGTGCCGCTTGTGGATCTATTTTTACGAGTTCTTGATACAAGTGTGGCCAGCCAAACTCACTAGCCTCTGCTTCAAGTTGAGCTCTTATAGCTGGGTCTGCCTCAGGCAGAGGCGATAAACCGTCAATAAGTGCCTTGAAGTACAGCATTGTACCTCCAACTAATACAGGTACTTTACCTTGTTGATGAAATTCATCAATTTTTTTTATTGCATCACGTCTAAAATCTGCAACAGAATACGTTTCACTCGGGTCAAGCAGATCAATAAGATGATGTGGAGCGCGAGCCAATTCTTCTGAATCAGGTTTTGCAGTGCCAATATCCATACCTTTATACACTAATGCTGAATCGACGCTGATTATCTCTGTATTTAAATGCTCGCACAAAGAAATAGCCAATGCTGTTTTACCTGCAGCAGTGGGACCCATTAAAAATATAACTGGTAATTGACTCAACACGAACACCCTAATTTAATTGCGCTATATACTGACTTAGCTCTATTTTAACTGCTTTTTCACGCAAGCGTTCAATAGTTTGCGGATTATTTTGTAAGCGCATTTGTTGAGTTATAAATACGTTGCTAGCATAAAAGCGCGGCGGTATACATTCGGCCTGCCATTTTAACCAATCTTCTATGTTTTCAAGCTGCCTTTTACAGGCGCTTAGTAACTCGTTAACAGCATTACTTACATCAAGTAAATACAAACATGATGGCAGCTTTTTAACCATGACAAACTGCTTCTCTATCATCAATTCAAAGCCAAGCAGCGTGAACCACGATTGCTGCCCTTCGATTAGCAAACAGTCTTCTTTTGATAAATTAACCCTTACAGGTAATAACAATGCTTTACCTTCAAGGCTACCTTGCTCTTTAATTTGCTCATGCCAATCATCAACTATGGCGTATTTAAAATGTGAGCAAAATAGCTGCTGCTGCGCACTAAAGACACAGTTTCCATCATGCAAACTAATAATAGACACCATACTCACAGCACTTTGTTCCGGTACTGATGAATCTTGCTGAGTGGTTTGCGCCACGACATCAAAGTGAGCAGCATGTTGTTCACTCACTCCTTGATAAAACGCATTCACGTCTTGATGGTTTGCACTTGATGTTGCTCTGTATTCACCACCACTACTTTTTGCACCAGTTGAACTTGAACTACCTGAGTAATTTGGTTGTAACTGAGATTTAGGATAATCGTAACCGCCGCTAGTCTCATTTTTAGATGTCGACGGATGCATGGCATGAGTAAATGCAGGTAAATGATCATCAGCTGTCGTTACCGCTTCATTGTTAAACTCACCCTGTAATGGCACCACAACTTGCTTAATCGCTTGTAAAATAAAGTCGTGTACTAAGCGACCTTGATGAAAACGTACTTCATGCTTTGCTGGGTGTACATTTACATCAACTTGGCGTGGGTCAATATCAATATAAATTACAAACCCTGGTAGCTCTTGTACCCCACTAACTTCTTCAAATGCCTGACGAATAGCGTGTAAAATGAGCTTATCGCGCATCATACGATTATTTACATACGTGTACTGCGTTGTATTTACAGAGCCTACCGGTAAAACCCAGCCATGTAGTTGAAGCCCTGCTTCCCCTGATTGAATATGAAGTCCTTGCTCTGCAAACGCCTTACCTGCAACTTGTGCAACGCGAGTTATGGCGTGAGCGGGATCTGTTTTGGCGCGGTATTGCCTAACTACTTTTTCGTTATGAGTCAGCGTAATCGATACATCAAACCGGCTAAGCGCTATGCGCTTAATGAGCTCATCAATATGGGTAAACTCTGTTTTTTCGGTACGTAAAAATTTGCGCCGTGCAGGGGTATTAAAAAATAGATCTTTAACCTCAATGGTGGTGCCATCAGGGTGAGCAACCGGCTTAACTTGCACAGCCATATCACGGCCTTCTGCAAATGCTTGCCAAGCAGCGTCTTGAGTCTTTGGTTTGGAGCTGAGGGTTAATCGCGATACTGAGCTAATTGAAGCTAATGCCTCGCCCCTAAAACCTAGTGAACAAATATTTTCTAAATCATCAAGCGACTTTAACTTACTTGTCGCATGGCGAGAAAGCGCAAGTGTGAGCTCTTCTTTACCTATACCCGAGCCATTATCACGAATACGAATAAGCTTATGACCACCACGCTCTATCTCTATTTGAATACGAGTAGCGCCAGCATCTAGGCTATTTTCAACAAGCTCTTTTACTACCGACGCTGGACGCTCAACCACTTCACCTGCGGCAATCTGGTTGGCTAAACGAGCAGGTAGTATTTCAATATTCATGATATTTCCTAGCAAACTGCATGCAGATTTATGTAATTAACTTTGTGGTATGTCGAGCTCTTGACCAATAAAAAGCGTGTTTGAATTTAGTTTATTTACTTTTTTTATTTTACTTATGCTGACCCCATAACGGCTTGCCAACATACTTAAAGATTCACCTGGGCGTACTTTATGTTTTGTAGGGTATTGAGACTTTAATTTTGCAAACAACGAATCATCTGGTGGATTTTTCAAATAGTAATTTTTAATTGAAGTGAACATAGCCTTGGCTAAACGCTCTTGATGATTTGCACTTTTCAATAATTTTTCTTCTCGCGGGTTAGATATAAACCCCGTTTCGACCAAAATTGAGGGGATATCTGGCGACTTAAGAACCGCAAGGCTAGCATGTTGCGGGTCTTTTTTATGAAGCTTTGCAACTTTTCGTAGCTCTTTAACTACTTCTTCAGCAACGTTTAAGCCGGTTTTCATTGAATGATCCATCGACATATCAAGCAATGCTTGCGCTAAGTATTTTTCGTTAGCCGCATCCTTCATTACATCGGCTGCACCGCCCAGTAACTCGGAATGCTTTTCTTTATCTTCTATCCATTTACCGATTTCAGAATTAGCTCTTCGTAATGACAGTACCCATACCGATGCCCCATTGGGACCAGGGCTTGTAAATGCATCAGCGTGAATAGACACAAAGAAGTCGGCTTTTTTCTCTCGTGCTCTGTTTGTTCTCGTATTAAGTTTTACAAAGTAATCGCCACTTCGTACCATACGCGAAATCATGCCCCGCTCAGCGTCTATCATTCGCTCAAGACGCTTAGCTATTTGCAACGTGACCGTTTTTTCATACGTGCCTGATGGCCCTATTGAGCCAGGGTCCTCACCGCCATGCCCTGCATCGATAGCAATTACGATATCGCGTTCTTGGCTAAGTTGACGTTTTTTAGCCGCTTTTTGTGCAGGTGAAGCCACTGGTTCAGGTTCACTTTTATTATATAAATCGACCACAAGCCTATTTTTGTATGGCCCAGTAGGCGCAAGCGCAAATAGCACTGGTTTTACGGGTGCGTTTAGCTCAAATACTAAACGAACGCTTTGCTTATTTTTGGGCTTTGAGTAACGTAGTTTGCTAACAATTTGGTGCTTAGGTGGCACACCGGGTAGTACTTTAAGCTCTTTGGTGTTTTCTAGGTCAACCACTAAGCGGCTTGGGTTTTTTAGCATAAAATAACTAAAATCGGGTTTATCGTCTAAATCAAATACAACACGTGTACTATCCGGAGATGGCCACACACGCACACTATTTATCGTGTTTTGTGCCCACAAAGAAAAGCTCATGATAAAAACCATAAGAGAAACTGAGAGTTTAACCGCGCCTCGATTCATTTGATAATTACTGCCTTCACTATTTTATTATTTATTTTTTTAGTTTATCGACAATTGCTGCACCACGTTCACTGGTACTTTTGATTACAATTTTACGCTCGTCACCTACATAGCTTAGCGTTATATCTAAATCAGGCACAGGAATAAATTCCCCCCCCTTTTCCGGCCACTCTACAACACAAATAGCCTGTGGTGAAAAATAATCGCGTATTCCCATAAATTCGAGTTCTTCTGGATCACCTAAACGATACAAGTCAAAGTGATACACGTTAGCACGCTCAAGTTCGTAAGGTTCAACCAGTGTATAAGTTGGACTCTTAACTTTGCCTGTATGGCCAAAGCCTTGCACTACACCACGTGTAAACGTTGTTTTACCAGCGCCTAAATCACCATGTAAATAAATCACAGCACCTTGCTCAATAATCGCTGCTACTTGGTTACCCATTGCAACAGTTGCAAGTTCATCATTTAAATGAGATTCAAAACTACGGGCCATTACTACCTCAAAATTAACTTAAAAGCGCATATTGGCTAATCATACCAGATTATTTTTTTATGGCGATAAATTGAAGTTTCAGGCATAAAAAAACCGGCCTAAGCCGGTTTTTATATTTTAGGAAGATTACAAACCTAACTTTTTCTCAAGGTAGTGAATATTAGTTCCACCATTTTGAAAATTCTCATCTGCAAGAATACGCTTATGCAAAGGCGTGTTTGTTTTAATCCCATCGATTACCAATTCGTTTAGTGCATTGCGTGCACGGGCAATAGCCACATCACGGTTTTCGCCGTAAGTAATTAGCTTGCCAATCATCGAATCATAGTGAGGTGGTACAGTGTAGTCAGCATAAATATGGCTGTCCCAACGAATACCTAACCCACCAGCTGGGTGAAAACGTGTAATTTTACCCGGTGACGGGATAAACGTTTCAGGGTCTTCAGCATTAATTCGACACTCAATGGCATGGCCACGAATAACGACGTCGTCTTGCGTGAACGATAATGGCTGACCCGCTGCTATTTTTAGCTGCTCTTTGATTAAGTCGATACCTGTAACCATTTCTGTTACTGGATGCTCAACCTGAATACGGGTATTCATTTCAATGAAATAAAACTCGCCGTTTTCGTATAAAAACTCAAACGTACCCGCACCGCGGTAACCAATTTCAATACATGCACGTGTACAACGCTCGCCAATAAACTTACGTGTTTCAGCTGTTATGCCTGGTGCAGGAGCCTCTTCAACAACCTTTTGATGACGACGCTGCATTGAACAGTCACGCTCACCTAAGTGAACTGCATTACCTTGTCCGTCGGCTAGTACTTGTACTTCGATATGACGTGGGTTTTCAAGGTATTTCTCCATGTAAACCATACCGTTACCAAAAAACTGTTTAGCTTCTTGCTGCGTTAACGAAATTGAATTTACTAATTCAGCTTCATTACGCACTACACGCATACCACGGCCACCACCGCCACCAGCGGCTTTAATAATAACCGGATAACCAATGCGCTTAGCAATTTGCATGTTACGTTCGTTATCGTCTGTTACAGGGCCATCAGAACCCGGTACACATGGAACGCCGGCTTTACGCATTGCGGCAATAGCAGATACTTTATCGCCCATTAGGCGAATTGTGTCGCCTTTTGGTCCAATAAATACAAAACCACTTTGCTCAACTTGGTCTGCAAAGTCTGCGTTTTCTGCAAGAAAACCATAACCTGGGTGAATCGCTACCGCATCAGTTATTTCGGCCGCAGCAATAATGCGCGGTATATCTAAATAACTTTCTGTTGCTGATGGCTTACCAATACAGATGGTTTCATCTGCAAGCAATACATGCTTAAGATCGCGATCCGCCGTTGAATGAACAGCAACCGTTTTGATCCCAAGCTCTTTGCAGGCGCGCAATATACGAAGTGCTATTTCACCTCGGTTTGCTATGACTACTTTATCTAACATTAGAGTTGGCCTTTTACGTTATGCTATTAGTCAATGATGAATAGAGGTTGGTCAAATTCAATTGGCTCGCCGTTTTCAGCTAAAATTGCGCGTACAGTACCCGCTTTATCAGCTTCAATTTGGTTCATCATTTTCATGGCTTCAATGATACACAGTGTATCGCCTACATTAACTTTAGAGCCTACTTCTACGTAAGCAGGTGCCTCTGGAGAAGATGCTGAGTAAAATGAACCAACCATAGGTGATTTAACTTGATGACCCGTTGGTGCAGCAGGCGCAGCTTCTGCTTCAACTGCTACAGGGGCTGCAGGGGCTGGCGCTTGCTGTGCAGGAGCCGGTGCATATTGTTGTGGTGCAAATTGTGGGTAAGCTGGACCCGCACTCATGTTGTTACGGTTTATGCGTACCGACTCTTCACCTTCAGTGATTTCTAGTTCCGCAATGCCCGATTCTTCTACTAATTCGATAAGTTTTTTTATCTTGCGAATATCCATTACACGACCCGCCTGTTAGTTTGTTAGTGTGTTAATTTTTAAATTAAATTGCGTTTTGCGACCGGTTAACCGCTGCATTTAATGCTGCGTGGTAACCCATTGCACCTAATCCACATATAACGCCTTGTGCCACATCTGAAAAATAAGAATGATGGCGAAAAGCTTCACGTGCGTGCACATTGCTCAAGTGCACCTCATAAAACGGAATATCAACACTTAACAATGCATCACGTAATGCAACGCTTGTATGCGTAAATGCTGCGGGGTTAATAATGATACAATCAACCGCTTGCCAAGCATTATGAATTCGTTCTATGAGCGCTTGCTCACCATTACTTTGAAAGTGCGTAAGTTCAACATTCAGACTATTAGCGGTATTTGTTAGTTCGCTCATAATCTCGCTAAGTGTTTGCGTACCGTATTTTTCTGGCTCGCGCTTTCCTAGCATGTTTAAATTTGGACCATTAACAACTAAAATCTTTAATTTTGCAGCCATAATACGCGATATACCCTCTAAGTAATGAGTTAAGCCATTGCTAGCTATTTTTTAACTTTAAACTAAGCATAAAAAAGCTAAATTGCAACATTTTCTCACGTTAGCTGGGTATTATAGTGATTTCGAGGTAAATAACAGCAAAATACTGGTCTAATCACTGTTTTAGGTACATTTTGAAAGGTATAAATGACAAAGCCACTTAGTAAACTTAAGTGGCTTTATTGCACTATTATTGTGCGCTGGCACGCACTGTAGCAAGGTGTTTAGCAAAATCCTCAGCATTTAAAAAGCCTGTCACTCGCAACGTGCTTAGCTCTTGCCCTTGAGTGTTAAAAAACAAAATACTCGGTAACCCGAACACGTCATACTCTTCCATTAGCTCAATAGTTTTACTATCACTTTCAGTTAAATCGATTTGAATTAACTGATAATGACTAAACTCCTTTTGCACATTTTCATCGGGAAAAGTGTAATGTTCAAACTCTTTACACGCAACACACCAATCGGCGTATAAATCGACCATAACAAGTCGACCTTGTTTATTGGCATCATCGACCGCGACTTTTAGTTCGGCTAAATTGGCAACGTGTTTAAACTCGTTTTTTTGTGAGTTTACTTGGACTTGTACAGGCCAAAAATAGTCTTTAGCTAAACTAAATCCAGTAAATACCAACAACATGGCTGCAAACCATAAACCTGTTTTTAATTTACTTTGCTGCTGATTACTTTGCCAATGGTGTAAGTACAAAGCAGCAGCTAACGCCAATATACCTACCATAAGTAATATAATGTTGGCGCTTATCAAACGCTCTAACAATATTAGCGGAACGACCAACATTACAAAGCCAAATAAGGTTTTAACTTGCTCCATCCAACCGCCTGCTTTAGGTAGCAATTTACCACCCGATGTACCAAGCAATAATAAAGGTAGCCCCATCCCTAAACTCAATACATACAACGTTAAGCCGCCCACTAAGTAGTCACCACTTTGCGCAACGTATAATAAAGCGGCTGATAGCGGTGCCGTAGTACAAGGTGATGCAATTAAACCGGACAATACCCCCATCAAAAATACACCAACATAGTTGCCACCTTTTTGATTATTACTTACCTGCGTGAGTTTATTCATCACACTGCTAGGGAGTTTTATTTCGTACCACCCAAACATCGACATAGCCAGTAATACAAATAATAAGCTAAAGCTAATAAGTACATAGGGGTGCTGTAAATACCCTTGTACTTGTCCACCTAATGCTGCAACAACTAACCCTAATGCTGCATAAGTTACCGCCATGCCTTGTATGTATACGAACGAAAGTGCAAAGGCTTTTTTAGTTGATAAATTTTGTTGCCCGGCAATTAAGCTCGACAAAATAGGAAACATCGGGAACACACATGGTGTAAAAGCAAGCCCCACACCCACTGCAAAAAATACTAATAAGTTAATAGCTAAACTTTGACTTGCCAGTTGCTCAGTAAAAGAAAGAGCTTTTTTAGTGGTAGCAGCATCCGATTGCGATGTTGAGTCGGTTAATGCGCTTGCGGTACTAGACGGTGTTGCACTTTGCAGTTGCTCACCCGCAATAACACTCAATGGAATTGTTATAACTTCAGGCGGGTAACAGAGCCCAGCCTCAGCACAGCCTTGATAACGCACTTTGACTACGGCGCCTTCATTCACGTCACTCAGCTTACTGATGATACTAACGCTTTGAAAAAATACCTCTGTTTTACCAAAAAATTCATCTTCGATAATCTCGCCATCACCTAAGCTTCCTACATCAATGCTGGCATCTTTAGCGAGTATCTCTATTTTTTGCTTATATAAATAGTAACCTGGCGCAATATCCCACCCTATAAACAAGGTGCGGCCTTGCTGATCAAAGTCAAACTCAAACGCTTGTGTTACCGGTAAAAAGGTTTGCTGCGTGGGCGCTAATAAATCGTTAAGCACATTATTTGATGTAGCCTTTGCAGGGGCTATTAATAATGTCACTAATAGCAAAAACAAAAAGCGCATTAATGTAATACCTCATCCATCCAGTTAAAATAGGCCAAGTTTCCGGTTGTTATGTCAATAACTTGTATCTCGGGTACTTCGTAGCTATGCATCGCTTTTATAGTTAAAAACACATCGTTCATTTTCTCTGTTTTGGTTTTAACTAGCATTTTAACTTCTGTCATTTCTTTTACCTCACCCTCCCACATATAAATAGAAGACATTTCGGGTAAAATATTGACACACGCAGCCAGCTTTTTTTCTACCAAGGCTTTGCCAAGCATGCGTGCTTCAGCTTCGTTTTTACAGGTAGTAAAAATTAATTTAAATTGTGTATTCATTATGAACCTTTACTTGTTGAACGATGTCTAGCTTCATAGTATCTGATAGGTAAGCCAATGTGTAGAAATCCAGTTAAATGACACTACCTACGCATGAACCTTGAAAAGAGACCCATTAACCCTCACTTATATTTCATCAACTCTTACGAGTACCTTATTTAGAGAGCATTATGTTTAGATTTTTATTTGTGTTGTTTATTATCATTCCTATTATCGAAATCGCCTTGTTAATTCAAGTAAGCGACGTAATAGGGGGTGTAGCGACGATTGCATTAGTGGTTATTACCGCAATTTTAGGCGCTAAGATGGTGAAACAACAAGGTATGGGCGCGCTTCAAAATGCGCAAACGCAAATGGCGCAAGGCCAGATGCCTGCTAAAGAATTATTCACGGGAATATGCGTAATTATTGCCGGTGTACTATTGTTAACGCCAGGCATCATGACTGACGTTTTTGGTTTACTTTTATTAACCCCTGCAATTCGTAATAAATTTGCTGCAGGCCTTGCAAGTCAGGCAACTGTGAGAATGAGTGCAGGTATGCAACAAGGTCCTTCCCCATACGCTCAACAACCGCATTCAATGCGTGACCAGCAACAAACCGAACAACCAACAACCATTGATGGTGAGTTTGAACGAAAAGATTAAAAAATTATCATTTTTTCTCTTGGAATTTTTCACTCTACCCCCATTAATGAATGCAAATTAGAAAAGCTTTTTTCTGTACTGTTCAGAAACTGTTAGGAGAACTAAAAAACATGAACATTCGTCCTTTACAAGATCGCGTAATCGTTAAACGTCTAGAAGAAGAAACAAAATCTGCTGGCGGTATTGTATTAACTGGCTCTGCAGCTGAAAAATCAACTCGCGGAGAAGTAGTAGCCGTAGGTAATGGTCGTATTTTAGATAACGGTGACGTTAGAGCTTTAGAAGTAAAAGCCGGTGACACTGTGTTATTTGGCTCATATGTTGAGAAAACTGAAAAGATCGAAGGTCAAGAGTACCTGATCATGCGTGAAGACAACATTTTAGGCATTGTAGGCTAAGCCTACTTTTCGTTTAACAAACATTTAAGAATTTAGAGGAATTTAAAACATGGCAGCTAAAGAAGTACTTTTTGCAGGTGACGCACGCGCTAAAATGCTAACTGGCGTAAACATTCTAGCAAACGCAGTTAAAGTTACATTAGGCCCTAAAGGCCGTAACGTTGTACTAGACAAATCGTTTGGCTCTCCAGTGATCACTAAAGATGGTGTATCTGTAGCAAAAGAAATCGAACTTGAAGACAAGTTTGAAAACATGGGCGCGCAAATGGTTAAAGAAGTTGCATCTAAAGCAAATGATGCAGCTGGCGATGGTACAACTACCGCTACAGTACTTGCACAATCTATTGTTAATGAAGGCCTTAAAGCAGTTGCTGCAGGCATGAACCCAATGGACCTTAAGCGCGGTATTGACAAAGCAATCATTGCTGCTGTTGCAGAGCTTAAGGCGCTTTCTGTTCCTTGTGCTGATACTAAAGCTATTGCTCAAGTAGGTACTATTTCAGCTAACTCTGATAAAGAAATTGGCGACATCATTGCACAAGCAATGGAAAAAGTAGGCCGTAATACAGGTGTTATTACTGTTGAAGAAGGTCAATCACTAGAGAACGAACTAGATGTTGTAGAAGGCATGCAGTTTGACCGTGGTTACCTATCTCCTTACTTCATTAACAACGCTGAAAAAGGCGCAGTTGAATTAGATAACCCATTTATTCTACTTGTAGATAAAAAAGTATCTAACATTCGTGAGCTACTACCTACATTAGAAGCCGTTGCTAAAGCAAGCAAGCCACTATTAATCATTGCTGAAGATCTTGAAGGCGAAGCACTTGCAACGCTTGTAGTTAACAACATGCGCGGCATTGTTAAGGTATCAGCGGTTAAAGCTCCTGGTTTTGGCGACCGTCGTAAAGCGATGTTACAAGATATCGCCGTATTAACTGGCGGTACTGTTATTTCTGAAGAAATTGGCCTTGAGCTTGAAAAAGCAACAGTTGAAGACCTAGGTACAGCTAAGCGCGTTGTTATCACTAAAGACGATACAACTATCATCGATGGTGCTGGCGAAGAAGAAGGCATTACCGGTCGTGTTTCTCAAATTAAAGCACAAATTGAAGAAGCAACATCAGACTACGATAAAGAAAAACTACAAGAGCGTATGGCTAAACTTGCCGGCGGTGTTGCAGTAATTAAAGTAGGCGCAGCAACTGAAATTGAAATGAAAGAGAAAAAAGACCGTGTTGAAGATGCATTACATGCAACTCGTGCAGCGGTTGAAGAAGGCGTAGTACCGGGTGGCGGTGTTGCTCTAGTACGGGCAGCTAGCAAGCTAGTTGAACTACTTGGCGATAACGAAGATCAAAACCACGGTGTTAAAGTTGCCCTTCGTGCGATGGAAGCACCTCTTCGTCAAATCGTAACTAACGCGGGTGACGAAGCATCTGTTGTTATTAACGCTGTTAAAGGTGGCGAAGGTAACTACGGTTACAACGCAGCAACTGGCGAATACAATGACATGATTGAAATGGGTATCCTAGATCCAACTAAAGTAACGCGCTCTGCACTACAATTTGCAGGGTCTATTGCGGGTCTAATGATCACAACTGAAGCAATGGTTGCTGAAATCCCTAAAGAAGAAGCTGCTGGTGCCCCTGATATGGGTGGCATGGGCGGAATGGGTGGCATGGGCGGCATGATGTAATAGATTTTTCTATTACCGCTTAATCTACTAAAATTTTTGAAAGCCCTAATAGCAATATTTGGGCTTTTTTATTAGCTATTTATGAATATCTAATAACAGTTTTGATATGTATTAATTGTGAACAAAGCGAAAGCTATCTTCCAGTCAAACCTATTACCTGCTTCTCAACTCATCACTGCCGTTAGCAACTTTCCTATAAAGGACTGTTATTGGCTTATCAAACAATTCAACGTATCAAATGCAAGCAAGAGATCTACAACGAACCCTACTATATACATAGATTAACGTGTGCTTTTGGCACTAACCGTTAACATGAGTAAGCTTATTGAAATAGCTACAAAATAATAAGGAACTCCGGCCTGCCAACTTGCTTGGCTATTAACACCAAAAAAATCGACATATAATGCTGTTTGAATTGGTCCTATGTACCAAAGTGCAGGATAAAGCACTTCAAACATCCGTTTTGTTCCAGTAAACGCGCCACAGAAATAGGCTAGCGATACGGTAAATGAAATGGCGATAATCAATTGGACGAGTAACAACCACTCAGCACTTCCAGTAAAGCGGATAACGCTGCCCATGCTTGCTAAGACTAATAATATCGAAGCGGCACAATAGCAGGCCAAGCTTTGTAAAATAGATGATTGTTTACTGTAAGTAACTAACTCTACAGTATTCGCTTGTTTTTCTAATTGCCCTAGTTGAGAGATCACCAAAACACACCATAACCACGAAATAGGTAAAACAAGGCTAACAAGCAAATCTTGACTGATAAACAATTGAAAAATATTTAACACCAGCAAACCGATAAACCAATACACTGAATGACCTTTGAGTATTAATTTTAACTCTAATCGTAATAAGCGAGTAAAAGAAAAATGCTTGGTTAAAGCAACAAAGAAAATATCAAGTAGGTCAGTCACTCTAGCTTTTAAGGTGAAATTCAACCATGAAGATTGCTTATTTTCAGGTGTTGAATTTTTGCTAAAACGGTCAAAAAATATAAACGCTAATGCTAAACAAGTAAGACAAATAAAAAGTAAAGGCAGGGCACCCCATAGGCTGGCTATTGTCGGCTCTATTCCTTGCCAAACGAAAGTGTTTATCTCATCTGCTGCATTAGTGATACTTACCCCTATATTTGTATCACCTTGCTGTAATGGAAAACGTTCGGCAACTTCTGCATCTAAATGATCGAGTAATGCTCCAATCCCAGACACGCTTTCAATGGTTTGAACAATGGAGCCAATCCATAAGAAAAAATAAACGACGTTGCCTAACCCGCCTTTAAGCCATTCAATTGACTCAAACATTATCGCGATAGCGGCAATTGTTAATAGTATTGGCAAGACAAAAACTACCTGAGGCCATATCAACGCCCAAAGATTTATTTGATAACTTTCACCATAATAAATCTGAATCAAAATACTACTCAGTAGCATAACCAGCACAATAGAAACCAAAATAAGTACACTCGTGCACCATTTGGCTAATAAAAAAGTCAGTTTACTAATAGGAGTGGCTGCGATGAGCTCTCCCGTCATTGATTGTCGGTCTAATTCAAGCGCATTTTTGACCAGATAAAAACAGATAATCGGTAAAAATAAAACGTTCAACATCGCTAGGCATACACCAAGCCAAGCGCTATTGTAGATGCCACGATAACCATTAATCACTAGCGTTTGATAATGGGCATCAGGGGAAGGGAAAAAAAGTAATGTTAATACCGACATCGCCAGCAGTGTTACTACAAAGCTTTGCTGGCGGGTTCGTTGTTTAAAATCAGCAGTGATGCATTGCCATACTTGAGTCATTAACTTGCCCTCGCATAGGCAGTTTGAACTTGTCGGTTGCTGGTAAAATAAAGGTAAGCATCTTCTAGAGTCGGTGGTCTTGAAATGGCTCTTGCATCAGGGCAGAAGTCAGCAACAATATTTAGTTCAACCTTAGATTCTTTTCGCACGCTATGGCTTACAATGAATTCATGCTGGATATGTTTAAGTTCACTGAAATTGACCGTTAGTTGCCAGCATTTATTGGCGACTTTATCTTGAAGTTTACTTGGTGATTCTGATTGAATTAAATGGCCTGAGTGCATAATCACAATGCGATCGGCAATTGATTCAACATCTGCCACTATATGCGTAGAGAATAGAATACAACGTTCACCTGCCAACTCGGTTAATAACTGACGAAAATTAGCACGTTCGTGTGGATCTAGGCCAACGGTTGGTTCATCAATAATCAGTAACTTGGGATCATTAAGTAGAGCCTGCGCAATACCAATACGCTGTTTCATACCGCCAGAATATCCCTTTAGTGACATATGCGCAGCATGCGTTAGGTTGAGTTTATGAAGTAAATCTTCAATTATGTGATCTGCGGTTGATTTATCTAATCCTTTTAAGCTAGCAATGTAATGCAAAAACTCGATACCAGATAACTGATCATAGACGCCAAAATACTGTGGCAAGTAGCCCAATTCGTTCCTCAATACTTGAGGTGACTTAATAATGTCTTGCCCTTGCCAGAAGATGTTTCCTTGGGTTGGTTTGGTAATCGTTGCAAGAATTCGCATCAGGCTAGATTTTCCTGCACCATTTGGACCTAACAAGCCCAAAATTCCCGGCTCAACTTGCAGCGACAGTGATTTGATTGCAAACTTAGTTTTTTTGCCACTCTGATATTGATGGTTAAGTGATTGAATATCCAATAACATTGTACTTCCCTTATAAATCAAGATTCAATTACTAAGCAAAAATAACGCCACCAATAACTCCTTTAAATTCAATGAATTAAAAACACCACAACTTAAGTAATAAAAATAAATGGTGAATTTAACTAACTATTGGTGAAATAAGAACAAGTTATGAACAAAATAAAATTCATTTCTCATAGCAATCAATTAAGTCCGAAATTAACTAAACCGCCCAAACTGATTATCTTAAGAAAAAGAGTAAAGGCGATGTAGTAAGCCATGTTGTTGCCGTTTTAAATGTCCATTTTTTAGGAATAATGAATACGGTGAAACAAACTAAAGCGCACTGAATGGTCATCACAAGACAACTTTTTGACCGGCAGCAATATGAGATTAGCGGACTATTTATTTAGAAGAATATACTTCTTAGCTAGAACTGCTTAGGAACCGAATAAAACGTTATTCACACTAAATAAACTAGTAAAATTGTTACAATTCAGACGGTTAACCTTGGTTTCGAGGTGATAGGGTATAAAGTGGGGTATCACTTATTTTCCCATGTAACGAATTTAATAAAAACATGTGGATAAACTCTATATGGGCGGCATGATGTAATCATCACCGTTTAAGCACCTCGCTTATATAAAACCCAGCCTCGGCTGGTTTTTTACTTTTTAGTACTTTTTTATTGTTATTGTTCAATTTACCCCCAAATAGTAATAACGTATAAATTAAAAAACCACACCATGGACATACTTAACAGTAATGGAATTACTTTCATCGCAGTGCTTGTAACCCTAATATCTGCATTGCTGCTTTTAATAGTTTGCCTTTTGTTAAAAATGATTACTTGGGGTAAAAGTATGTCGAAAGGGGCATATTTATTTTTAGCTTTTTTTCCGCTTATTTCCCTGATGCCTATTCCGCCACCTACCTACGAAAATGTTCAAAAGGCGAAGCAAGAGCAAAGAAAACGTAAGGAAGACTCAGGCGACCCGCCGGATGAAGAAATAGAATAAATGATTACGTTTATTAGCTAACAATAGACAAGTGCTTGCGAAACGCTGTACATTTATTATTAATAATTTATGAAGTTAATTACTAAATGCAGCAACGTAAAAAATTTAAAAACCCTTATATAGGGATAAGCAAAGAAGATTTTGTTGAGTTAAGCGGCAGTAAAGGTGAGTCACTCGCTTACTTTAGAATTGATGGCGATTTTTTCTATGATGATATTTATTATTCGGCTGATATTTTAGTTCCGAAAACACACTGGTTAGGCTCTCACGATGTAAATCAAAAAAAACTCTGGATAGCTGTTATTTACAACGTACCTTACGGTGAGTATTTAGATGCAGAGTTTGATTTTAATAAAATTGAGGACCCTAACTTTGGGGTAGTAAAACCTGTATTGGTTAGTGAGCTGAATGAAAATGAGCTCGCCTATGAAAAAATTACACGCTTGGAAATGATTGCCAATATTGAAAAAGCAGCGACTGAAGATAAACTCCTTCAGGCAGAAAAAGATCTCATACTGACCAAGCTTTTAAGCAAAGTGACTAAACACTAATCTAATGAAAGTTAGTTTAACAGCTGTCTCACTATGCTAAATAAATCGGAGGGTAGCATACCTCGCTGCCCGTCTCGCTCACTGGCGATATCACCGGCTTTAGCGTGCAGTGTTACGCCATATCGCGCTGCTTCATCAATATTTAAACCTTGAGCCAGTAAGGCGCCAATAATACCAGTGAGTACATCGCCACTACCACCCACGGCCAGTGCTGCGTTACCGTCTTCACACACCCACGTATTCTCAGCATTATCAATTAATGTTCCGGCTCCTTTTAATACGCAAGTAGCGTTATAGCGCTTAGCACACAATCGAGCATTCTCAAACCTATTTGACTCAACATCCACAATAGTTTTACTTAATAGCTTGGATGCTTCTCCTGGGTGCGGTGTAAGTACACATAGCTTTAATGTGTACGATGAGGCTTGCTTGGATAATAAATTTAGCGCATCGGCATCGATAACCAGTGGCATGTTATTAGTTTGGCAATAATATATAACCTCCTCAAAGGTTTTTTGTGCCCATTCATCCTGCCCCAGACCTGGCCCTATTACTACGCAGCTAGCCCACTCAAGCGCTTCTTTTAGATTAGTACTGGTTACCATTAATTCTGGCCTACCAATGCTTACAGGCACTACAGAACTTGAATGTGTATACACTTTTACCATACCCGCACCTGCTCTAAGTGCGGCCTCGCTGGTTAATCTAATTGCGCCAGCCGTACCCTCATTACCACCTACACAAAGTAACTTGCCATGAGTTCCTTTATGACTATTTACACTGCGCGCACCAAGCTTTTTAAAGCTCTTAACATTTATAAGTGTGCCGCTTGAAGTAGCTAGCTCAAAAAAAGCAGGCCCAATATTTAAATCGTCAAATATTAACTGCCCACAATGCTGTTTACCTATAGCCGTTGTCAGCCCCTGCTTAATACCTACAAAGGTTATTGTTTTACTTGCTTGTATAGCAATATCTAAAGGTTGGCCAGTATCTGCGCTGATGCCTGAAGGCACATCTATACTCAATACAGGTTTATTACAGGCATTAATTTCATTAATAATTTTAGCAAAATTATCGCGAACCGAGCTTGTGATCCCCGTACCTAGCATTGCATCTATAATTAAATCACTTCGGTTTAATAACTCACTCGTATAAGCATTAACTTCACCGCCTTCATCACGCCATAACTTAAACGCTTTTGCAGCATCTCCTGTTAGTGCTTGTTCAGGATTAACGGCACACAAAGTTACCTGCTTGCCCATCTGTTTAATTAGGCTCGCCGTAATATAACCGTCCCCAGCGTTATTACCATGACCTACAACAACTAACGTATGTAATGCATTAAAGTCTTGCCAAGCGTTGAACACAGCGTTCCCAGCGCGCTGCATGAGGGTAAATAACTCACAATCGCTATTTTTAGAAGCCAGATCCTCGTTATCCCTAACTTCTTTTGCAGTAAATATTAGTTTATTTAGCATGAAGACCCCTTTAATAAGTGACACCCTACCTTATCAAATACACATCTCCAGCGGCTAGTTTTGTGAGCTTTTTAGTCGAGGGAAGTTCGTTTATTAAAGACGTATTATAGATCACATATTTATCAGGGGCAGATAACTGATAGCTGAAAACTAATCACTTTTCTTCAGGCGTTAAAAACCCCGAGACTAAGCTCGGCTCGTTTTTTTTAGTATTAATTTACTTAAACGTTACCTATTACTCATTGAACGTTGCTATAAAGCACCTACGCCTAAGGTAAGAGCGCCACCTTCACGTGAGGCAAATTGCAGGCATTAAAAAACCCGAGACTAAGCTCGGGTTTTTTAGCATTAATTAACTTAAACGTTAACTATTACTCGTTGAGCGTTGCTACAAAGCATCTACGCCTGTGGTAAGAGCGCCACCTTCACGTGAGGCAAATTGCAGGCATTAAAAAAGGCCACCTAAGTGACCTTTTTCTAACAATTAACTTAAACGTTAATTATTACTCTACGATAGTTGCT